>JALYQW010000057.1 GCA_030855635.1 Bacteroidota bacterium | reverse complement strand
GTCAGGGCCGCAGCAAAGGTGGAATTGACATCGCCAACCACCATAACTAAGGCAGGTTGAAATTCCTTTACCACTTTTTCAAGGCGGATCATGATTTCAGCCATTTGAGTATTTGCTGAATCAGCAGGGATATTCAGGAAATAATCAGGAGTTAGTTCAAATTGGCGAAAAAACACATCGGCCATTTTATCATCATAATGTTGCCCGGTGTGCACAATTTTTATATCAAATGGAGATCCTAACTGTTCATTAACTTTTTTAAATTGGGTGACTTTTATAAAGTTCGGTCGGGTTCCAACAACTATCAGAATTCGGGACATTTGGTTTGCATTTATTAAAATGTAAAATTATTAATTACCCTCCACATTCAGGGATGGATTCTTACGCATCAATCCTGAAAATGTTCTTGCCGGAAGGAAGATAAATGGGCTTTAGGAATCAGCCTGTTAGCGCATGGAATCCTGCATCATCAGTGCTTCCACGAAATAGCGCACGCCCCAGCTGGTAATTTCATAAGAACAATAGTTGCCACTGATTGGCCAGGATCCTGAAATACCTCCATGAATCAATGGCATTTTAGACTCCATTTGTCTGCCCTTCACATAATCAGTGATCAGGTCTGCTTTGGCCTTTAAACCGGCATTGGCCTCCAGTGAAGCCAGTTTATAGGTAGTCAAAGCCAGGAGACAACTTCCCGGAAGGCAGGAAAAACTGGCATTGGAATTAAAATTTTCATCAAGTTCCCCTACTAAAAATCCATGGGGTCCTACATTGTTCAGCACAGGAATGAGTCCTTTTTTAGCTGCATTTTTCCATTTTTCATTCCCGGTTAAAATACCTGCATCAAGAATTCCCGCTATAGCGTATCCAATAGTGATGGTAAAGGCTGATCCGGTTGAATCAAATCCATTGCCTTTGAAATACCCATTTTCGCTTTGAAGATCCAGTGCAAATTCGATGTTTTTTTCACCCGCTTCCAGGTACTTTTTATCGCCGGTAATGCCTGCCAGACGTATCAGCGCAGCAGCCGTGATGGTATTGGAGCTCAACTGGTGAAAGGTAAATTGTCGCCAGCTTCCGTCGGCCGACTGGACTTTAAGCAACCATTCGGCACTTTTGATACAGGCTTCCAGCAGATCATTACCTCCCAGGTCGTTATGGTGATCTAACAGGCTGTGAATTATTGATCCATTGTTGAAAACCCGAGGGGGCTGGTTCATGAAATCGCCATAAGAAGCAGGAAAAGTCCCAT
The DNA here is from genome assembly GCA_030855635.1 of Bacteroidota bacterium. Classification (GTDB taxonomy): domain Bacteria; phylum Bacteroidota; class Bacteroidia; order AKYH767-A; family OLB10; genus JADKJB01. The sequence goes on along the minus strand of JALYQW010000057.1, from coordinate 9,084 downwards.
CACGTCGTTGTGTTCGTAACACCCAGTTTGCCAGTTCCCTAATCGTATCAGGATTGGTGAAAATGCGATTGTATACTTCGGGATAATAAGATTTTATTCGTGATAAAACCGGCACCCAGTTAGCTGTCGACAAAGGATAGCCATGTGACATATTATGGGTCATCATGGAATATTTGGCCGCACCACCGCCTTCGGGCAAAAGACTTGCCTGGAACCAGTTCAGTGCATCGGCCAGGTGGTCGGTTGCATGAGTCTTTGTATTTTTCGGTTTGCCTGAATAATCAAAAAACCGGTATCGTATCTGGGTAAATATTCGTTCAAGCATATTAGGAAAGTACCTGTGTTATCAGGTCCTTGTATTTGTGTATTCCTGCTACAGAACCATTTTTTAATTCATAAATTCTGTCGCAATTGCGAAGGGTGGTGATACGGTGAGCAATAATAAGTATGGTTTTATTGGCATTCGATAATGCATCAATTGATTCGGTAACCTCGTTTTCGGTAACATTATCGAGCGCACTTGTAGCTTCATCAAAGATAAGAATATCGGCGTTCCGGTAAAGCGATCGTGCAATGCCAATGCGTTGCCGCTGACCTCCTGAAAGATTTGCGCCTTTTTCGCCAATAAGACTGTTCATGCCATCGGGCATTTTATCTACCATTTGTTTCAGGGAAGCTTGTATAATAACAGTCTTTAAAAGTTGCTCATCAACGTGAGGATCACCCAATGTAATATTTTCACGGATGGTACCATCGAGCAGGAAAATATCCTGTTTCACATAACCGATGTGATCTCTCCAATGTGCGGTATGTTCATTTTTCAAAGCCACTCCATCCACCATCACCGCTCCTGAATCTTCTTTGTAAAAACGCAGCAGCAGGTTCATGATAGTAGTTTTCCCGGAACCTGAAACTCCTATAAATCCAACTTTCTCACCTTTTTTAATTTCGAAACTCAGATTATTAATAACAGGCTTTTCAGAGTGTGGAAATGTAAAGGAAACATTCCTGAAAGTAATGGACTCATTAAATGTTACCGGTGACGGTTTGCCCACAGGTACTTCGTTTTTCAGAAGATCTTCGTATATATCGAGGTTATCCAGGGTTCGCTGATTTTTACCGATGTACATAAAGGAATTTAAAAGCCGGCTCATCGAAGGCATTAACCGGTAGGCAGCCGCGGCAAATGCACCCACCATAATCAACACATCTGTTTGTTTGTTGGTGAGGAACATAGCGTAAAGGAAAATCAATACGATTCCTAGCAATGCTATTAATTCATTGGTGCGAAGAGGTATCTGACTTAACAGGTTGCTGCTTTGCTGCAGTTCCTGGTAATTTTTAAGATGTTTCAGGTAACGCTCCTTGTAGCGTGATTCCTTGCCGGAAATTTTAATATCAATGTAGCCATTGATGGCTTCAGTCAGGGTGCTTAGTGCATATGGGAAAACTTCATCAAGTCCGTTGCCAATCCGGATTCCTCTTTTTTTCAACGCTGCGTACACCATATATGTGGCGGGGCCGATGGTAACGATGATAAAACCAAAAAGAAATAAATCATAAAATGCAATGGCGAAAACAATCAGCACCACGATAAATGTTTCTGATAAAATCATGGTGAGCGGATTGATAATCCACTGCACATACGTAGTCGGATTATAAAGTATGTTCCGTATCATCAGCGATGATTTGATGCTGTTGTAATCGAGGTAATCGAGCTGGTAATATTTAGAAAATTGTTTTTCAGTAACGGTTAAAGCAATATCAGCAGTGATGCGCGCTTGCATCCAGCTTACAAAAATTCCAAATCCTGTTTTAACAATAAAATAGGAAAAAAGGCAGGCGATCATGAATAACACGAATGTTTTTTCAGACGTGAATTCCATGAAATCATAAATCGCTTTCAGGTATTGATTCGATTGAATCATCTCCGGTTCGGAGCCGGCCTTTATCAAAGGAAGTACTGCTGCAAGTCCTACCACATCCAGGATAGCGGAAATAAAAACCAATATGCTCAACCCGCCGATCTTACGTTTCTGGGCAGGATTGGTGTGTTTGCGTACGCTTCGCAGCGCGTTTAAAAATGCATTTCGTTTACTGTCTGCTGATAGTTGCTCTTCACTCATTATACATTGTAATCCTGCAGGAAATTTTAAAAGTTATTTGTAATATCCTCCGCCATAGCCGGCTGGAATATTTTTCACATTTACATTATTTAACAGGAAGACCATATGTTTCACATTGTTTTTCTCAACAATCTGGTGAGCGATATCAACGAAATCTTTTTTGGAGAACCCGGCCTTTAATACATAAATGTTCAGATCAGAGAATTTCATAAGCGCCAGGGCATCTGAAAGCAATCCTACCGGAGGCGTATCCAGGATTACATAATCATACATGGTCTTAAGTTCTTTGATCATCTCTTCCAGCATGGGATCCACAATCAATTCCGAAGCATTCGGGGTGCGTGGGCCCGTGAGAACAACCTGGAGATTCTCAATAGGAGTTTCTTTAATAATATCAGCAAGCCTTGCTTTTCCTACCAGGTAAGATGTAACTCCAATATCATTCTTCAGATTAAATGCATTGGCCTGTTTAGGTTTGTGTAAATCGAGGTCGACAAGAATTACTTTTTTCTTGGTCTTTGCCAGGATGGTTCCTGTATTGATTGCATTGAATGTTTTACCCTCTCCTGCCACGGTAGAGGTAAAGAGCACTACTTTGCTCGTAGCCTTAGGACTGAAATAGGAGAGGTTAGTGCGGACTACACGATACGATTCACTGGTGAGTGATTGCGGATATTTATCAACGATGAGGTAATCATCTTTAGCTTCCTTGCTTTTTCCAATAACACCAATAACAGGGAGAGTTGATATCTCAGTAAGATCTTCTTTTGTCTGAATATAATTATAGAAAATACTTTTCAGAAAGATTAGAAGGAATGACAATGCGAAACCGATACCAAATCCGGCAAGAAGAATTTTTTCTCTAATTGGTTTTTCCAGCCCTGTTGTTGTTGCCGGCTCAAGAACAATTTTATCGGCCACAATGCCGGCTTTTTCAATTACTGTTTGCGCTCTTGTTTCAAGCAGGAACAAATAAATTTTTTCATTAATCTCTACTTTCCTGTTAATGTTAACCAATCCCCGCATGGTAGAAGGCATTTGTCGCATCGCTCCCTGGAACTGGCCCAGTTGAGAGGAAAGCGAATTAATTTTCACTACCAGACTTCTTCGCATATTCATAACGCTGGCAATAAGCGACTGACGTGCGATTGAAATTTGGGCGTCGATTTCGGTTACTAAAGGACTGCTGGGAGTATTACTGAATAACAGGTTGGTTTTTCTTTGGATGAGTGCATTGAGTTCCATAAAGGCACTTCCCAGAGCGGGATCGGGAGAATCACCAAGCATGGATGGAGAAATGGCAGCTACTTCCGCACCGGTAGTGAGTTGTTCGTAAATGTAATCTACTGTACGCAATTGCATGGTATAACGCGCCTGCTCATTTTCGAAATCAACTTTTTGCTGGAGATAAACACCCTGTTCATTTTCAGGGTTCATGGAAGAACTCGATTGCTGGAACTTTTCCAGGTTGGATTCCACACCATTTAGGATATCTTCAACGTCTTTTAATTGACCATCAATAAAGGCCAGTGTATTTTCATTGATCTCTTTCTGAGTGGAAACGGTATTGGCGATATATTGTTCAGTAAGAGTTTTCAGGAAATTCACTGCTTTTTCAGCAACTTCATCTTCAATAAAAATATTAATAACCGTAGCCTCTTCCTCATAGGAAAGGCGTAGTGATTTTTGATATTTTTTAATGAGGTAGGCTCGGTCATTGATCTTAAAAAGATATTTTGTCTCACTGATGATACTGTTATTTTTTCCAATGATGCTGGAGTCAGGTGTTATCAGCACTGAAAACCGGTCGTTGATAACAGCCTCTCCAAATTTATGGATAGAACTGTAATTCAACCCATTACTGTTTACGGTGAGCCGAAAGCTTTTCGGATTGATCACACTCACATTAAAAGGAACTCCATAATATTCAGGGTCAATCACTTTGCCTTCAACCAGGAATGGTCGTCCTTGATAAATTTCACCTGTTTTTAGTCGGCCTTCAATAAAATAGGAGATATCCAGGTTTAACTTGGAAATAACTTCATTAATAAGACTGGAAGAATAGAGAACCTCGACTTCATTGGCAATTTCATCTTTTGACGGACCAGAAGAGAGTGAGGCACTCAGGGCATCTTTAAACGCATTTTTCTGAGGTTTAACAAGTATTTTGGCGGTGGCGCCATAATATTTAGTGGCCTTATACAGATAGAGGACTGATCCTCCCACACCCAGACCCAAAAACAGGATAAACCAGTACCAGTTCTTGAGAACCAGGACAATGGATTTCTTAATATCCTTTTGATCAATAATTGCGTTACTTCCGGTGGGTTTACTCATACTTTATGTTTTCTGTATTGGGAACTAACTTTTACGGCCATTCAATGCATAAAGTTATAAGGTTGATCCACAACTTCAGGCTTATAAACGGGAATTTTCTATGTAGTTTTGCACAAAATTAAGAATTCCCCGCAGACAAATGGTCTCAAATTGATGAACCAGAATCTTCCCGGTGATGCCGGGAGCATGTGCAACTAAATCCCGGTAGAAACGTTAACCCGTTAAATTTATTGATCAGAACCCTGATTTTACCTTTCTTTAACTCATGAAAACAGCATTAATTACCGGGATAACCGGCCAGGATGGGGCTTACCTTGCAGAATTGCTACTCGAAAAAGGGTATATGGTGCATGGAATCAAGCGGCGCAGTTCCCTTTTTAATACCCAGCGGGTAGATCATCTTTACCTCGACCAGCATGAAAATAATGTGAGGTTTAAGATGCATTACGGTGATCTCACTGATTCTACTAATATTATCAGGATCATCCAGGAGGTACAACCCGATGAGATTTATAACCTGGGCGCCATGTCGCACGTGAAAGTTAGTTTCGAAACCCCTGAATATACGGCAAATGCAGATGGCATTGGAGTATTAAGGGTTCTTGAAGCGGTTCGTTTGCTGGGCCTTACCCAAAAGACTAAAATTTACCAGGCTTCTACTTCTGAATTATATGGTTTGGTGCAGGAAATTCCCCAAAGGGAAACCACACCTTTTTATCCCCGCTCCCCTTATGCGGTAGCTAAACTGTATGCCTACTGGATCATTATCAATTACAGGGAATCTTATAATATGTTCGCCGTTAACGGAATTCTGTTCAACCACGAGTCACCACTCCGCGGTGAAACTTTTGTAACCCGGAAAGTTACCCGTGCGGTTGCCCGGATTGCCTTAGGACTACAGGATTGTGTTTATATGGGGAATATTGATGCCAAGCGCGACTGGGGTCACGCAAAGGATTATGTGGAAGCTATGTGGATGATGCTGCAAACGGAAAAACCGGAAGATTTTGTGGTGGCAACCGGCGTAACTACTACGGTCCGCGAATTTATCATTAAAGCATTTCATGAAATCGGTGTGGAATTGGAATTCCAGGGTAAAGAAGAAGAGGAAATCGCTATTGTAAAAAACGCAGCCAACCCGCTTTATCCGGTCGAGAAAGGAAAAGTAGTGATGCGCATTGATAAAAATTATTACCGTCCCGCCGAAGTTGAAATACTTATAGGTGATCCTGCAAAAGCTAAAGAAAAATTAGGATGGGAACCCAAACACAGCCTGAGTGAGATCATCAGTGAAATGGTCGCTTATGATCTGAAATTGTTTAACAGGGATAAATACCTGCAACAAGGAGGACATGAGATTATTAATTATCACGAAGGCTGATTCAATGGTAATTATCACGCCATGAAAAATAATTTATATCGATTAATAGATTTTAAAGTGGATAAAGATTCAAAAATATATGTTGCCGGTCACCGAGGAATGGTGGGTTCTGCGATCGTCAGAAAATTACAGTCGGAAGGGTTCAATAACCTCGTGCTACGGACCTCAAAGGAACTTGATTTACGGAACCAGGAAGCCGTTACGGAATTTTTCCGTGAAGAAAACCCTCAGTATGTTTTTCTTGCTGCTGCGAAAGTTGGCGGAATCGTTGCAAACAATACCTACCGTGCCGATTTCTTGTATGAAAACCTGATGATCCAATCTAATGTGATTCAGCAGGCCTATCAAACAAAAGTTAAAAAATTATTGTTCCTCGGATCATCCTGCATTTATCCGAAAATGTGTCCCCAGCCAATTAAAGAAGCTTATTTACTGACCGGAGCGCTGGAGCAGACCAATGAACCTTATGCCATAGCAAAAATTGCGGGATTAAAAATGTGTGAAGCATACCGTTCACAGTACGGATGCGATTTTATTTCGGTAATGCCTACCAATCTTTATGGTCCTAATGATAACTATGATTTAAAAAATTCTCACGTGCTACCCGCACTCATGAGAAAGTTTTTTGAAGCTATACGCGATGGAAAAAATGAAGTTGAAATATGGGGCAGCGGAAAACCGATGCGTGAATTTCTTCATGTAGATGACCTGGCAGATGCCTGTTTTTTTATTATGAATAATTACAGTGATTCAGGATTTTTGAATATTGGAACCGGCATTGATCTTACCATTGCGGAACTGGCTGAACTGATAAAAAAAGTGAGCGGGTTTAACGGCTCCCTTCGTTTTGATGCGTCAAAACCTGACGGCACCCCACGCAAATTGCTTGATGTAAGTGCCATTCACAACCTGGGATGGAAACATAAAATTCCTCTCGAAGAAGGGGTTGGTAAAGTCTGGAAAGAAGTCACCTCCAAAGGAGTTTTTGATTCCGCTGTTGCTGCTAAATAAAATCGGGTATATTTCCAAAGGAGTCTATTTATCTTCCGCTAATAATTAGTAGGAACAAAACAGCATTTCCTTTTTTTAACTACCTTAGTGCCTTTACAGGATGCTATGTTTCCTCAATTCACATTAAAATGTAATCCGGAAGAATATAAGGATCGCGTACTCGAATTTATCAGTTCCTTCCAGCATGCTGTTTTTCTTGATAGTAACCCCGATACCGGCTTACCTACTCCTGTTACAGGAACGCGTTATTCCTATATCGCTGCCGCGGATGTGGTTTCGTATTCGCAAAGTGATCAGCACACCCTCGAAGATTTACAAAATTTCATGGACCTTGCACACCAAAGTGGAGCATGGGTTTTTGGATCGCTGACTTACGATCTAAAGAATAATTTAGAAAAGCTCGAATCATCCAATCCCGATCATAACGGGTTCCCGCTTTTTCATTTTTTCTCCGCAAAGCATATTATTATTGCCACCGAAAGTGAACTTACTGTTATCGACAACCTCGATCCCCATGCCTTATGGCAATCGATTCTGTTAAAAGCGGTAACCTCGGCAGAAGAAGAAATTTCTGATGTCTCTTCAATTTCATATATTCTCAACCGTGATACTTATCTCCGGCATGTCGGCAAGTTGTTGGAGCATATTCGCCGTGGCGACATTTATGAAATTAATTATTGTCATGAAGTGCAGGTTGAGACCGGGAGCATTAATCCCGTGACACTTTTCAGGAAAATAAATTCCATTTCCCCTAATCCATTTTCTTGCTTTTACCGGAACAATGACCGGTACGTGCTTTGTGCAAGTCCGGAACGGTTTCTTGCCAAAAGAGGCAACCTGCTAATTTCGCAACCGATTAAAGGAACCGCTGCAAGAGGTGAAAACATTACTGATGATGTAAACAACAGAAAGCTGCTCGCTTCCAGCGCCAAAGAACGATCAGAAAACATTATGATTGTTGACCTGGTAAGGAATGATTTATCAAAGGTGGCAACAAAAGGTTCCGTTCACGTGAAAGAACTTTGTGGTGTGTATACTTTTCCTAAAGTTCACCAATTGATTTCAACCGTATGCTGTACCTTAAAGAACGAAATTAACTTTACGAAAATTATACGCGCGCTGTTCCCTATGGGAAGTATGACCGGTGCACCCAAAATCAGTGCTATGAAACTGATCGATGAACATGAAAACTTTAAAAGGTCATTGTATTCAGGCACCATTGGATATATTAATCCTGAAGGAGATTTTGATTTTAATGTGGTGATACGAAGTATCATGCTTCAGCAAAATTCAGGAAAGGCTACTGTAGCAGCCGGAAGCGCTATTACCGCAGCAAGTGATCCTGAAAGTGAATACATGGAAACATTGGCTAAGCTAAAACCGCAACTGGAAGCATTAGGTATTGATGCCGGAAGATTTATAAATGAAATTTCGAATAAACATGCTATTTGAACGTTTTCAGGATTTTTTTATTAACCGTTGCCGTATCCATCCCGGACAAAAATTTGTGCTCGCAGTAAGTGGAGGAATCGACTCCGTGGTCATGCTGCATCTTTTCAAGCGATCAGGAATGGAATGCGCTGTAGCGCACTGTAATTTTCAGTTACGTGATGAAGCTTCACTGGGTGATGAAGACTTTGTACGTGATCTCGCCGGGCACACAAATTTTTTGTTTCACAACACCCGCTTTGCTACACAGGAATTTGCCACTACCAATCAAATATCCATTCAAATGGCGGCGAGGCAACTCCGTTATGAATGGCTTGAAAAATTAGTAACTGCATTTAACTACGATGCAATTGCTGTAGCACATCATGCCAATGATGTTGCTGAAACCATGCTATTGAACCTGGTTAAAGGTACCGGTCTGGCCGGAATGCATGGCATACGTGCAGTGCATGGAAAAGTGATCAGGCCCTTATTATTTGCCACCAAAAATGAGCTGGTTCATTATGCTGAGGTTAACCAACTTTCGTGGAGGGAAGATGCCAGCAACGCGGAACTTTATTATCAACGCAATTTGATCAGGAACAAAGTCATTCCGGTACTTGAGCAGATCAATCCCCGGGTAACGGGCGCTATGATGCATCACGCCCGGTTGATGCAAGGTTATGAGGCTATAGTTGAAAAATTCATTTCTGAGCTCGAAAGGAATGCTGTATCGCTTTCAACCAAAGGTGGTTTCCGGACGATTGATCTGGAGAAAGTAAATACTTCACCCGCTCCAGC
>JALYQW010000001.1 GCA_030855635.1 Bacteroidota bacterium | reverse complement strand
TTAATGGTTTCGAGGAAAATATTAAATATTGCGCAACACCGGCTGTTATGCGATGTTGGCCACTGCGATCTTATTCAAAATCTAATGGGTAAATTATATTGAACTTTTACAGGAAGTCCATGTGCGTTCCAGGAGTCTAGGCACTGAACCCGCTTTTTTACCAAACACCTGTAAGGGCAGGTTTTCATATTGACTGTCCAACAGATTTGTCATATTAATTTGTCACCGTAAATTATTCTGCTGTTGTCGGGTCAATAATTGTCATGACTTCACTTACTGAATTTGCGGGAAAGCCACCTTGCATTGCGTGTTCACGAACCATTTCTTCGTTAGGCGCTATGTAGACACAGTAAATTTTATCCCCTGTCACATAACTTTGTAACCACTGAATTTGTGGCCCCATGTTACTTAATACTCCACAAGAAGTTTGTGAAATACCTTTTAGCTGTTCGGCAGATAATTTGCCAGCACCTGGAATTTCTCTTTCAATTACATACCTTGGCATAATGATATTTTTTACGTTTATTTCCTACTCGTATGGCTTTTCGGTGTCGCCCCGTTTTTACATGGTCGCTGGTCTCCACTTTTATTTTTGTTCTCCTCAATCGTGAATAATTGTCAAGATGTGCAAAGTTAAATTTTTCAGGTTGTCAAGTTTTTTAAACTTGTCCATAACTACTCACTAAAGGCTACGTATCCTAATCGCAGTCCCAAAACTCTATCTTAATGTCTTTTTCGTTGTTTCAATTTCAAGAGGGAAGAATACTTTTCAAATTTCATTCGGGATAAGCGAATTGTTAACAGGCTTAAAAAATTAAGCTGGAAATGGAAATTCCGGCAAGTCAACAGATTAAATAGATTTTGAGTTTTACTGTTAAATATCCTTAAAGACAAACACGTTACCTGTTTATAATTCAAGAATTACCGGATCAATAAAACAACGGCTCTTAATTACTTCCTTTTGAGCTCCGGCATCATCCTTAATAATAAGCTTCACTGATCGGTCACCGGGATAATTTTTGATGATCACAGAATAACCGTCTGTTGAAATTTCACCATCAACCGGAGTATCGTCGACCATATATTTCATCTCAATGATTTCTACTATATGAAAATCTACGAAGAGCTGGTGATAAGAATTTCCTTCAGCATCGTGAAAAAGATCAGCCGACCGTGATTGGGCATATGAATCAGTAAAGCACACTGAAAACAGTACTACCATAAAACTAATAAATCCTGTTTTCATTTGATATAGATAGGAGCCGATACTTTATCACCCCTAAAGATAGTAAAAACAATGTTAAAAGTCAATTTTTATGGAATTATCGCTTAACGTTCAACAAAAGACAATAATGGAGTAGTCAGTCGGAAAAAAATGGAACATGCATTACGTTTTTCCGGGTTCCGGATGCATTTCCTGAAATTAACCTCTTACAAGTACAGGGAATCTCCACCTAACCAGTGAATAGGATCCAAACAGCACGATGTTGTAAAACAAATCTCCCATCACAGTACCTTTAAAAAACGGGATACCGGCAATGTAGCATGTCAATAATCCTCCGGCAGTTTTTGGATACATGTCATACATGAGCCAGGTTCCGAAATTGGTGAGAAAGAAAAACAGTATTGAGGAAATCAGAGAGGCTACCATGATCGTCTGGCGCTGTTCATGACCTCTTAGAATAAACCCGATAGCAGTGATCAAAGCAAAGCTTCCGTACACAAAAATCATATCCCGGTAAAAACCGGCACCTGTGAATATCTCAATTAAAATATCACTGATTAATAGTGTAATTATAGGAAACAGGAAAGCATGTTTTTTATTGGTGATATAAGTACCGGCAAAAAGAGCAATGGCACCTATGGGAGTAAAGTTAAACGGGTGAGGCAGCAAACGGGTAAGGGCTACAAGTCCAATGACTGCAAGTACAAATTTAGTTTTAGGACTGATATTCAGATTTTGTATCATCTATTTACAAGTTTATTCAACAAAAGTAACTTTTTTTTGGGAAATGTGAGTCCTTGCCAGCGGCAACAGGGTTCAATTTTCATAATGTTAAAGTGCGCTGCCAGATCTTCCATGAAGCCTCTGCCTGGGCCACGAGCATGCCGTAACCATTGACAGTTGCAGCACCCCGTTGTTTTCCCTTTAAAAGGAATTGCGTCATTTCAGGATTGTATACCAAATCATACAAGAGGTTTTCCGGACCAATAAATTCATAGGGTATATCAGGGAATAGGTCGATGTTAGGAAAGGTACCCAGTGGGGTGGTGTTGATGATAACCGGATATTGCCGGATATGAAAGCGGGTGATTTCGTTATAGGAAATATTCCCTGGATTATTATGCCGACTTACTTTCAGCACCGGTAGCTGCAACTGCCCTAATGCATGAATTACAGCTTTTGAGGCGCCCCCGGTTCCTAACACCATAGCCGCTGAATGATGGGATTTTAAAAGAGGTTTTAACGTTTCATAAAACCCGGTAACATCCGTATTGAACCCTGTTGTTTTCATTTCAGAACCCTTCCGTTCAATGGCAATTGTATTTACCGCACCAATATCTTTGGCTTCGTCCCTGAGTTCGTCAAGGTAGTGTATTACTTTTTCTTTATACGGGATGGTAACATTCAATCCGAAAATGAAATTATTTTTATGCAACAATTCCGTCACACTCGAAATGGATTCAAGTTCAAAATTTTTATATTCGAAGATATCCGACATTCCGGCATTGCGGAATTTTTCAGTAAAATATTTTTTTGAAAAAGAATGGGAGAGTGGATAACCTAAAAGACCAAATGTTTTTTTCACTTTACAATGTGTTTACCCACCCTTGCTCTGCGTACTGCCAAAGACGCACTAAAAATAATTCCCGGTTACGAAACCGTCATTTGCGGATCAATTTCATTTGACCATGCCATAATACCGCCTTTTAAGTTTGCCAGGTTTGAAAATCCAAAACGCGATTCGAGTTCCTTAACTGCTGCTGCACTCCGGGCTCCACTCCGGCAATAAATAATCACCGGCTTATCGTGAGAAATGCGGTCGGAGGAATCCAGGATGGTGCCAAGAGGGATTAACTCCCCGCCAAGGTTTGCCATTTCATATTCATGTTCCTCGCGAACATCAATGAGTTGATAATCGACTTTTTCATCCATCATCTGTTTCAATTCCCGCACTGTTACTTCCTTCATTTTATTAAAATTGAACTATAATCAGGAAACACTGGAGATTTCTTTATTTGTTTCTTTCACAAACTGAAAAAACGTATCACTTCTTAATCCAAGGCGAAGCGATTCCAGTGCAATCACTTCGGTGGGTGCTATGTTACCTAAATTCACATTGGCACCGAATAACTTTATCAGGTACACCTGCTGAGGTTTCAACGGGGCTTCCCAGATAATTTTATCTACGGGTATCTTATTTACAATTTTGTTGATGAGCATCACATGTGCTTTACCGTTAGGACGATATATCCCCACTGTTCCGCTTTCCCTTGCTTCTGCAATCACTTTCCACACCCCGGCATCAAGTTCTTTCTGCATCATTTCTATCCAGCGGGTAGGATGAATGATAATACCTTCTTCCTTGCTGCCAACTTCAGAAATAACTGTAACATGTTTCTTAAGGCGTTTTATCAGGTTGCATTTTTCATCGTGCGCAAGCGTGATGGAACCATCCGAAATTTCAGCGTATTTAACTCCATAACGGCTGATGGAGTCAAGGTATCCTTTGAAATCATTTCTAACCAGAAAAGCTTCCAGGAGTGTGCCGCCAAAATAAACGGGAATATCGGCCTGTGCGAATAACTTTAGTTTATCAGCAAGCCGTGGTGTTATCATCGCACTGCCGAAACCCAGTTTCACAATATCGATATAAGGTTTGTTGCCGTCAATAAAATCCTCAGTTTCCCTGACACTTAATCCCTTATCCATAATCATAGTAAGCCCAACTGAACGTGGTTGGGAGGACCTGTCAGGAATTTGATTTATTGAAAAATTCATGTGTTTTTTCTTTTGTTGTGAATCATGGTGATGATCACCTGATCTTTTTTTAAATCCTGAAGCATATCAAAAAGGATAAGACCTGCTTCAGCATCTTTATCAAGAGCAATATCAAACAACCTGTATGCTTCCTGCACATTGCCTGAAACATAATTATTCACCGTTTGTCTGCAATACAGTTCAGCACTGTCGGGATGGTAGCCCAGGCCTTGTTCGGTGATTAAAATTGCATCCTCTTCTTTACCTGTTTCGGTGAGGAAATGGGCGTACGACAACCAGCCGTCAATCAGGTCTGGCTCGTCTTCAGTTACTTTCACATAACAGGTCTCTGCCTCTGACAGGTTATTGAGGTTGAATTCGCAATCACCCAGCAACAACCAATACTCACCATTCAGCTCATCTTTTTCTATAGCTTTCCGAACATAGTGAATGGCTTCATACCATCTTTCTTCGAACTCCAGTGTAATGGCAATGCCATACCAGGCCTGTGCCATATCAGGCAATAATTTTACTGCTTTCTTAAAATAGGTTCGGGCTTCATCCATCTGTTCGAGCTTTTCGTAGCATTCGGCGATGTTGAAATAGGTAATCCCGTCGGGTTTATAGTACTCAAAGGTTTGTTTGTATTTCTGTATGGCATCTTCAAAATGACCTAACATGGCCAACACATGTGCCTGGTCAAGATAGGCAGGAGCGAAATCTTCCTTAATAAGAATGCAATAATCAAATGCATGCAGCGACTCCTCAAAATTACCCTGGCGACAAAGCAGATCACCCAGATTATACCAGGCGGCATAAGAGTAAGGATCGTTATTGATCATCTCCTGGAAGTAAGTAACTCCCTCTGCAAGTTTCCCGGTAATTCCAAAACAGGCCGACAGTTCTTCCATTGCCAGCTCGTAGGTTGGATTTTGTGAAATGGCCAGCTTAAAATACTCAATAGCTTTTGGATAATTCAGCATATTCTGGTAGGTAATGGCCATGCTGAAATACAGTTCATCTTTTACCTCGACCAGTGGCAGTGCTTTCTTGAAACATTCCAGTGCTGCGCTGAACTGACCGGTGGTATTAAAAATGTTTCCGCGAATAATATGCAATTCCAGGTCATATGGACTAATGCGTTCAATCCGGTCAAGGGTATCAAGTGCCCGCTTATCCTGTCCGGTCATGGCAAAAAGGTGCGCCTGCTTCATTAAAAAATTTACGGAATTAGGATGCAGGCTGAATGCATAACGGGCAACTTCAAGTGCCTTGTTATAATCAACTTTATCAATGTAAAAATCAATGATTTTAATTAGGGCATCGACATCAAAAAAATACCGGTCCTGCTTTCTGATCATCTCCTCAAACCGGCTGACCGATAGCTCAATTTTTTCATTGAGGTCATCCTGGTTTTCGAACTCTTCGTCGTCTTCTTCCATATGCACTTTTTTAACCGGAGAATCTTTCACAAATTTACGGAAAAAGGGCCCCTGAAGCAATACAGCATCAAAAGTTATTCACACCAAAGTGTTATTCAATCCACATACCATTGATAGTGAACGAACAAGAATTGTAAAAAGGGGGCGTCATCTCACATCTCTTTGATTTACAGGACTTTTGCTATTTAACCTTATATCATCCTTTCACTTACTTAACTTTGCAGCATTATGTATCTGGAACGGCTTCACTTGTTAAATTTTAAGAATTATGCGGAAGTTTCCCTGGAACTTTCACCAGGTGTAAATTGCTTTACAGGAGCTAATGGAAGTGGCAAGACCAATCTGCTTGATGCCATTCATTATTTGTCGATGACACGCAGTTATTTTCATCCCGGAGATACTCCTAATATCCGTCATGGGGAACAAATGTTATTTATTCAGGGTGATTTCAATTTTGATGGTTTGGAAGAATCGGTATATTGTGGGATACGGGCAGGTCAAAAAAAACAATTCAAAAGAAATCAAAAGGAATATGAACGGTTAAGCGATCACATTGGGGCATTCCCTGTTGTAATGATTGCACCTACCGACCAGGAACTTATTACTGAAGGAAGTGAAACCCGGCGGAAGTTTACCGACAGCATAATTTCACAGTATGATCACGATTACCTCAATGCGCTCATCCGTTATAATCAGGTGCTCATGCAACGGAATAGCCTGCTTAAACAATCTGCTATAAAAGGGTTAATTGACTGGCCTTCCTTTGCAGTCTGGGATGAACAACTTGTTGCTTATGGGGAGAAAATTTATAAAAAAAGGATAGAATTTATACAGGGATTTCAACCACTTTTTAATTCATTATTCAGTTTCATTTCAGGCGGTGATGAAAATGCTGCCATTGTGTACGAATCAAAACTCAACGGCCAATCCTTTACCGAACTGCTTTTGACCAACCGATCGAAGGATCTTAATTTTCAATTCACAACAGGAGGTATTCATAAGGATGATTTACACTTCAACCTGAGAGGGTATCCTGCCAAAAAGTTTGCCTCACAAGGACAGCAAAAATCAATTGTTATTGCCTTGAAACTTGCACACTATAAATTTTTATGTGACAAAGGATTTTCAAAGCCCATAGTGTTGCTCGACGACATTTTCGATAAATTGGACGAGGGAAGAGTCTTGCGATTGATGGAGTGGATCAGTCGTGACGGCTTCGGTCAGCTTTTTATTACCGATTCACATTCCGACAGGGTGGCAAAAGTGTTTCATCAAATTGATGTGCCCCTCCGGTTATTCCATGTAGCACATGACACCGTTGAAATTCCGGCCACACTATGAGAAAATCCAATGAAAATAGTTTGCAGGAAGTTATCGAACAACTGCTCGATCAATACCGTTTGCGAGACAAGTTGAACGAAGTCCGTATCCGTAAAGCATGGGAAGATACCATGGGAAATGCAATTTGCAACCGCACAACTGACATTCGTATAAAGTCAGAAACACTTTTCATCAGTGTCTCGTCAGCACCTTTGCGGGAAGAACTCCAGTTTCAGCGCTCAAAAATTCTTGATCTGATGAATAAGGAACTGGGAGGGAAATATCTCAAACAGGTGATATTTCAGTAAACCTTCCCGGGAAGGAAAAGAAAAAAAAGCCATCCCGCAGGACAGCTTTTCAACAAAAGTTTTAAATTTTAAAATCGCTCCAGTTTGGAGAAAAAGAAATTGCCTTCCAGGTCCGCATTTTCATCGCTATCGGAACCATGAACTGCGTTCGCTTCGATAGATTTGGCAAAAAGGTTCCGAATGGTGCCGGGCGCTGCTTTTGCAGGATCAGTTGCACCTATAAGTGTTCTGAAATCTTCCACTGCATTGTCTTTTTCAAGGATTGCGGCAACAATTGGTCCTGATGACATATAAGTAACAAGGTCTTTGTAGAAGGGACGCTCCTTGTGTATTTCATAAAACAAACCTGCAGTCTCATTGGTGAGACGAGAGTATTTCATGGCAATAATCTTAAAACCTGCGCCGGTAATTTTGTCGAGAATAGCACCGATATTTCCGTTTCCCACGGCATCGGGTTTTAGCATAGTAAATGTTCTGTTTGTAGCCACTTTGAAGTTTTTTTTAGTTAAGCTGTTAAAATCGGAGTGCAAAGGTAATCCATTTTTTAATTTAATAGGAATGGTGTACCCGGTGAAATGAACTGAAACTCATTAAAATCCCTTGTGAATGATTACTTTTGCACACTTCTATAAATATGATACCTCATTTCGATACCGGTCAGCTACTCAGGATCAGGGAGTTTCTGAACCAACCCCGCAAAATCATCATCACCACTCATCATAAACCTGATGGTGATGCTATGGGTTCATCTCTGGCTTTGTATCAGTACCTAAGTAATAAAGGTCACCAGGTAACGGTAATTACCCCCAGCGATTATCCTGATTTTTTGTACTGGATGCCCGGACATGATACTGTAATCAATTTTGAATATCATCCTGCAAAAGCCAAACTGTTAACTGAAAATGCGGAACTGATCTTCTGCCTTGATTTTAACACCGCATCGCGTGTTGAAAAATACAGCGAATATATGGTGGCTTCAAAAGCCATGAAAATTCTTATTGATCATCACCTGGAACCGGAAAATTTTTGCGACTTCACCTTTTCATTTCCTGAAGCATGTGCTACCTGTGAATTGATTTATTATTTCATTTTACAACTTGAAGGACCGGAAGCGATTACGCAACCTGTAGCGGAGTGTTTGTACACCGGCATCATGACTGACACAGGTTCATTCCGTTTTGCCTCCATGACGGCGGATACGCATATGGTGATATCGGAACTCATGCGAGCCGGAGCGTCAAATTTTAAAATACATGAGAATATTTATGATAATTTTTCGCTCGATAGAACACGTTTTCTCGGGCATTGCATTAAGGATAAGCTGGTAGTTTTACCTGAATATAAAACTGCATACATTGCTACTACCAAAGAAGAACTGAAAGCATTTAATCATCGTTCGGGTGATACGGAAGGAATTGTAAACTATGCACTCGGCATAAAAGGTGTTCGTATGGCAGCATACTTTTGCGAACGGGATCATTTGATTAAAATATCATTTCGTTCAAAGGATGATTTCAGTGTAAATGAACTGGCACGTTTGCATTTCTCCGGAGGAGGTCATCGTAATGCTGCTGGAGGCCGGTCAAATGAAACTCTTGAAAATACCATTTCAAAATTTCTTGGACTGTTACCGGGAATGAAAGAGGCGCTAAATCCTGAAGGCACAATTTAAAAGTACACTTGTGGTTGTGAAAAGAACTTCATTTATGAATGCACGTATCTTACCGGTTGTGATTTGTTTTTTAATTGGGCTCAACGGAATGGTGATTCCCTCGTGTAAATCTGCTAATGAAAAAAATCCTCAAAAAAATCCCGGCGATATGCAGGAAGGATTGATCAGGAACCAACAGCAAATTATAAAAGACGAAGCTTTTGAAATTGACAATTACATCAGCATCAGGAATTACAAAATGACTACCACCAATACAGGATTGCGTTACCAGGTTTACTACCGCGGTGAGGGAAAAAAGACTGCCGAAAATGAGAATGTAGTCAGGTTGAACTATTCCATTTCATTGCTGGATGGAACCAACGTTTACAGTTCCGACAGTACAGGAGCATTACAATTTAAAGTTGGAAAATCGGATGTTGCAAGCGGACTTCAGGAAGGGGTCAAATTATTACATGAAGGCGATAAAGCCATTTTTATAATTCCTGCTCATTTAGCCTATGGTCTCACGGGTGACGGGGATCAGATTAAACATTATGCCACCTTGGTTATTGATGCTGAATTACTGCAGATAACAGGGGGGAATGAGTAATTTTAAAACCTGATCGTAAATTACATGGCAACCATTCTCTGGCAATCACGGTCACCGGTAATATTTAACTCTTTCGAAAGAGGTGAATTGCAGAATGCCGCCAATGGTGGAAATGCCTATGACTACCAGGCAGCGAAAGCATTACAAAAAAAATTCCAAGTTTCCATTGATAAGCATTCTATAAAAAGACCAGGTGAATTATTGCCGTTATACTGGTGGCGGATGCAGCAGCAGCGATCCGGGGCGGATGTTGTGATTATGGAACCCTTTCCGTTGCTTTTCGGAAAACTTAGCAACAAAACGAAATCGGTGGCCATGATTCATCATATTGATGAGCATGCGGTTAAAAATTCATTGAGTCACCAATGGTTTTTCAGGCAGTTAAAAAAACGGCTGCCCGAAACGGATCTGGTAATTACAGTTTCTACTTATTGGAAAGATTACTTATCAGGAATTGGATGCAGCAATGTGAAAGTGATTTATAATTCATTTGATTTACAACAATACCAAATAGCTGCTGAAAGAATAGCCACATTCAAAAACCGTCATGGTTTCACTAACGGCCTTCCCATTCTTTATATTGGAAACGCCTCCCGGCAAAAAGGTGTTTACGAAACTTATAATGCATTAAAAAATAGTCCGTATCAACTGGTCATGTCAGGCAGTGAAAATAACGCCGGTGATTTGCCTGTAAAATTCCTGAGTCTTGATCGTGAGAACTATATTACACTCCTTCATGCCGCTGATGCAGTTATTACCATGTCGAAATTAATTGAAGGATGGAACAGGGTTGCTCATGAAGCGTTGCTTTGTAAAACTCCGGTTATAGGATCAGGAACGGGTGGGATGCGAGAGTTACTGGAAGGTGCAGGCCAAATGATTGTAAGAAATCCGGTGGATTTACCCGCTGCTGTTGCTAAAGTTTTGGAAAACCGAATGGAAGCAGGCCAGTCGGGTTATGACTATTGCTCAAAATTTAATACAGCGTATTTTGAAGAGGAATGGAATTCAGCAATTGAAAATTTGTTAAAGCAATAAGATCATTGAAAGGATTATTTTAAAAATTACATCGGCCAATAATAAATCTTAACACACATGAACCCGCTATTAACGATTTACCTTTTATTTTCACTGTGGATTCTTTCTGCTTCATGCAACAAAAGTAAAGATGGTTTTTTGCAAACGGAATCAGGTCTTTGGTATAAATTTATCGAGACCAATGATGGGCCGAAGCCCGAGGAAGGCGATATAATGCTTATGGAAATTCTTTATCTCACCGACAAAGATTCGATTTTATTCGATTCAAACACTAAAGGTGATTCGTTTACTGTTGTTTTGGTTCCCCCTACTTTTGTTGGCGGAGTAGAGGAAGGATTTGCCATGATGAGCGTTGGTGATTCGGCGCATTTTAAATCATCGGCCGATTCTATATTTACTAAAACATTTCATGCCAAATTGCCTGAATACATGAGCCAGGGAAGTATTGTTTCATTCAGGGTGAAGTTGAAAAATTTTATTTCAAAGAGTATTGCAGATTCTGTTTCCCAGGCCCAGGACGTGGAAAAACGCAAACAGGAATTTGAACAAATCGAATCCTTCCTCAAAAAAAATAATATGGATGTAGCACCTACTGAAAATGGTGCTTACCTGCTCACCTCAAAACCCGGGAAAGGAGAATTTCCTGTAAAAGGTGATACCATACTGGTGAACTATACCGGCCGATTACTTGACGGAACAGTTTTCGATCAATCCATTAATAAAGATGCACCTCTTGAAATTGTACTCGGAAGTACCACCATCATCAAAGGCTGGGAAGAAAGTCTTCCTTTTCTGAATAAAGGTGCTGTTGCCAGGATGGTGATACCATCAGACCTTGCTTACGGGGGAAAGGATTATGGTTCGCTTCCTGCGTATTCCACGCTTGTATTCGATGTGGAGATTATCGAAATCAAACCAGGTGACCGCTAAAAATTTTCATGACCTGTTACTTTCTCTTTACATTTGCCAATCCAAAACCAATTATAAAGCCAATACCTATGAAACAAAATCTAATCAGAATAACTGCCATTGGTGCAGTTATGGTAGTTATCTCTTCCTGTGGTCCAAAAAAGAGTGATGATACTATGGAAGCAATTGCAGATACCACTGCAGCAACTACCATCACCGAAAGTGCACCTGCTCCGGCTGAAACCTTTCCAACTGCATCGGGCGATACCATTACTACTCTCAGCGGCTTGAAATATGTGATCACACAACAGGGCACAGGACCAAAACCCGTAACTGGTAAAATGGTAGCGGTGCATTATACCGGGTATCTAACAGACGGAACAAAATTTGATTCTTCTGTAGACCGGGGAGAACCCATTAAGTTTCCAATTGGTACCGGTAAAGTAATTAAAGGATGGGATGAAGGAATTGCGATGTTAAACACTGGATCAAAAGCACGTTTGATTATACCAAGTGAACTAGGTTATGGAACTGAAGGTTATCCACCGTTAATACCTGCTTCATCAACTTTAATTTTTGATGTGGAACTTGTAGCTTCTGAATAACAACATTCAAAACAAAAGGAAAACGGTAGGTCTTTTATTCAGATCTGCCGTTTTTTTTCGCCATTCTGAAATAGTTTTCGTAACAATAAATTCTGTATCCAGTGAAATATCTGTAGCAATACACATCAAAGTGCCGGGATTGCATAGTTGCAGTAATTCGGAAAACAAAACCTGATTACGATAGGGTGTTTCAATAAATATCTGCGTTTGTTTGAACCGTCCTGCATTTTTTTCAAGCTGTTTAATTACATCAGTACGTTTCTCTTTGTCTTTTGGAAGATATCCATGAAAAGTAAATCCCTGCCCGTTCATGCCGGAGGCGGCCAGAGCCAGAAAAATAGAAGACG
>JALYQW010000143.1 GCA_030855635.1 Bacteroidota bacterium | reverse complement strand
CGGCCTCACCTCCGGCCCCTCTCCGGTATACTATACCTTTCTCCGATTCAAACATTTTATCCGGAGAGGGGAGCGATTTGCGTTCGGTCTCCCTCCCTTCTCCCGACGAAAACATTCCTGAAAATTCGTAATGTAATTTCGGGAGAAGGGGCGGGGATGAGGAAATCCACTACAATCCGGTTGAGGCAGGTGTTGTAATGTAAGAGTTGGGTCTGTTGGTGAACAGTTATGTAATTAACAGCTCTTTTTTCAACAAAATCAGAACATTTCCCACACAACGCCGTAATAAGCCCAATGTCATTACGGAACAGACTTGATTTTTAATCATAAACCTGAAATTAAAACACCATGAATCCTTTAAGGATACAAGTGGGATTGCAATTTTTACGTGCGTTCATTATGCTGCTCTTCCTGGTTGTTACAGGAAAGCAGGCGATGGGGCAAACGCCGGTGGCGGGATTTACCGTTGCACAGCAAACAGGCTGCATTCCTTTTAGTGTGCAGTTCACCAACACTTCCCAAAACGCAGTTTCATGGTTTTGGGACTTTGGTAACGGGAATTTCTCTACCTCACAGCATCCTGTAAATATGTTCCTGGGAACGGGGAGTTTTAACGTAAAACTGGTGGCTTACAACGCTTCAGGCCAGGCCGATTCACTCACCCGCTCCGGTTACATTCAAACGATTGCTCCGCCGGTGGTTGATTTTACAGCTGCCACAACCAGTTCCTGCTTTGAAAACAATTTAATTTCGTTTACCAATCTTTCCTCGGGGTATGATTCCTGCGTATGGGATTTTGGTGATGGTGTGACTTCGTATGCCGCCAATCCTGTGCATCACTACGGAGCACCCGGATGGTACACCGTAACACTGATCGCGTATAATTCCGGTCAGGCTTGCAGCGCGTCTCTTTCAAAAAATTCGTACATAAATATTCTCACCAACCCATCTGCAGGTTTTGAAGCCGATGCGGTGAGTCTTTGCAATGCACAAAGCCCTGTTACATTTACTCCGCTGGCTTCTTCAGCCATTTCATTTCAGTGGCAATTTGGTGACGGAACAACTTCCTCATCATCACAACCATCACACATATATAGTCAGACCGGTGTATATGACGTTACTTTGATCACCACCAACCAGCTCGGTTGTACCGATACGGTAGTGATGACCAATTATATTGAAGTGTTATCCAACCCCGTTCCAAACATCCTGGCCACCGGACTTCTTACCCGGTGTGCGCCTGTTACGTCTACTTTTTCCACGAACACCCCTAACGGCGTGGCATGGAACTGGGATTTTGGAGATACCACTGGAGCACAGACTGCATCGGCATTTCATCCTTATTTCAACCCCGGAAATTATGTGGTTGAACTGGAAATTACCTACGCAAACGGATGTACCAATTCCGATACCGTACACGTTCATTCACTGGCGAATCCGCAGGCCAATTACCAGGTTACCAATTTTTTCGGTTGCAGTCCGCACACCGCGAATTTTGTGAACCTGACTCCAGGCCAGGGCCATACGTTTTTATGGGACTTTGCCGACGGAACAACATCCACACAGTTTTCACCCAGCCATACGTTTACCGGAGCAGGTGTTTACAATGTTGCACTCAACGTTACCGCTGCCAATGGCTGTACAGCTCGTTTTGTATCACCCGCCAGCATCCAGGTTTCGGAGATCATTGCTGACTTTACTGCCGATGATATTAGCGGCTGTCCTCCTCACACGGTAAATTTCAACCATCCCGGAGGAGGAGTGTATAGTTACAGCTGGAATTTCGGCGATGGCGGAACTTCCACCCAGCAATCACCTTCGCATATATACCAGGTTACAGGAAATTATACAGTAACACTCACGGTTTCCAACTCGCAGTGTTCATCCGTTTATACATTTCCGGCACAGGTTTCAGTTACCAATGGAGTAAATAATTTCAGTCCGGTAATCCCGGTATCAGCCTGCGCGCCATTCACAATTAACCTCAACGACAATTCCCCTGCAACATCGTCGTGGAACTGGGATTTCGGTGACGGCACTGCCTCAACACTTGCTAACCCTGTGCATACGTACACTACAGGCGGAACGTATAACGTAGTCTTGCAAACCCAGTCATCAGGAACCAACTGTTCGCAACTGGTTAACCCGTTTGGAACGTATATCATAAACAGCGGCGAGGCGGGTTTTGACCTCACACAAACTCTTTGTCCGCCTTTCACAGCCACCTTTACCGATCAGTCGGTAAATGCAGTGGCGTGGTTCTGGGATTTTGGTGACGGCACTACGTCGACACTTCAAAACCCGGTGCATGTATACAGCAACCCCGGATCCTATAACGTATCACTTACCATTACAACTTCTGATGGCTGTTCCTATACCGAATTTCACAATTATGCAGTTACCTTTTTGCCGCTTATCGCGAATGCAACAGCAGTTACCACCGATTCGGTTTTACCGCTCACGGTTAATTTCTCAGCCAACAGTTCCGGTGCAACCGCCTGGTACTGGGAGTTTGGCGATGGTAATACTTCAACACTTCAGAACCCGGTTAATATTTACACCATTCCCGGACCTTACAATATTATGCTGGTGGTTTCCAACGGAAGTTGTGCTGACACCATCACCTATACGGGTGTTACTTTTGGAATGGGAACCGTGTTACCCGGCGACAGCACCGGTACGCTGCACGTACCTGATCCGGTGTATTCCTGCGTACCTTATGAGATGAACTTTAACAATCCCGCTCTGAACACAGTAGCGTGGCTCTGGAATTTTGGTGATGGAACTACTTCAAATCTGGAAAACCCGGTCCACATTTATACCGATCCTGGCGTATATACCGTATCGTTAGTCACCTGGGATGCCCAGGGCGTAACCGATACCATTGTGCAACCTTCACCCTTTTACCTTACCGGCTCTAGCGCCGATTTTCAGCTCAGCTATGCCAACAATTGCCAGGGATCAACCATTAGCATTATTAATACTTCCATCAATGCGATTTCCTGGAATTGGGATTTTGGCGATGGCACTACATCCAATCTCGAGAACCCACAGCATGTATACAGCACCGTTGGTATTAACTATATTGTATCACTTACGGTAACCGATTCAGCAGGGTGTACCGATTATATGGCGCGCAGTTATTATGCGGCAGGTGGCAATTCCGTTCAGGCAAGCACACGAAGGTTGTGCGCGGGGGATACCGTATCCTTTACAAACGGCGCTATGAATTTCTCCTCCTACCTGTGGGATTTTGGTGATGGCACCACCGCCACCGGCACCAATCCTACTCATGTGTATGCCGACTCGGGCAGCTTCCAGGTTTCCCTCACGGTGACCGATTCTCTCGGGTGTGTTACAACTTTTGATATTCCGTACCTGATTACTGTCAGCAAACCGGTGGCTGATTTTAGTTACACCATAATCTCACAGCCCTGCTTTGTGGTTATGGTGGAATTCCAGAATCTTTCCACAGGTGCCGATTCGTACGTGTGGGATTTCGGGTACAACCAGTATTCTTCGCAAGTTAATCCCACTTTCGGCTATACAACCAATGCCATGCATTCGGCTACACTCATTGCTTCTTCAGGCGGGTGTTCCGATACGCATACCGTTAGTAACTTCGTATATTCTCCATGGCTGCGTGTAAATTTCAGCTATACGCAGTCATCCGATTGCTTTCCCATTACGGCTACTTATGCCGACAGCAGTATGGATGCCATAAGCTGGTTATGGAATTTCGGTGACGGTGATACCTCCACACTTCAAAATCCGGTGCATGTATTTACTTCGAAACCCGCCTTTCCGGTTACTCTAACGGTTAGGGATATATACGGATGCGTGAAAACGGTTTCGAAACCCAATATTAATGCCATGACACTGGTAGTTTCCGCAACCGATACCATTGGCTGCTCTCCGCACCTGGTTACTTTAACCGACTCCTCCGTTAACGTGGCCTCCTGGTTATGGGATTTTGGAGATGGTACAACGTCATCATTATCCGACCCATCGCATGTGTATGCCACCAATGGCAACTTTAATATTTCACTTACCGCCACTTCCGTATCAGGATGTACACAGGTTTTTAACTCACTCATGCAGGTTACCGCAACCGGGCCACAGGCACAATTTAGTCTGAACAGTCTGGTGTCGTGCGCGCCTACGATCGTAAATTTTTATGATAATTCGGTTGATGTGGATTCTTGGATATGGAATTTTGGAGATGGCAATCAGTCGGTGGTTGAAAATCCGGTTCATATTTACAATCAGCCCGGCACCTATGATGTTTCACTCACCGTAATTGATTCAGCAGGTTGTACCGATACACTTTCACTCCCTGCCATTGTGCATATTACCGGCAGCGTTGCGTCCTTCGCGGTTAGCGGCACCACTGGATGCAGCCCGTGGCAGGTGCAGTTCCAGGATTCTTCCATCAGCGCTTTCTCGTGGTCGTGGAATTTCGGTGACGGTAACATTTCAACACAACAGAACCCCTTGCATACTTACAATACACCAGGCAACTACGTGGTCACACTTATGACCGAAGATACCACAGGATGCTTGTCGGTTTATTCCAGTCCCGTACCGTTAAATGTACAGCAGCCTCCGGTTAGTCTCTTCACTATGTCGGATTCATCCGGGTGTGCGCCATTCAGTGTTACCATGAATAATTTATCAGGTAACGGTTTGGGATATACGTGGAATTTTGGTGATGGAAGCACTTCAGCAGCCATGCATGCCACGCATGTGTATACCAACCCGGGTACTTATTACGTGATGCTGGAAGTGTTGAACTCCAATGGATGTAAGGATACCATGACTGCTTCAGTACCTGTTACCGTAGGAGCAACACCGTCACCTGCATTTACCGTAAATACCTTTTCGGGATGCAACCCGCTCCCGGTTCAGTTTACCAATACAACATTAAATGCCGACAGCACCACCTCTTACTTCTGGAATTTTGGAAACGGAACGTATTCAGGGGTGGCCAATCCCTATCAGATATACAGTACAGCCGGTGTTTATTCGGTAACACTCACTGCCACCAACATAGGAGGATGCAGCGCTTCGGTAACACAGAATAACCTGGTCATCGTTAGCAATGGTGAGGCACCTCCTCCGGTAGCCATGAAAAGTGTAAGTGTGCTGGATGATAACACCATGGAAGTAACATGGGGTAATCTGGCGCTTCAGGACCTGGCTGCGTATAAGCTCTACCGTTATAACGACCTCCTGCAGGCTTTTGTGCTGGTGCATGCCGATAACAATCCTAATAATTCAGGTTTTAATGTGGTTACCACTTACGTGGACAGTGTTCCGGGAACCACTATTGAGACGTATACTTACCTGGTGCAGGCCATAAATACCTGTGGTTTTGAAACACCGTTGAATTTGCATGTGCCTCATACCAGCATCAATATTGAAGATACTATTATCAACAATCAGGTGCGGCTCGACTGGAATTATTATGATGGTTGCGCTGTGGGAAGTTACCAGGTGTTCCGCCAGGATAACACTACCGGAAGCTTTAACCTGGTGGGAACTGTATCTGCCAACATGAATTACTTTATTGATTCTACTATTTATTGCGGCATGCTGGCGGCTTACCGGGTGAAGGCTATTGACCTTTGCGGGGAAGGCTTTGAAGCGTGGTCCGATATTGAGATCGTGCAGGCTCCGGGATCATTATTAAATCAAACAGTGGATGTGATCCGTTCCACAGTAATTGATGACAGCTTTGTGTTTACCGAATGGTCACCACCGGTACAGGCACCACAACTGGTAACTGAATTTGAAGTTTACCGGTCTACCGACAACAGCAACTGGACCTTACTGGCTACTGTTCCTGCAGTTGAAACCAATTATTCCGATTACGATACGCGCGTTAAACTGGAACGCTATTTTTATCGCGTGAAAGTTAAGAACATCTGTGAGCTTCAAACCAGTCAGGGATTGCCGGGAACTTCGATTTTACTGGTAGGTGGACTGGATGAAAATAACAACTCCATACTGCGTTGGTCGGCATACAAAAACTGGGATTCAGGCGTGGATTATTATGTTATCGAAAAACAGGATGAATATGGCAACTGGGTGCCAATCAAAACGGTTGATGGGAACATACTGGATTACATCGACCGATGAATCTTTTCAGTATCAGCAGTAGTTTGCTGGTGTTTAAGTTTCATAATGGCGCGGTGCTGTGCATTTTCAATTGAGGCGTTCAGCTCGAACCCGATTATCAGCATCAGTGAATTAAAGTTGATCCACAACAGTATCACGATAAGCGTACCAATAGAACCGTATATTTTATTGTACTGCCCGAAATTGGCAATCCAGTAATTGAATGCAATGGTAGTGAGCAACACCAGAATGGTAGCCATTACCGATCCCACAGAAATAAAAGGACGGCGGTTTTTTTTGGAAGGGCCGAAAAAGTACATGGTGGAAATCATGGTGAGGGTCATAGCCAGCAATATGATCCAGGTTCCTGCCTTTAGCAGGAAGATATTGACCATGGAGTTCATGAAATGCCGGTTTTCGAGATAATTTGCTGCCACTTCCGCAAAAAAGATCATTCCAATTGAAAGAACAACAATAACAGCCAGCATAAGGGTCAGGAAGAGCGAAACTATGCGTTGCCGGAGTGCGCTGCGAACTTCTATACCATGATAACTGGAATTGAAACTTTCAATAAGAGAGTTGATGCCATTGGTTGAAACATACAAAGCGAAAATAAAACCAAACGATAACAACCCACTGCGGGGCTGATTGAGCATATCGATGATGGTAAGTTCCGCCGCTTCGTAGGTGTAAGGTGGAAGCACTTCCTGCAAAAGCAGCAGTAACCGATCCTGGAAACCTTCAACAGGGATGTAAGGGATTAAGGTAAAGAAGAAGATGATACTGGGAAAAATGGCCAGGAAAAAATCAAATGAAATAGAGCGCGCCCTTGCCTGGATGTCGCCTTTTTGCAAACCTTCATTAAAAAACTTCCCGATATCCAGCAGGCAGATCTCTTCTTCACCGGGATAATTCACTTTTGATGCCAGTTTTAACAACGGATGGATAAAACGTTTGTGCACAAACGTTTTTAATTCTCCGAAGCGTTTCTTTACCGTGTCGACCAATTGCATTATTTTATTGCTTTCAGACTTAAGTCGAGGCTTTTTACTGAGTGGGTGAGTGCACCTACTGAAACAAAATCAACTCCTGTTTCAGCATAGGAGCGAACCGTATTGAGGTTAATGCCACCGGATGCTTCTGTTTCATACCGGTTACCGATGAGGGTAACGGCCTGTTTCAGCAATTCCGGTGAAAAATTATCAAGCATGATGCGCTGCACATTTCCCGCTTCAAGCACTTGTTCCACTTCCTTAATAGTGCGCGTTTCAATTTCAACAGGTACTTTGAGCCCCGTATTTTCCAGGTAATGCTGCACATTCTGTATGGCATTGCTGATTCCTCCGGCATAATCCACATGATTGTCCTTGATGAGGATCATATCATACAAACCCATCCGGTGATTCGTTCCGCCACCAATGCGAACCGCCCATTTTTCGAGTTCCCGCATCAGCGGAGTTGTTTTTCGGGTGTCGAGAACGCGGGTGTGTAATCCATCCAGCAAATCGACGTACTTACGCGTGGTAGTAGCAATGCCGCTCATTCGCTGCATGCAGTTCAGTACCAGACGCTCTGCAGTAACGATTGCCTGTTCAGCGCCTTCAACTTCAAACGCAATCATGCCGTATTCAACCGGCTTGCCATCCTGCAAAAGGGGTTTAAACTGCAGTGAAGCATCTACCATTAAAAATACCTGCCGGGCAACTTCCATACCTGCCAGTATGCCGGAATCTTTCACCAGCAAATGAGCTTTGCCCATAGAACCGGCCGGGATGCAGGCAAGAGAGGTATGATCACCGGAACCGATATCTTCCTGAAGCGAATACCGGATAAAATCTTCAAGATTCATAATGCAGGTAGCTAAACTGTACTGCAAAGATGCATGATTTTTTATTTCCGCTCCGGCTGACTTCCGGAAACAAAAAAACCACCCTGTTACGAGTGGCTTTTAATATCGGGTTTATGCCTTATTGCTTTTCGAAGCGGAGCTCCTGCACAAATTCACCGGAGCTGGTTTGCTTAACGAAGAAGTAAGTACGGTAGGTGGTTCCCTGTGCGGTTACCAGTGTACCGATAGCGTATTTTGCACCTTCTTTTGAAACACCTTTATGGATGAGGTTAAACGACTTGGGTGTATTTTTAGAGAAGAAATCGCGGAGCACCTGTTCGGCTTGCGCCTTGCTGTACACTTCTTCTTGCTGTAATATGGTTAAATCGACAGTAGTGCTGAAATAGCGGGCTACTGAACGCGCATCGCCGGAACGGATGGCATTACCGATATCTGTTAATATGTCGGCCTGAGCCGTTACCGATCCCACAGTAAGCAATAAAATCAGGAATATTTTATATGCTTTTTTCATTTCATCTTCATTTTCCGGTTAATTTGCAATAATCAAGCCAAATCCCTCTGGTGGCATTGGAGTTGACCTATGCAATGATACTGAAAATCAACAGAGTTGAGTCGGTAAAAGTGAAAAGGATTTCTTCAGGCTCATATAATGCATAAAAACTTATTTTACAGTACTTTAGTCTACTTTATTAACAAATCATCCTTTTAAAGAACGGTAATCACCTCAATGAAAATCAAACTGCTGGCCATTGGTAAAACAGCGTCGTCCTATCTTGACGAAGGTATTTCGGTTTACCTGAAACGTCTGGTCCATTACTGTGATTTTTCTTTGGAGATCCTGCCCGATGTCAAATCAATCGGATCGATGGAGGTGAGTAAGTTAAAAGAGTTGGAAGCTCAAGTATTCCTGAAACGGATTACAACTCGTGACTATGTGTTGCTGATGGATGAAAACGGGAAGCAATTTTCATCGGAAGGTTTTGCTGCACAGCTGAACAAATGGCAAATTGCAGGTGATAAAAATCTGGTCTTCATTATCGGTGGTGCGTTTGGTTTCGGTCAGTCCCTGAAAACACGCGCTGACATAAGTATCTCGCTCTCTGAAATGACGTTCTCCCACCAAATGGTACGGTTGATTTTTGTTGAACAACTCTATAGGGCTTTTACTATTGTTAGGGGGGAGCAGTATCATCATAAGTAAAAAAAAGTCAGGAGAAAATTTTCAGGGAAGCGAAGTGATTGGTTAATAAAACACTATTTTCTACAAACATTCCTGGTTGCAATCACTTTAAATTATAACCAATGAAACTTCTACTTCAGACCTACATGTGAATAACTTCACCATAAGCGGCGGCGGCGGCTTCCATGATTGCTTCCGACATGGTGGGGTGCGGGTGTACTGACTTGATGAGTTCGTGTCCTGTTGCTTCCAGCTTGCGTGCCACTACTATTTCAGCAATCATTTCGGTTACGTTCATGCCGATCATGTGGGCGCCTAATATTTCTCCGTATTTGGCATCGAAAATAAGCTTTACAAATCCTTCCTTGGCTCCGGCAGCACTTGCTTTTCCGGATGCGGAGAAAGGAAATTTACCAACTTTTATTTCATAGCCTGCATCCACAGCTCCTTTTTCGGTATAACCTACTGAAGCAATTTCAGGAGAGCAATAGGTACATCCGGGGATGTTGTTATAGTCTAACGGTTCGGGATGATGGCCGGCAATTTTTTCAACACAAATAATCGCTTCCGCGGAAGCTACATGTGCCAACGCCTGTCCTTTTACAATATCACCAATAGCATATATGCCCGGAAGGTTAGTCTGGTAGTAATCATTCACCACAACGCGTCCCTTGTCGGTAACTATGCCGGTATCTTCCAGCCCAAGGCCTTCTATATTAGGCGTAATGCCAACTGCCGACAGCACAGCATCAGCTTCAACCACCACCATTTCACCTTTTTTGTTTTTAATGTTCACCTTACAGGTCGTTCCTGAAACATCTACCGATTCCACAGTAGACTCCAACATGATCTCGATGCCTGATTTCTTGAAAGTACGTGCAAGCTGCTTTGATACTTCTTCATCTTCAACAGGCACCACATTAGGCATAAATTCTACTATGGTCACTTTGGTTCCCATAGAATGATAAAAATAAGCGAACTCCACACCAATGGCACCTGATCCTACCACTACCAGAGATGCAGGCTGTGCAGGTAAATTCATGGCTTCACGGTAACCAAAAATCTTTTTGCCATCCTGTTTGAGGTTAGGCAATTCACGGCTTCGCGCTCCTGTAGCGAGTATGATGTGTTTTGCTTCATAGGTAACAGTTGCACCATCAGAGCCCGTAACAATAACTTTTTTTCCCGGTTGCAATTTCCCGGTTCCCTGTATAACATCAATTTTGTTTTTCTTCATTAAAAACTGAACACCTTTACTCATGCCATCAGCTACATCACGACTGCGACGAACGATGCCCGGAAAATTATGAGATGAGGAAGGAACATCAATTCCGTATTGATCGGCATGTTTGATGTAATCGAAAACCTGTGCACTTTTTAACAATGCTTTTGTTGGTATGCAGCCCCAGTTAAGGCAAACACCACCCAGACTCTCTCTTTCAATGATCGCAGTCTTTAATCCAAGTTGTGAAGCCCGTATTGCTGCAACATATCCACCCGGCCCGCTTCCTATAACTATTACATCGTAATTCATTAGCTTTATCTTTAATTTAGCGCCGCAAAGATAGAGATTAAAAGCAAATCGTAGAAATAGGGATTTGCGATATTAAGCTATTGTTATACAGATTTTTATGGATTATATTTTCTCGATTTCGGAACCGCATGGACGGTTTGTTTCAATTGAATTACTGGTTCATGGTCCATTCTCAGCCGAAGGTTTCGATCTTCAGTTGCCTTCCTGGCGGCCAGGCAGGTACGAGACCGGAAATTTTGCCAAAAACATAAAAGGATTTAGTGTTACCGATCAGGATGGAACATCATTACCTTTTAAAAAGGTGACAAAGGATTGCTGGCGGATTTCGGGAAAAATGCATTCGGCCACAATCAGGTATCAGTATTTTGCTGCACAGCCTGATGCGGGAGCGTGCTTTCTCGATCATGAGTTACTTTATATTAATCCGGTCCATTGCTGTTTTTATATCCCCGGAAGGGAAATGGAACCCTGCAAAGTGACATTAAATATTCCTGGTGAATGGAAAATTGCTACCGGCATG
The DNA here is from genome assembly GCA_030855635.1 of Bacteroidota bacterium. Lineage (GTDB taxonomy): Bacteria > Bacteroidota > Bacteroidia > AKYH767-A > OLB10 > JADKJB01. The sequence goes on along the minus strand of JALYQW010000143.1, from coordinate 11,939 downwards.
AACATAACGGATGAACATATACTTCATGCCAGCGACTTCCACCAACTGGTTGATTGTCCTTTTATGGCTTCACCCTCACTTTCACATGCGCATTATACGTTAGATAACATTCAATTTAATATTTGGTTCCAGGGAGAAGCGCAACCGGAATGGCCAAAAATTTTAAAGGATTTCAAAGCCTTTACGGAAGTTCAGCTAAAAACAATGAAGGAATTTCCGGCAAGTAATTATCACTTCCTGGTATTGTTGGTTCCATTCCCTTTTTATCATGGTGTTGAGCATTTGAATTCAACAGTACTCGCTCTCGGGCCCGGTTACAAATTGATGCAGCCCGATATGTATAAAGAACTTCTTGGAGTGGCTTCGCACGAATTATTTCACAGCTGGAACGTGAAATCTATACGGCCGGTCGAAATGCTGCCTTATAATTATACTACCGAAAATTATGCGGAAACAGGTTATGTATATGAAGGAGTAACTACTTATTATGGGGATTTATTTCTTGCCCGTTCCGGTTATTTTTCGCTGAGTGCGCTGTTACATGAATATTCGGTAAGATTGCAAAAACATACCGACAACCCCGGTATATTCAATTATTCGGTAGCGGAATCTTCTTTTGATACCTGGCTGGACGGCTACACTCCCGGAGTTCCCGGAAGAAAAACCTCTATTTATGATGAAGGGTGTTTGCTTGCCTTGTCACTCGACTTTATGATTCGGTCAGCTACAGCATCTAAACATTCACTGGATGATGTTATGCGTGTTTTGTATTTTGAGTATGCCAAAAAAAATAAAGGATACACCGGAAATGATTTCAGGGAAATTGCGGAAACAATTGCATCAAGAAGTTTTAAAGATTTTTTTGAAAATTATATTTATAAAGCCACATCTCTGGTTTCCCTTCTCGGGGAAATTGTTTCGTTGGCCGGATTGCGTTTAATTGAAACACCGTCAATTCACAATCAAGAACGCAGATGGGGAGTAAAAACTGAATACAGGAACGGACAATTGTTTGTTACCTCCGTTTATCCCGGGTCACCGGCAGCTAATGCTAATTTATTTAAGGAAGATGAACTTATTTTTTTAAACGGTATCCGTATCGATAATAATATCAGTGAACTCATTGCATTGAATTCCGAAAATGCGCAGGAACTAATCCTGTCATCCGGTAAAAAAATTAAGAAAGTAACTTTAGCTGTTTCTGAAAAGCAGTATTACAACAGATATACGATTGAAGCAGAAGATAAAATTTCAGCGGGACAATTGAATTTCAGGCAGCATTGGTTAGGAACAATTTGAATATGAAAATTACATTTCATAAACGCATTGATGGATTATGGAAAATGAGTGTAATTATTATTTTTATTCAAGTATCAACTATGTCAAAAACTTTGGCTAAATTGGATATCCAGGGACACAGAGGATGTCGCGGATTAATGCCCGAGAATACAATTCCGGGTTTTATAAAAGCACTGCAATTAGGTGTTACCACGCTGGAGCTGGATGTTGTTATTACTTCTGATAATAAAGTGTTGTTATCACATGAACCTTTTATGTCGGGTGAAATATGTAAAACGCCTGGAGGGAATATAATTACAGCCGCCGACGAGAAAACGCACAACATTTACCAAATGACCACCGCCACTGCACAGCAATATGATTGCGGTGAAAGAGGCAATAGCAGGTTTCCGGAACAAATTAAAATGAAAGCCCGGAAGCCACTGCTTAGCGAAGTGATTGATACGGTTGAAAGTTACATTAAAGCAAATAGCCTGAAGCCGGTGTGGTACAATATCGAAACAAAATGTACACCCCAAGGTGATACAATTTTTCATCCTGATCCTGTATCGTTTGCAGACCTGGTAATGCAGGTAGTCCACAGTAAAAATATTGAATCAAAAACATATATTCAATCATTTGACATCAGGACGTTGCAACATTTGCATCAACAGAAAAGTAATGTTTTATTGGTGCTGTTAGTTGAGAATTTGAAAGGTGTAGCGGAAAATCTTAAGGAACTTGGTTTTGCACCAACAATTTACAGTCCGTATTATAAATTGATTAACAAGCAGGATTTAAAATTGCTGCATTCAAAAGGAATCCGTGTTATTCCATGGACAGTAAACGATGAAAAGGATATGAAAAAACTTATTGATAAGGGTGTTGATGGAATTATAACTGATTATCCTGATAAACTTGTAAATCTTTTTAACAAATAAAAAAAGCCATTACATTACCTGCCTTAGCAATTTAAATATTGGTTAAGCTGATTATTTTTGTTCAAAGATGCTGTTAGATCAAGATGAAATCATTCTATTTTTTAAACAACAGCAATCACCGAAATCTCCACGTTTGCCTCTTTAGGCAACCGGGAAACTTCTACAGTTTCGCGTGCGGGGTAATCTCCTGAAAAAAAGGAGCCGTAAATTTCATTAACCGCTGCAAAGTCACCCAGGTTTTTCAGGAAGATGGTTGTCTTCACGATATTCCCAAAATCCATTTCCGCGTATTTCAGAATGGCGCCTATATTTTTCATCACCTGTTTGGCTTCTTCCGCAATTGAATCCTGCATCATTTTCCCGGTAACGGTATCAAGCGCAATCTGACCCGATACATAAAGTGTATTATTTGCAAGGACAGCCTGGTTGTAAGGCCCGATGGGAGCAGGGGCATCTTCGGTTTTTATAATTGTTTTCATAGGTTGAATTAAGAAGATGCAAATATAAACCGATAATCCGGTACATGGGCTTGCTGTCAAATATGCTTATCTTTGTAAGGAATAAAAACAAGCCGTCTTGTCGCTCCGGCCGGTATCATGCCGCGCAGGGGAGGAAAGTCCGGACAACACAGAGCACCACACTTCCTAACGGGAAGGTCTCCGCTGAGAAATTGGCTGGGAACAGATAGTGCCGCAGAGAACTATGTTTCCTTTTGAATGCCGTAGTTGGAGGCTCTCCTTCGCTACGCTTCGGAGGGTAAAAGTGAAAACGTGAGGTAAGAGCTCACGGCAGGCTTTGGCAACAGAGCTTGCGGGTAAACCTTGTGGGTTGTAAGGCTATGTATACAGCATCTATGCAGCATGCGCGCAAGCGTACTGCTACATGGGGGAGTTGCTCGCTCCACGCTGCGGGTAAGCTGCAAGAGGCCGCCAGTGATGACGGTCCCAGATAAATGACAGGATGCCGGCTCAATACCGGTAACAGAATCCGGCTTACAGGCTTGTTTTTATTTATTTATCATGAAATTACTATTACACTTTGTAATACGGTTTTGTCATATCAACCAACAGGGCTATCTTAGTGCGCTGATACTTCGCCGCAAAGGCTTATGAAGAAATTCCTTATTTATCTTTCCAACAGTCATGAAACCATCCTTAAAGGTTTCATCATTCTTATAACGGTTGGCATTATTGCCACACTGCTGCCTCATAAAGTGCGGTATAAATTCGATTTTCAAAAAGGGAAATCGTGGAATAACGAGGATCTTTTCGCCCCCTTTGATTTTGCAATTAACAAAGACCGTGACTCTCTGAAGCTGGAAAGGCAACGCACGCGCCAGAATGTGCTCCCGTATTTTCAGATGGATACGCTCATACTTGCCAACGCCATTGTAAACCTCGACCAGAAAATCAGGAGTCAGGCTGAATTTGAGGGTAAAGAAGAAGCTGTTAAAGGCGCCGGCATCCGAGTGCTGCGCAAATTGTACGAAAAAGGAATCATTCGTGAAGCTGAAGATTCGCTCTCAGGCCGTTCAGCTCATATCATGCTGGTGAAAGGCAAATTGGCGGAAGTGAAAGCACCTTCCGAATTTTATAATCCTGCCCGTGCCCTGGCTGCCATTGGAAGTGAACAAAATATTGGCGGCACAAGTGAACGGTTGCTCGATAGCCTCGTTGCCTCTGTGATTGCACCCAATGTTTTTTTCGATCAGCAACTCACTGAATCCATTCGCGCTCAAAAAGAAACAGAAATTTCGACTACCCGTGGCATGATTAAGAAGGGAGAGCTGGTGATCTCGAGGGGTGAACTGGTGAATCCTGAAAAATTGCTGGTATTGGAATCGTTGAAAAATGCAACAGAAACCGCTGTTTCCGATTCAAAGACTACACGTGATATTTACATCGGACAGCTCCTGATTGTTGCCATTGCACTTACCGTTTTATTAATATTTCTTGCCGTGTTGCGGAGGGATATTTTCGCTGACAACCGTAAAATAGCACTCATTTTTACGCTCATTATCCTGGTGACTGCCGCGTACACCGGGATCATGAAAATGCCTTCGCTGAGTCTTTACATTGTACCGGTTTGTATTTTGCCAATTGTAACACGGGTGTTTTTTGACACACGACTGGCCTTATTCACTCATGTGATTACGGTGCTCATATTAGGATCAGTAGCTCCTAACGGTTATGAATTTGTTTTCCTGCAAATTATTGCCGGCATGGTTACCATTTTTAGTGTTACCAACCTGAGAAAGCGTGCGCAGTTTTTTACTTCAGCCGCCATGATCTTTCTTTCTTACATGGTATGTTACCTGGCATTGGCAGTAATTCACGAAGGTGATATCAGGCTGGTGGAAGAAGCCAACCTTTTCTGGCTGATAGGAAATGTGCTGTTAACCTTGTTTACATATCCATTGATCTATATTTTCGAAAAAGTATTTGGTCTCACCTCCGACGTATCCTTAATGGAACTTGCCGATACCAATGCACCCTTGTTGCGGGAATTGTCGATAAAGGCACCCGGCACCTTTCAGCATTCCATGCAGGTGGCTAACCTTGCCGAAGCTGCAATTTTCAAAATAGGTGGGAACAGTTTACTCATCCGTGTGGGAGCACTCTACCACGATATCGGAAAAATGGAAATGCCTTTGTACTTTATCGAAAACCAGTCGACAGGCCTGAACCCGCATGATGAACTTTCATTCGAAGAGAGTGCTTCCATAATTATCAGTCATGTGATCAAGGGCATTGAAAAAGCACGAAAGAACAATGTGCCTGACCTGATCATCGATTTCATCCGAACGCATCATGGAACGTCGATGGTGCAGTATTTTTACCAGTCGTTTTTAAAAAATTACCCGGAAGAAATTGTTGATGAAGATGATTTCAGATATCCGGGACCGTTACCATTTTCAAAAGAAACCGCTGTACTCATGATGGCTGATTCTGTGGAAGCCGCCTCAAGAAGCCTGACCATGCCCACGCCCGAATCCATCAACAACCTGGTAGATACCATCATCGTTCGTCAGATCGAACAACAGCAGTTCATTAACTGTGACATAACTTTTAAGGATATCTCTTCCATCAAAAAGATTTTTAAGAAAATGCTCATGAGCATTTACCATGTGAGAGTGGAATATCCCAGAGCCTGAACTGGTAACTAACGGGAAGCAGTTGTAGGCACACTTCAGAATTATTTTCTCAGCTTGGGATCAAACGCATCCCTTAGGCCTTCTCCCACGAGGTTGAAAGCCGTTACCGTTAAAAAAATAGCTACTCCGGGAAACACCACCAGCCACCAGGCCGAAAAGTTTTCTTTCCCTGCTGCGAGCAACGATCCCCAGGTTGCAATATCGGGTGGAACACCGATGCCTAAGAAGGAGAGTGCCGACTCCATGAGAATGGCTCCTGCGATGCCAAAGGATATGGTGATCAGTGCAGGAGCGATGGCATTGGGAAGGGCGTGTAAAAAAATGATCCGCATTTGAGGGTAGCCCAGCGAACGTGCCGACTGAATGTAATCAAGACTCCTTACCCTGAGCATTTCGGCTCTTGTAAACCGGGCAATTTCTGTCCATGAGGTAAACCCGATGATCAGGATCAGATTCAGAAGTGAAGGTTTGGATATAGCCGCAACCGATATGATCAAAATTAGTTTCGGTAGCGAGATCAGAATTTCGATGAAACGGGATATGATGGTATCGGCCAAAACATGAATTTCTTTTTTGAACCATGCTATAAAATGCAACAGCCTGCCTGCCCGGTTATACAGGAACAGCACCGAGGTAAATATCAGCAAAGAAAGCAGCAAGTGAAAGATGAGCGCTAAAGCAGTGGAGTTCAGCGCGGCTTCCAGAGTAATCATCCTGACCTGAAAACCATAAAACCATGCCGGCAATATTCCGATCACCGTCATCAGCATGCTGCCCCTGGATAATTTCAAGGTGTCGTCACCAAAGTAACCCGCCATAGCACCCAGCACCAGTCCGATAAACCCGGCAATAGCCATCGACAAAATCCCAACCGACATCGACACCCGTGATCCGTGGATCATCCCCGCAAGGATATCTTCACCTCGTCGTCCCGTTCCAAGCAAGTGGCGTTCCGAACCTTCCAGCGGTTGTCCGCCATTGCGAAATTGTTCCCCGGAAGGGCTCACATAATCTGCATTATTTAAATCGGATTTATGAGGCGCATAGCGGATTGGCGATTGAATGATGGTGGCATTCTGCCGGATTTCAGCTCCGGGATCGATAAAATTTACGGTGCTCCGTTCACCCTGTTCATTCACAATTACAGCATCCTCATCCCCGCTAAGGGAAGGAAAAAAATGGTGGCCTGCAATTGAAAAATAGAACGGCTTATCATTTGCAATTACCGGTGCCAGTACGGCAATAACTACCATGAGTGAAAGCCAGCACAATGAAATTATAACCAGTTTACGTCGCATTAACCTGCGCATAGACTCACGGAACGGGGATATATGTTCAGCCATGCGGTTACCGTTTTTCAAAAGTAATTCGTGGATCCGCGAAAGCGTAAAGGATATCGGATATCAGGTAACCCGTCATGGTAAGAAAACCGGTGATGGTAAAAATAGCCACAATCATGGGGTAATTCTGGTTCTGAATGCTGTGCACCGTTTCAAAGCCCATGCCCGGAATGGTGAAAATGGTTTCGAGTATTACCGAGCCGCCTATTGCCAGTGGAAACACATTGGCGAAGACCGTTATAAGCGGTAATAGCGAATTCCTGAATGCGTGGCGGAATACAACAGTGCCGAAAGGAAGTCCCTTAGCCATGGCGGTACGGATGTAATCCTGCGACATATTTTCCAGCACAGCCACTCTGAGTGTTCTTGACAAAAATGCGAAGGAGCTGTAGGTGTAACATACCAGCGGCAATATCATGTAAGGCAGCGAGAGCCGAAACTTTTCCCATATCCCTGCATCGTTAGGGTATCCGGTTACCGGACGAATTCCGGATGCAGGAAACCAGTGCAGCACGTCGGGGTTGGCAAAGGTCATGAGTAACAACGTGGCCAGCCAGAAGGAGGGAAGGGAGTAGAGTACAAACAACGTCACTGTTGAAACATGATCGAACCTCGAACCTGCTCTGGCGCCTGCCCATACTCCGATTGGAATGCTCACCAGGTACGCAATCAGTACGGATAACAGTGCGAAAAACAGCGACCATCCCACCTTGCCAGCAATCACTCCCGAAACCGGCTGTCGGTTGAGATAGGATATGCCGAAATCGCCTCGTATTATGCCTTCGGAGTGCACCGAACCTGCACCTGTAATGGGATTACCATCACCAAATACCCAGCGGTGATACTGGTTACTTTTGTTAAAAGCGAAAACGGGAATGTAGTTGTTGTAAGTGGCGCTTTTGCGGATGAACAACTCCAGTGCAGATTCCACGGAAGCTAACGGTGCGCGCAGATGTGAAGCAGCAGCCTGGTGCCTGTTTACAATAGCCCGGATTCGGTTTAGCCTGTTGTTAATGACTTCCCGCGAGGTGGCATATTTAAGTGCATGCACTTCCGTAAAGAGCACATTCGATAGCGAATCCCTCTTGTTAACAGTTTCGAGCAGGGCAATGCGCGAGCGGTGGAATTGCAGCGTAGTTTCAGGGTTACCCGATACCAGTGAGAGGCGCTGCACCGAATTCCGTTCGGTTGCATCATAAAATTTATGAAGGTTTTTAGGTTCGCTCCTCGGCCTGATTGAGAAGTAAAAAACCGGAAGGTCGAGGCCTAATTTTTTACGCCAGTACGATCTTTGCCCGGATTCATTCGTATTGATTTGTCCCTGACCATCGGAGGCTGAGAGCGAGATCATGCGCTCTACCGGGTCGCCGGGTGCATTAACGCTGATGATAAAAGCCAGCAGTGAAATAATGACCAGCGTAGGAATAAATAATAACAAGCGCCTGGTCAGGTACCGGATCATCAGCTATGAATCAGGGATTGGGAGAATCTTTCAGTGAAATAAGTCTTAAATTGTTTAACAAAATACCGGGGCGTTCGAAATACATTTCCACATTACCAAAACGTTTGTGAATAACATTCCTGCGAAGGCTGGAGAAAAGAAAAATCATTGGTTGTTCTTCATACACCAACTGCTGAAAGCGCTTTACCATCTCACCGCGTTTAGAATCATCAAGAGTGACCTTAATAGAATCGATTAACGCGTCACTGGTTGCGTTCCCGAAGCCCGGATAATTTGAGCCTTCATTGGTCCATGAAGTAGTGTGCCAGAGCTGCGTAAAATCTTCGGGCAGCGCCACTGCTCCCCACACCGCAATCATCATATCAAAATCATGCTTTTTTGCATTGGCAACAAACACCGAAAAATCGAGCGGGTTCAGATTGGCTTTTATACCTGCTTTCGCATACGCTTCACTGAGCATGGTGGCATAGTCTTTCCAATCGGGTGTGTTGGTCATGTAGTTGAGCGAAAATTCAAATTTCACTTTTTCCCCATCCACCATTTTATCGAGAATACGGTCGCCATCGGAATCTTTCCATCCGGCCTCAGCCAGTAATTTTTTACCTTGCTCCACATCGTACGGGATAGGTTTCAGCGATGTATCAAAATCTTTTTTCAGCATCGATACCGGTCCTACCATGCGTTTGTTTTTTCCTTTGTTGATAACGCGGTTCAGATCATCCACAGGTGTCAGCAAGGCCATCGCCCTGCGGGTGATCTTATCGGTGAATATTTTTTTATGCACCACGCCATCGGGGCGGGAGTTCATGCCGATGTAAGTATAATTAAACGTATCGGTAAACCTCGAATGGTAGTTGCTGTTGAAATTGGAATCGGCCTGCAGCTCCAGCAATGATTTGGTCGGAATTAAATTGGTGCCATCCATCACCTGACCTTTAAAATCAAGCATGGTAGAGTTGGGGTCTTTGTTAATGCGATAAATAATTTTATCGGGGTAGGAGGTTTCGTATATCGAGGAGGAGTTGGAGGTCCAGTGACCGGCCTTACGCTCCAGGGTAACACTTTGCCCGGGGTCCCATGCGCTCACGCGGTACATGCTAGCGCCCGACAGAAACTCCAGTTCGCGGGCATATTTGGAACCGTTAAAGTCGTTGGCCCAGGCGGCCAGTTTAGACATGGAAGCAGCGTTGAACGAAGTATCATCCAGCTGGCTGAAGGAGTAGTTCGCCAGTTCATTTGTTTTATCATAAAAATTCCGCTGCATAACAGGCCAGTCGGCCCAGAAAACCAGGTTATGAATATAGGGTGTTTTCATAATCACTGTGAACTTGCGGTTGTTTTCCTTGTCGGGAATAATTTCCTGCAGGTTATCCCAATAGGGTTTAGCGTGGGGATTATCGGTCAGCGGGCACTTGTTGGCTTTGGCGGTAAACATCACATCATCGGTAGTAATAGGCGAGCCATCGTCCCAGCGGGGTTCTTCGCGCAGTTCGCACGTATATTCGGTGCCGTTAGCGTTTAAAGCGGGCATGGCCTTTAGCAGGGAAGGCGCAATTTGTAGGGTGCGGAAGTCGAAACGGAACAGCGACATCTGGGTAAACTGGAAGATCTCGGTACGCATGGCAGAGGTGCCATTGGTAGGGTGCAGCACATCGGGTTCGGCGATGGTGTGGTAAACAAGGGTGTTTACTTTCGACCAGCCGGGGAGGAATTCGTTGGCATCAGCTATTTTGATAAAATTAACGGTATCGGAAAGATTTACTGTGCCGGACTGGTCATTTCCACCTTTTCTATCGCCACACGCGGTAAAGATTCCTGATAAAAGCAGCACGAGGCTTACGAGGGAAGGGGCACTGAATGAGGTCATAAAATTAACATTTACAGGTACTTCGCAAATATATAGAATTGACCGGGCAATTAAATCCTTTCAAAAAAAAAGCCGATGATTAATTTTAAAATTCAGTTTGTTTAAAGAAACAGAATACATACCTTTGCCGCCCTTAGATCAGGTGAGGTGCCTGAGAGGCCGAAAGGAACAGTTTGCTAAACTGTCGTACGGGCAACCGTACCGAGGGTTCGAATCCCTCCCTCACCGCATAGGAGTTCAAAAGTTCAGATTACAGCATCGTCTGAATGAGAACGGGAGGGATGAGAAGTTTATCCACCGAAGCGTAGCGAAGGAGGAAATCCCTCCCTCACCGCATTAGAGTTCGATATTTTAAACTTCATGGAAGTTTAAAATGAGAAGGGTAGGATGAAGAGTATAAGTTTTTTCGGGGTGTAGCGTAGCCTGGTATCGCGCCTGCTTTGGGAGCAGGAGGTCGTCAGTTCGAATCTGGCCACCCCGACAATTAAAAGTTCTTTAACTTGATAAGTGCAGTTATCGCGTCCCGACGTGAGTCGGGAAGGTCGTCAGTTCCCAACCTTCGCACCTGAAAAGCGGTGCTTCGGCTGGCAGGGAATCTGGCCACCCCGACAAAAGAGTAGACAATAGGCAATGGTCAATATTTTATTGCCTATTGACAATTGTCTATTTTTTTTTGACGTCATTAATGGTTCCGTAGCTCAACTGGATAGAGCAACTGCCTTCTAAGCAGTAGGTTTCGCGTTCGAGCCGCGACGGAATCACTTTTATGTGTCGGCCTGATTACGATCATCTACTAATTCAGAAGCACTTAGAGATTCGGAACATGTGCGGCGACTTTTCTTCTTATCAGGTAATAGGACGTTAGCTTTGCAAATTCTTTGCAAATTTTGTGAGTGAGACTACAAGCACGTAGCTCATGGCCACAATAAGAATTGTACTCGATACCAGGAGGATTAAAAAGGATGGTACTTACCCTCTCGTAATCCGAGTAACCCTGAACGCAAAATTTAAAGATTATCCTACCCGTTGTCAGGTTACTCAAAAAGACTGGGATATCAAATCCTGTTCTGTCAGGAAATCGCATCCCCACAATTCCCTTATTAATATTCGTCTTAAGGAATTGGAATATGAATTCACGGGTAAGCTCATGGACTGTTTTAGAGCTCATCAGGAAGGGTTTTCTTTCGAAGAGTTAAGAAGTTACCTGGAGCCAAAAATCGTTAAAATTTCAAGCGTAAAAGAGTTTTGGGATAAGGAGATACAGGGCCTGATTATAGCCAGGAAATTCGGTAATGCAAGAAACTATCGCATGGTGTTAAGTGTACTCGAAAAAGCTTGCAACCTGGATGTGTCATTTCAGCAGGTCGATTACAGTTACCTGAAAGAACTGGAAAACAATTTGCTTTCACGGGGATTAAAAACTAACAGTGTGAGTGTTTACCTGAGAGCTTTCAGGGCGATTTATAATATGGCAATCAATAAAAATATTGTGGGATATGATTGCTATCCATTCAGGGCTTACAGGATTTCTAAAGAAAAAACTGTTCCCTCTGTTCTGACAAAGAACGAACTTAAGAGATACTTTGCACTATCACTTCCACCTGAGCATCGGTTGTATCATACATGGTTGTTGGGAAAGTTATCCTTTCTATTAGGAGGAATAAATTTCATAGACCTCATTCAGCTTACACAGGAAAATATTAAGATGGGCCGTGTTATCTACCGCAGGAGCAAAACAAAGAAACTGTACAGCATGGTAATACTAGAATATACGGAAGAGGTGTTAAAGATGCTTTTACTCGGTGGAAACTATACCCTGTGCGGAATACTTAGTAAGGAGGATGTTGAAAGACCTGAAAAGCTACCATATCTGATTAGAGAAAGAAATAAGCAGTTT
>JALYQW010000069.1 GCA_030855635.1 Bacteroidota bacterium | reverse complement strand
CCAATCCCTATGTCAAAAATCATGACCGTGTTTTAAAAACACTTGCACAGGTATTGAAACTTGAAGAAATGAAACAATCGTCGGAGTCGAATTAAAAGCTGAGTGCCAGACAATGATAAACTCCCATGCCTTTAAGTGTGGGATTTAAAACTGATAGCATTTTCCTTTTTAGTTAGTAAAGCCTCACCCGTTACAACTGCGCCCCAAAAAATTCGCGAGATATCGCAGGTGACTGCTTTAGTTGCTTTTGAGCCGGCCAATTCATCGAAAAAAGAACCACCTTTTTGCTCGGATCGTAATTACGGGGATATGCTAATAATACATCACTACTATCTGATAATCAATCAATTAAATAATTTCTGCAACAAAACTTCCTTACATTCGTAACACGGTGCAACTCAAACAACTCTGTTATGTCTTTCAAACAAAAACAGTCTTTAACTCAAAGCCTGCGAACCAAACTTATTATTGCTGCTTCAGTCTCTGCCGGATTAAGCATCATTGTATTTACTTTATTCTTTGGATATTTTAATACTGCGATCCCGGAACAGGCTAAAGCAACGACAACTGAAACCCTTTCATCTGGGTCTTTTATTATCAACATGGGTGTTACACCCCAAACTATTTCGAACGGCTTACGGCCTTATGGTATGATCTATGAACTGATCAATACTTATAATGTGCCGGTAAAATGGGTGATTGAACCTACCAAAGTGAAAGACGGTGCGGATTTTATTCACAATGGAATCACTTACAAAGGGGGAACTTTTATTATTCCGGGAGAATTTATATCCTCTACAGTAGCTGCACGAATTGGATATTGGGTTTCTCAGGGAGTGATTGGAAATTATTCAGTTTCCAGTATCTCTGCTCCCGTGTACATGGAAATTACCAGTTTTCCTAAAGTAATGATCGATAACCTTTCGGGGAATGACTCCATCATTATCAAATACTTTAACAATGCATTAATTCCTTCATCGGCAGCGGTAATAAATACTCCGACCAATTTAAGTTCCTGCCATGATATTTGGGTAAATCCCCATGGAGATCCAACCTGGGCAACCCATAGTTATCTTTATGATTTTGTGACTGTTGAAAAATCATTCATCTGGATGCAATGCCATGCGGTAAGTGTGATGGAGAACTGCAAGAATTCGATTTCTCCTTTTGAACAATTAAATTACTTAAGCACTTCCGGACTGAAATGTTACTCGTCGGGGAAATGTGGAACAAATCCGGAATTTCATGCCAAAGCATTGCCTGGCGCTATCTCATACTTCTATCCAACAGACCCGGTAATGCAATTTATGAGTACTATCACCGGTCCGGTTTCAGGTGGGTCTGAAAGATGGTATCATCCTAATGCAACCAGTCAGTGGAGATCCACAACTAAGAGACTGGCAACTACAGGCACTTCGCCTTCACCGCGTGAAGGTGTTGTAATGGTGTATGGCCCGGCTTTCGGCGACTCAACAAACGGATTGGTGATGTATACCGGCGGACACGAACTGTATGCGGGAAGCATTACCGAACAGGTTGCTGCACAACGCTCATTCTTTAATTTTTTGCTGGTTGCTGGAAAAGCTAAAGCACCGATTATCACTTCAGTTGTAACTGGAAATATGAATGCCAATGCAACGGATACATTTTCGGTGAGTGCAACAGGCGGACAAGCACCTTATACCTACTCATGGACTTCAAGTGCAGGCGGAACATTCTCTCCGGCTAATGATTCAGTTACTGAGTTTACTGCATTTCATACCATGTCACCATGGCAGACTGTTATTACATGTGTTATCACTGATGCATGTGGTCGAAGAACATTTTTTAACCAGGTGATGACGGTTAATGCAAGTGCATTGCCGATCAGTTTAATAAGTTTTAATGGCAAGCAGGATGAAAATAAAAATGTTTTATTGACATGGAAAACTGCTTCTGAATTCAACAATAATTATTTTACCATTTCCCGCTCACTGGATGGAAGCAATTTTACACCATGGAGAAATGTTTCATCACTGGGAAATACCAATTCCATGCAGACGTATACCCTTGTTGATAATAAACCACATTCAGGTACATCCTATTACAATTTAAGCCAGACTGATTTCGACGGCACAAAGAAAGATCTTGGAACGATTAAGATTCAGGGCAAATCAAAAAGCCTGGCAGGAAAACCGGTAACAGCAGGTCCCAATCCGTTTCAAAATCGCATCACGGTAACACTTCCTGAAGAATACCAGGGAGAAGCCAGTCTTCGCTTGTGGAATGTTTCAGGCAGAATGGTGCATGAACAAAAAGCCACCATATCCGGCGACAACAATCGGTTTACACTGGAAGCACTTGATGAGCTTCCTAAAGGAACGTATGTGTTGCGCGTGTTTAATGGAAGTCTGGTTTCTGAAGCTATAAAGCTGATTAAAAATTAATCAGTTTATAGCTTCATCACTATCGCACATCAAACTGCTTTACTAAATTTTCCTCATTAGTTTTCCTGAATTAGAGTTGATTCACTACTCTGCTACCGCTTTGAAGTTCTGAACACGATTCGAGATTGGCAAGCAGAATTATTACTGCTATCTTTTGCAGCATTAACAGAAATGATCCTGAAGTAAAGTTGATTCACTGCTCCGCTACCGCTTTGAAATTGCGGTTGATCCTCAAGCAGAGTTGAGCAACTTCTTCGTTATTGCTTTAATTTCAGCAACATGATTCGTTATAACCTTAGAAGTAGTGTACCTTCGAAATTTCGCAGCAATTACGAGAATGATTTTGAAATAGAGCTGATTCCCTTCTCCACTCCTGTTTTGAAATTCAGCAACACCATTCGGGATAAGCAAAGTAGCATTGTTACTTCGCCCTTTTGCAGCAATAACAGGAATGATTCTTCAGTAGAAGTTGACTACCTTCTCCACTCCTGTTTTGAAATTCAGCAACACGATTCGAAATAAGCAAAGAAGCATTGTTACTTCGCTCTTTTGAAGCAACTGCTTTTGATCCTTAAGCAGAGTTGGCTCACTTCTTCGCTGTTACTTATAAGTTAAGAAAAACGCAACGAGAGAGGCAAAGAATGTTTCAGGATCAAATGTCGCTGGGCACTTTAAAGCAAATGCCATAGGGCTTTCTTGAAAAATTACTTGTCACTTATTTATTTTAAGTTCATCTTATTTATTCCCTTTTTTGCATAAAATCACAACAGGTATCATTTTCGGGAAATGGAATAATACGTTTATTGTTATCTTACTTCCTTGCACCAAAAAAGCCCGACAAAGAAAATTTGCCGGGCTTTAGAATGACAGACGTACAATTAGTTCACGACGATTTTTTTCGTAACCAGTTTTTCGCTTCCATGGATGTTCAATAAATAGATACCTGCACTTAAACCTGTAATATCCAGGAAGTGAGTAGACACTCCTTTTGTTGAATTGTACTTTCCGAATCGGATTTGTTGACCAAGTGCATCATACAATTGAGCAGTCAGGCTTTCTTCAGAATCAAGATCCGATAAAATTACAATTTTACCTGAGTGATTATTGTAGGCTGTAATAACCGTATTGAGATTTCCCGAACACTTAACCGAAATGGTGTTCAACTGCACGTTTGTACCGTCAAAATCGGTTTGAGAGAGTCGGTAATAATTCACACCCGATTCCTTATTCCTGTCATCATAAGAATACCTAAGCAAATTGTTGCTGTTTCCTCCACCATTTACTCGGGTGAGTTCATAGAAATCAAACCCATTTTTACTTTTTTCAACGGTAAAGAAATTATTATTTAATTCAGCGGCAGTACTCCATTGCAATTTTACAAATTCACTTTCACAGGTGGCGTTGAAACTTACCAGGCTTACGGGCAGTGGATTCAGTGGGAAAAATCCGATTGAAGATAATGTGAACGGTCCGTATACTGATACGGTATTGGATTGAATCGTTCCGATTCCTGTGCCGCTTGCACTCCCTGTATATGTTCTTTGCGGAGTGCTGGTAGACCAGTTGGGCGGGCAGCTTCCATAACAGTTGGCATTTTCCCATGCTGAACCCGACCAGCGTGCAACGCCCAGTGAATCAAATTTGTAAACTCCGCTCATTGAAGCATCTTCCCAGAACAATTGAACTTTGGTAGTAGCACCATCTGCGCCAAGCGGTTTATCAAGATACCAATGCTCAATAGTACTTACGTGATCCAGCACAGTAAGTGGTGCAATGGCCATTGATGTGGTATTGGAGTATGCTGAAGAAACATAACGTGCCTCAAATTCTGTTGTAGCACTTGGAGCAGTGAACGCAATGCGACGCCACTTGCCGGCATTACCTGTTGGAAAAGTAAATGCAGTAGCTCCCTGGCGACGCACATATCCATCAACATAACTGTTAGCTGATCCTCCCACAGGAGAAACAGTAGCAGAAGCAGGTATGCGCACCCACGGTGCAGTAGCGGCAACTATTGAAGTAGTTAAAACACCATTCGTGAGAGTAAGCGTGCCTGTGACATTGGTGGTGTTTGTAAGATTGACAATTTGCGCAGGTCCACTTTTGTTGATGATAAGATTCGCTACCTGCGAAGGATAGAGTCCACTCGTTGTAGTTGTGATGAAATTTCCTGATACCTGAGGTGATAATCCCTCATAATATTCATATGTAGCACCTGAGTTATAGGAACGCGTTCCCGAAGTTTGTATATTTCCAGACGCACCGGTTGATGTAATTCCTGCAGCACTCCCAATTCCTAACCATGCTCCGGTTTGAAGTGTGAAATTTCCTCCACCGGAAACGGGATAGTTGCTGGTGTAAAGTGTTGCACCGGCTTCGACCGTCATGGTTCTTGAAGAAGCAATATCGCCGAGTTTACTGCCGGTCATGTAGGCTGTTTTGCCTGATTTTACATTGGTGTTCCCTAAAGTAACCGTACCTCCTGTCTGGCTCCAGTTCATAGAAGGAGTTCCAACAACAAGGTTTACCGGAGAGGCGCCACCGGGAGAAAGATTAAAATTCATCGTGCCACCTGTGATAGTAACATTTCCACTTACATTTAAGGTTGCGCCAGATGGAGCACCGCCTCGCGTATAATCTTCGAGTTTACCGGAAGTCATGATAAAGTCTCCCGCCACATTAATAACAACAGTACGGGTTTGATTTCCGGGATTGCTATTGTCATAAGCGACTTTCCACCATCCACCGGAGAAAATCAAATTACCTCCAATATCAATAGTTTCATTTTGTTCATCAAGTAAATAATTATTAGTTCCAATTCGGCGCCATTCAAAATCTCCCTGGATTGTAGTTAAACAATTTCCCATTCCAAAATTTCCGGTGGTAGTTCCGTTTAACAATACATTACCCCAGGACGTACCTGATGGAAAAGTTCCTCCACCCCACTGATAAAACCACTGGTTGGAACGCGGACTGAAATAGCGATTCAGGTTAGGCAAAAAACCTGCGTTGTTATGAATCCAGGTTCCATAATTTTCAATGTAGAAATTGGTAATGTAACCACCATTGGTAGCTTGCACAATCTGTTCGAAAATTCCATAACTGTTAATCCTCAAATCCGTTAGCGACATCAGGAAGGATGCATTCACACGTCCACCGGCTTCAATAGTCATGAATGGAATTGTTACTGCAGCTGTAGTAGTCATTGTATGTCCATTCTGAACATAAAACATGGATGTTGCTCCGAAAGTTGTAGCATTGGCGCCAGTACCATCGCGCAAGGAATTCCAGTTGCCCGGTATGTTTGCCGGTAAATTCCCTTTTGAATAATAGGCAGCCAGACAATCAATAACAACTGCTCCCAGGGGTGCTGTTACCGTTGGAACGCGCGGAGTGCCACCAATGGTGATGGATGTACATTGCGCATCGGCCTGCACCGGATCACATCCCGCTCCAGCGGGAATGTCATAGGTAAGCCAGAAATAATTGGTGCCATTCACTAAAGTCAGTGCTGGAGTAATTGAAAACACACCATTAGGAACTGCAACAGTCGCACCAACCTGCGTAGTTGTGGCAAATGAGGAACTGGTACCTGTTGACCACAGACGTGCGTTCGCAATATTGGTTGTAACAACAGCGCTTGTTCCCGTAGTGTTAAAAGTAAATGATGTTAATGAAAGTGGTGATGCCGCTCCTGATGTCACAATTTCAACACCGATAATCTGGTGATTGGTATCAGGTCGTGGGCTGCGTGAAACATTTTGCGTGACCGTGCCGGATACATAAACCATAGGCGTAGCCGTTATAATGGGACGGTTGCCTGCAGGGGCAGTTACTGATGGTGTTCTTGGAACTGCCGCAACGGTAACGGAGGTACAGGTGGCATCAATAACATCCGGTGAAGTTGCCGATGCAGGAATGTCATAGGTGAGCCAGAAATAATTGGTTCCCTGAAGCAACTGCACAGTTCCGGTAAAAGTGAAGGACCCATTTGGGTTTGCAATTAGCGCACCTACCTGCGATGTTGTGGTAAATCCTGCATTATTTGTGGTCGACCATAACTGAGCGTTTTCAATATCATTTATTGCATTGGTTGTACCCGCTGTATTGAATGTAAATGAGGTTGCCGATATCGGACTTAAGGTGCCGGTGGTTACAATTTGTAAGCCTACCACTTCATTCCTGAAACTACCCGCATTCACTGAAGTTGTATTGGCCTGAGTAGTAGTAGCTGAAATATATGTCATGGGTGTAGGGGCAGGATTAATATCAATGTCATAATCCTCCACATCCATGTAAATGGTACTTACATCACAACCTGTTGCAACAGGAGCAGCGTTATATTTCATCATCACACGCATTTTAGTTAATCCTAAAACCGCGCCCGCAGGAATTGTTACACTAACGGTTCTGCTGACTACACCGGTCACGTTACTGGATGCTGAGGGCATCACAATTTCACCCGCATCACTGTAATCACCATCACTGTTCCAGTCGATCCAGGCTTGTGTGAAAAGATTATAAGCACCTGTAGCATTCCTGTCAACAGTCAAATCATACGACACAGTTCGTTGAACTGAAGTGGACAACCCGGTGCAAACATAACCATCAAATGCACTGGCCCTTGATAAAGTATTGAAAACAACATTTGTCAAAGACCCGGGTGTGGCACTAGTTCCGCCCGCCTGGCAATAATAACCGCATGGAGGATTATTATATTCTGTTATGCTGATATCATCAATCCAGAAATTTGCCGAATTACAGCCATTAGCTGTCATGGTGCTCACGAAACTGATATATGCAGCTTGTGTGGCGGTAGCTCTGAATGTCGTGGTAACAGTAGCATAAGCTAACTGATTGGTGGTGGTAGTCGACAACAAAGTACCTGCCGTGATGTTGGCGTAGGAACCGGCGGTGGTACTGTAATATACACGTGAAGATCCACCACAGGTGGCAATCTTGTAGGTATAACTAATTGAATAATATTTGTTCAGGGTAAAATTTAGAGTAGTACCTGTTGCAAATGCACCATCATACTTTCCATTGATGGTAAATTTCCCACAGTAAGCAGCTGAATTTCCTCCCGTGGTTGATAAAACAGGTGTATTTAGTGTACCTGCCCTATAAAGGAAAGCAGGATCCCCGGTTTCAAAACCGGATTGAAATATTACAGTTTGTGCAAAACTGTTCACTGATAAAATGGTGATGGCAAAAAGCAAAAATACTTTTCCAATCAATCGGGGGGTTGAATGTTTCATGGTCATTGTTCTGGCTGAAAATGATTTTAATTTTCAGGATTCTGTTGTTCGATGGTTGTGGGTTTTTTAGGTTCATCAGATGCTTCTGCAGGTGCTGAAAGGCTTTGAACACCGTTGCTGTCAACAAACACTTTGCGTCCGTCGACAATCATATATGTCCTGCCGTTAGCATCTATCATGTGCGTATTGGGAACTGATTCGTTTAAAATTACCAGTGATTCAGTGGAAGACTCCGGCAAAACTTCAGGAGTAGAATTGGGTACTGTAACCGGAGCGGCTGGCTGCTGCGTTTGAGCAATTACAGTATCGGCCGATAACAGGATGATACTAAAGAATAAGAGATGAATAAAATGTTTCATGGTAACGATTATTAATTGACTTTAACAAATTTAACTGCTGGTTGGTTTGGACTGCTGACATAATAAATTCCAGGCAAGTAGGCTGAGATGTCAATTACCCTGGTTTCATTACTTCTGAACTTAAAACTTCCTACACTTGCTCCATGTACATCAGAAATGATTATCTCATTTTGCTTTTGCAGGGTAACTACAAGTTCATCATTAACCAGGTTGTGTTTTAATTGCAACCATCCCCGGCCGTCATGCAATTCATTCAATCCTGTAATTACAACACTCACCGGAATGATGATCGAATCAGCGCAGGTAGTTATTCCCGATGAGAATGCTTTCAACTTAACATTATAAGTTCCTGAAGTCGTGTAATTATGAACCGGTGATGTAGCGGTTGAAGTGCCACCATCTCCAAAATTCCATTCATACGATGTGGCATTGGAACTGGAATTAGTAAATGTGGTGACGTTAGCTACAGTATTTGCCGTAAAATTTGCTGTAAGGTTAATTGTCTTCACGGGAAGGATCATAAAATCGTAATCAAAAGCAGGATCACCCGCAGCAAGGTTTTTAAACCATTGGTTAGCCTGCTTTATTTTAGTCAGGTTAAGAAATTGTCCGTCAGGTGAAGCATTGCGTTGCACGAAGAAATTGTCGGTTAAAGGTGAGAAGGGTTCAATAGAAATGATTATATTTCCATTGACGCTTAATGGTGCGGCAAAGGTTGCAGTGACCATATAAGAAGCATTGGCTGCATTCACCACTACATTCTGTGATCCAATAATCGTCCCTGGTAATCCCTGGTTTGCATTATACACAATTACCTTTACCGTATTGGAACCACTTGCCGAAGCAGGATTGACCCTTCCCCAGAAAACAACTGATTTTAATTGACCTGCAATGCTATTGTATTGTTGCGCCAGTCCCTGGTACACTCCTGTCACTACTTGCTCTTCACCAAATGAAGTAGCACGTGTTAACGGACCAGCATCCATGTAAGTATCACAGGCAACGGATTGTTGTGTGGCTGTATTTCCTCCGGATTGCGCCTGCAGATTTGAAGTAAACATCAACGTAAGACATGCTAATACACAATAAAGAACTCTTTTCATAACCGGTATACTATCACTTAATTTTTGAAATTATTATCGATCTTAAGGTGCTTCTTGCCCGTTTCGCAAAAAGCGAAAACGCAAATCTACGACTTTTTTCGCTGATTGTTAACCACTTATTACGTATTTTCAGAGAGAAAGTTACCGATGGCCTGATGGAAATTCACAGAAGAAGTTCTACGTAAAATCATTTAAACTTCAAGTGACGACGATAAGGAGAGGAGTTATAAAATATTTTGTAACACATTGATTTGCTGCAAGATATTAAAATATGAAGTTACCGAAATCCGGGAAAGTGCCATAAAAAATACGGTATACAACCATTTTCTTCCTTAATTCGTCTAGTAAATAACCCGATAATTCAGGTAATTCCTGAAAAATTCCTTCCAATCAGGCTTAATTTTAAGATAAAAAAACGTTATGAAACCTATCGCCTCCCTCTTTTCCATCGTGTGTATTCTGTTTTCACTGAATTCGAGAGCACAATACATTCAGTCTATCACCATGTCGCCATCCAACCCTACTCCAACTGATACCATTTTTTTCTTTGCGGAATGCCTGTTCCCTTCCGGGGGATGTGACCAGGTAATGCAATCAGTAGCGGTTTCGGGAAACAACGTATATGCTAGTGCGTTACACTGCCTGGGCCCGCTTGCTGTTATTTGTATATATACCGATACGTTAGTAGTACCACCGCTTCCTGCGGGAAATTACACTTTCCATTTCCAGGTTGATGCAGGTATTTGGCCGGCTCCCTGCACACCGGGAATCGTTCCGGGACCTTCCGACTCGTTGAATTTTGTTGTTTCCCCAACGATAGGAATGGGAGAATACATTTTCCAGGATGCAATTGCTGTTTTTCCAAACCCGTTCACTGATCAAATACAGATAACAGGTATCGATCCATCGGAATTTCCGGTCTCACTGGAAGTGTATTCAACGCAGGGTAAATTGATCCAATCTGTAAAAGTAATTTCCGGTGAGCAATTAGTAAATGTAAAAAATTTACCTCCCGCTGTTTACCAGCTTCGTGTCATAAAAGGTGACGGACGCAACATTCACATTCCCGCACTCAAAAATTAGGAGTTCACTTTTTTCTTCCCTAATTCATCAAATATTTTTTCATAAATTCAACAGTTGCAAAAAACTGGTAATCGATATTTGATTTTTTCCTGAACCCATGTCCTTCATCTGTAGCTTCCAGGTACCAAACGGTTTTTCCTGCGTTATTCAGGGTGTTGAACATTTGTTCAGCTTCTGTCCGCGGTACGCGGGGATCATTTCCTCCCTGAACAATAAACAATGGTTTTTGGATTTTTGATGCATTGTTATTGGGTGAAATTTTTTCAAGAAAAGCATACATTTTGGGATCCTGCTCGTCACCATATTCCACCCGCCTGAGATCGCGGCGGTAACTTTCGGTATTCTTCAAGAAAGTATTGAAATTAGAGATGCCAACAACATCCACTGCGCAGCGGATCTTATCAGCATACATCACCGAAACTGCCAACGCCATATAACCTCCGTAACTGCCACCGGTTACCATTACACGTGAAGCATCCAGGTCGGGTTGCATCGCAATCCAGTCAAGTAGGGCTCCAATATCTTTTACTGAATTTTCACGTAGCATGCCGTTATCGAGCTTGACAAATGTTTTTCCAAAACCGGATGATCCTCTTACATTCGGATAAATTATGGCCACTCCCATTTCTTCAAGGAAATAATTATTCCTGCCCTGGAACCCGGGCCGCGACTGACCTTCCGGGCCACCATGAATATTAATCATGACCGGCCTTTTTCCTGTAAATTTTTTTGAAGGCGAGTAAAGAAAACCTGAAATTTCAAGTCCGTCAAAACTTTTCCATTTTACCAGACGGGGCTCGGTCAAATTGGATTCCACTATTCCTCCTAATTCACTTTCAGTCCACCGCTCTGTTTTTCCGGTCTTAAGATCATGAGTATAAACATCGGAATTATTTTTAGCGGACGAAAAGCTGAAAAAGAATTCGTCACTGTTTTTCCTCCATGAAAATGATGACAGCAAACCCACAGGCAAACCCGTTACAGGTTTCCATTCAAGAGTTTCCATATTCAGTAAATACACATTTGTTAAACCACCTTCATTGGTTGTAAATAATGCTCTTTTCCTGCCCTCCTCCATAGTAAATGAACTCACATCCCAGTTCAAACCGGAGGTGATGAATTTCATGGCACTGCCATCAGCATTCATAATTGCTAAACGTCTGAATTCATTATTATGATCAGTAATAAAAAAAATTTGCTTCCCATCAATGCTGAATCGTGCCGCGCCATTCGCAACAGTTTCTTTCTTAGAAGCAGGGCCTACCAGCTTTTTTTCTTTCGTTTCAAGATTAAGAACATAAATATTACTTTCATTAACCGATAGTCCTTGCTGTATGAGCATTTGTTTATCGTCGGGCGACCAGTCACTCACTAACCATCCTCCTCCTGTTACTTCATGAACCAGTTTAACTGATGCAGCATCCCGGGGATCCATGGTATAAATATCACGGTCGGTTCCATTTCTTTTTGTAGAGGTAAAACTGATTCCTTTTTTTGCATTGTTCCACAAAACATTGCCATTCTGTGATCTGCCTCCATCGGTAAGCAAATCAATTTTACCATCCGTCATATTATAGCGGTACAATTGTCCGAATTCATTTCCACCCACATCTCTTGAGAAAATAAAATAATCGCCATTCAGGGGTTCAAAGTCGGCATTGCCTACCTGCTCATCAAAAAACGTGATCTGTTTTCGTGCTCCGGAAGGCATTTTCAGGTAATGCAACTGTGTGGTATTGCCGAAACGCGTAGCAATAATCATTTCTCTTTTCAATGGGTGCCAATCAACCGGAAATGCAGATCTTGATTCGGTATATTGCTTAACTTCCTGGGCAATTACTGAAGGGATTTCAGGAATATTTTTCACGATCAGGTTATCGGCCGGCTTTATCATATCGGGTTTTTGACCGATGGCTGGTGTGATAAACAGAAATGTCGCAATTACTGCAACCGGGAAATGGAAGGGTTGATTCATAACATCATTTTTGTGGCAAAATAAACAATTAAGAGGAACTGGCAATATCCCATAAATATGTGCATGATTTATTGGTTCAATATCCAAAATGTCCCTGATAAGAAGGCAGCAAAAGTTACCCATAATAAATAGGGAATCTGCAGCAACCAGGCTGTTTTGTCGAGTTTACTAAAATAATATAGCATCACAATTATTGTTAGCCATAAAACTACTATTTCTGCGAAAGCTGTACCTAATAAGTGCCAGCGAAAAAATATTAAACTCCACATGAAATTCAAAAATAACTGGGAAAAAAACAGGATGAGCGCCATGTTACGCAAATGACCTGGCTGCGACTGCACAACCCGGTATAATGAAATACCCATTAGCAAATAAAGTAATGACCACACCGGTCCAAATACCGAAGAAGGTGGGTTGAACGATGGTTTATTCAACGTATCAAACCATTCATCCATTCCCGATCCGGAAAGCCAGCCGGAAACACTTCCCACAATGATTGGAATTAAAATACAAACAGTAAGTTTCAGGTATTTATTCATGTCTGGTTTATTGATCCCGGTGTCGCCATAAATGCCGGCATGCAAGTGTGCGGTAAGGTTTCCAGTGCTCAGCAACTTCATGCATTTGTGCAATAAATATTTTTCCTTCACCCGAAATTCCATACATTTTCTTCATCTCATTACGTATACCTATATCATCAACCGGAAGAATATCGGGCCTGTTAACCGTGAACATTAAAATCATTTCAGCGGTCCATCGGCCAACACCTTTAATTGAAATCAGGTATTCCATCACAGCATCATCCTCCATTTTATTCAACTTCCTGTATTCCAAACCGTGAGTAAGCGAAAATTCGGCTATATTTTTCAGGTAACCTGCCTTAGCATACGATAAGCCTGCTCCACGAAGTTTTTCAATATTCATACTGATAACTTTTTCAGCAAGTGGTTTCCTTGCGGGAAACAGGTCGAGGAACCGACTGAAGATAGTGTCGCCGGCTTTTGTAGATAATTGCTGACTGGTGATGCTTTTCAACAATGAAAAATAAAGATTCCGGTTCTTAACAGATTCCAGTTTGCCTGTTTTTTTGATGATGGATTTCATCACCGGATCTTTCTGTAATAATTTATAAGCAGCGCTAATATCCCAGGTCATACTGCAAATATAGTATTTGAAAAACAATAAAATAATTTGCTATTCGGATGCATTACGCAGACTTCAGTATCCGTAAATTCCGGGGAAAATAATTGTTAATCCTGTTACCAATTCCTTTGATCCAGCCTAAAGCAAATCCTTTGTAAGTCACAACAGCCCATCCCGACCGAATGTTTGTGAGCGACACTGTTTCACATCGCAGGTAAGCAATAGCCTGATCCCTGGAAAGTTCCATCTTTTGAATGCCGGAATGCAATTCATTACTAAGTGCCAGTTCATGTGAGGGAACGAGGTCTTTGCCCTTCACGGTTCCAAGGTGAACGCCAGCTTTCCTGACAAAAAACCGGTCCATGACAAGTTGAATGTCCTGAGAATGTTGTTTTGGAAAAGCATATAATTCATCCTTCTTCTTGTATGTTATGAAATCAGTTGCATTTTGAATATTTGCAGCTAGGAATCCGGTGTCGCCAGCGGGAGCGTGTGTTTTATTTTTGAAATTCACTGATGGGGGAGTATCGGTTTTTTGCAAAACGGAAATAAAAAATCCTTCACCTTTAATACGATGAGGATAAAAACGCATTCCCATTGGTGACTGTACAATTCCTTCGGACAAAAACGGCAACGCAACGGGCTGCATTTTATATTGCTGTATCATCCGTGTGCACTGCGCTTCATTCTCGGAAGTTTCAAAAGTGCAGGTGCTGTATATCAGGAATCCGCCTTCTTTAATCGAATCGTAAACAGCATCAAGTATATTCGATTGCCGCGTTACACAAACAGCAACCGCATCAAGGCTCCATTCCTCCACAGCATCCGGTTGTTTCCTGAAAAGACCTTCCCCGCTGCAGGGTGCATCCACAACCACAATATCAAAAAATCCGGCTAACCGTGAAAAATCTTTAACATCATTTTGTGTAACAACTACGTTGCTATACCCCCATTTCGATACGTTCTGCTGCAAAATATTATTCCTTGAACCAATCACTTCGTTACTTACAACAAAACTTCCTTGTGGTAACGTTGACAGCATATGCGTAGTTTTTCCACCGGGTGCAGCGCACAAATCCAGTACCTTTAGCGGCTGATCACCGTCAATAATTTGACGCAATGCCTGTTCCAGGGACATGGAGCTGGCTTCCTGAACATAATAGCACCCTGCATGAAACAACGGATCCATGGTGAATGAAATCCGTTCGGGTAAATAAACACCTCCCGTTGCCCAGGGAATTTTATCACAGTCATCAAAGTCATTTATCCGTTTCATGGGATTAATCCGCAAAGAAACAGGTGGTGGCTGCTCAAGGCTTTTTAAAAATGCATCCACATCAACTCCGGGTTGTTTTTGAAGTTGTGTTATAAATTCAGTAGGAAGTTTGCTGCTCAAAGTTTTTCCATCCCGTTACTGCAAAACAAATGACACCATATTGGATGGAGCATTTGAATTAATGTTAGGAAATATTTTTTTATTGGTAGATGGATCGGTATAGGTGTTGGTACGGATGGATTCCCCATAGGCAATTACGTACACGGTTTCACCTGGAGTAAATCCGTTATTGTAAAATTGTGACCGAGCATAACCTGTAATTTGTCCGTTTGCAGTGGATGACACCCAGGTGTTGGAAGGAGTAAATTGGTAATCCTGGTAACTCATCGTTGCCGATTTTCCAAAAAATATCCGGAATGCCCTCTGGTTAATCGCATCAGGCGTAGGAGTAACTGTGCAACCTAAATTGTAGGTTGAATCTAAGGGATTAAGCGTCACTGTCAAGCCTGAAATTTCCGTGGTGCTTTTTTGTCCGAGAAAATCAACACCATTTAAAGTAATTGCGGCAGCCCCGGCTATTATCTGGACATTAAACCGCTTATAGGTTCCATACCCTGCTTTTTGATATTCAAGGTTATAAGTGCCTGATTGCAGATCATCCACCTGGTAATTTCCTGCAGCAGTGGTAACACCAGTTCGCCCTCCAGTGGCAATAACAGTCATGCCGCTGTGATTGGTTAATTCAATGCCAAATTCATCCGTAAGTTTAAGTTCCCCATTGATTTTGCCAGTCTGAACCGGAACATTATCATCCCCTGAATCCTTCTTACAACCCTGGAAAACAATAAGTAATACAACTAATGGAAAATAGTAAGCACGAATATTCATGTTTGGAGGTATATCCTGTAAAAATAATGCAAGAATCTGATAATTAAAGATTTGATAACCCAAGTAATGAACAACAGCTTGTGCATTTAGAAAATAAAGTATATATTTGTTTCTCAATTGGTTTGCTGCCACATCCCACTTCTTTTCATTAAATCCCTAATTGCAAAATCTGCTGCCGATGCGGTTCCGCTGTTATGTGCTTATTTTACTCGTTACCTGCATGCAGCTGGTGTTTTCCGATTGTTTGTTATCTCAAACCGTTTTGCTTGATAACTTCCAGCGCGCCGATAATAATAGTGTAGGCAATAGCTGGGTTGAAGTTGAAACCGTTGCCAATACCGGTGCTGTAATCGCCGCTAACCAGTTAAAAATGGGTAGCACCGTTTCGGGCCGCGATTACGTTTACAGAGATGTATCAGCAGCTTATAACACCGTGTTTAATTCCAATACCGGTGTGCTCACCTGGGCGTTCAACATGCGCCAGCGACGTGCAGATCCATCGGGTTTTGATAACAGCAATTACGGTGTTGCATTTGTTTTAGGATGTAATTCGAATAATTTTCTGACCGGCAGCGGTTATGCAGTTGTGCTTGGCAATTCCGGATCATCCGATAACCTTCGACTGGTTCGTTTTGTGAATGGTTTAGATGCAAATAGCAACCTTACTAATATTATCGCCCCGGTTGTTGATTATGGAACTGATTATTTGACTGTCAAAGTCACTTACAATCCGGTAGGAAATAACTGGAGCCTGTTTGTAGGCAACCTGCTTACTTCTTTTACGGATCCTAACAGTGCCACCTATGTGCAGTTAGGTGCAACAACCACTGATGCTACATACACAGGTACCGATCTGTTGTTTATGGGTTGCCTGTGGAACCATGCAACCTCTCCAACCGATTTCGCAGACTTTGACATTATCAGGATTCCCAATCTTTGCACAGTTGATGTGCAACCTGCTATTCCTACTGATGCAATAACTGCTACCATGATAGGAGCTAACAGTGTCAACTTGAGTTTAACACCCGGGAATGGCAATGAACGTATTGTTATTGGGAGAATGGGCGGAGCGGTGAGTAGCGTTCCTGTAGACGGAGCCTCTTATGTAGCCAATTCTGTTTTTGGATCCGGAACACTGATGGCCCCGGGGGAATACGTGGTGTATGCAGGAAGTGGAAACTCAGTTACTGTGACGGGGCTGCTTCCGACTACAAGTTATGAATTCCGATCTTTTGAATATAACGGTAGCGGATGTACGATAAATTATTTGCCTATTTCTGCTGTGGGTAACGTAACAACAATTGCTTGTATACCTGACACAGAACCAACCATTCAGACCACTGCACCACTTATAATATCCGGTCTTGCGAGCAGCATACAGCTTTCATGGACCAGGGGCAATGGCGACAATTGCATTGTTGTATGTAAAGCCAACTCTGCCGTCACCTCTCCGCCATCGGATGCCACTTCATACACTGCTAATTCAATTTATGGTTCCGGAAGCACAACTGCGCCGGGTGAATATGTGGTATACAGTGGTACGGGAACTACGGTAACTGTTACCGGTTTACTATCGAGCACAACGTATCACTTTGCAATTTATGAAATGAACGGAACGGGTTGCAATACAAATTATCTTACAAGCAGTCCGTCAACTATCACAGGTGCTACTTCCATTGTTTCATCCTACAACCTGTACTTCGGAAATCTTCATTCGCACTCTGATTATTCGGATGGCGATCTTGATAATGTTTGCAATGGATTGAATAGCGCATATTGTTGTTATGATATTGGCAACACTGCTTTAAATTTTGATTTCATGGGTATTTCCGATCACAATCATAATGAAGGACCGGTAATGACTCCTGCAAAATATGCAAGTGGTTTGCTGGAAGCTGCCAGTTACACTGCGGCAAATAATGATTTTGTTGCCCTTTTCGGGATGGAATGGGGTACGATTTCAACCGGCGGTCATGTTGGATTATATGGCGTTGACCAGCTTGTTGGATGGAACTCTGCTAACTATGATATTTATTGTGCAAAAGGAGATTATGCAACATTGTTTGGCATTGTTAACGCCACACCTAACGCATTTGCAACATTATGTCATCCCAATAATACCGATTTCGATAACATTGCAGGAACTCCGTATAACAGCGCATTTGACAATGCAATAGTAGGAGTAGCTTTAAAAAACGGCCCCTACAATTCTACCAACACCACTTATACCGATCCTGCAGCAGGTAACAATGCCAATTATTACAAAACGCTGTTAAGTAAAGGATATAAACTTGGACCTACCGTTGATCTTGACAATCATAACTCTGCGACTATGGGAAAATCCAGCGAAGGAAGAACTGTGGTGCTTGCAACAACTTTATCGAAAGCCTCATTGGTTGATGCGATGTTGAACATGAGGTTTTATGCTACCGAAGATTTTAACCTGAATGTTTCCTTTACTGTGAATACAAATTATCCTATGGGCAGCGTAGTAACGCAAACCACCGCACCGGTATTCGATGTAACTATTTCTGATCCTGACGGAGAGCAGACAAACACTATCAGGATCTGGTATGGTATCCCGGGAAGTGGAGTGGCTCCCGTGGTTTTAACAACGGCTTCAAACTCCAACACGCTGAATTACGTTCACTCATTTTTATCGGGAACGTATTATTATTTTACTGAAATCATCCAGGCTGATGGAAATATTTCATGGACGTCACCCATCTGGTACAATAAGCTCACTTCTCCTTTGCCCATCGAACTACTTTCCTTTACGGGAAGAGCAACTTCAAAAGGAAATTTACTGGAATGGTCAACGGCTACAGAACTTAACAATAATTATTTCACGCTCGAGCGAAGCCGTAATGGAACGCATTTTGAAGAAATAGCACGTGTTGCCGGGGCAGGAACCAGTTTATCGCAACTTGATTATAATTATACAGATATCACCGCTGTTGTGGGAATAAATTATTACAGGCTGAAGCAAACTGATTACGACGGCAGTTTCTCGTTCTCACGGATCATATCCATCCGCACCGAAAAACAAGGAGGCACTTTTTCTATTTATCCGAATCCTTCCACCGGCATTTTTTATATCACTTTTGAAAATGAGAATGACCCGGTTATTATAACTGTATTTGATTCCGAAGGCCGTGCAATAGCGGTTGATCAGAAATGGGTATCTGAAACTTTACAGGTACAATTTCCGGAAGCTGCAGCAGGAATTTATACCATGCGGCTGGTTACCGGCAATGAAGTTTATGCGAGGAAACTGGTGGTGCATTCCGTCTTTTTTAAGAAATGATTGTTAATTTGTATATCTGATGAAGATGAATCTATTATGAAAATTTAGACAGTTGATAAAATAATTTTCCCTTTTCTTCTACGGTGATTAACGCGATCAGGAATTCAAGTTACTATTAATGGCACCAATATTTCAGCGGCAATTCAAATGGGCGACATCCTCATTAGTATAATCACTTTTTCGAACTAAGCCCTGCATGGATTTTAAAAGTTGAGGCTAAGGTATTTGATATTTCATTTGTCTGAACCCTATGCTCCCCTGTTTTTTCAATATATAATAATGAAATTACAGAATTCTACGAAAATGCACTATTAACGAACAAACCTGCATTAATCTAATAATAATTACTATAAGTAGGTATTTTAAAATAAGTTGTTTATCATTCAATAGTCCGTTATATTTTTAAGCAGCCATACGTCCGAAGTTAATGCATTCATAGTATAGTCGCCTTATTTTTTTGCAATTCAGGTTTAATTCTAAGTTTGAAAAAATTAAGTTTGTTAGTAATTTATTGTGTTGTAGTCTTTTAATGTCCTGTAAGGAAAAAGATTCTCTTTCCTTTACTGGTATCGATAAATAATATTCCGCTTTAGCGATGCTCACATTGGTTAGCACCAGATTAAAATGAAAGTGCAGTTTCTTTCCTGACTTGTCCGTTTTAGGTCAGCAGGTTTAGTTTTCGTAAAATTTCAATGACTTTGTCGTTTAAATTTACCCTTAACCTTACTTCGCTATTCGTTACTTTGTTTATTATACGTCCATCTGTAATTTTCTTGGCTTCATGAACAAATTTTTTGATAGATGTATTTGTTTGAAGCTCGATGTGCTTTGATATTACTAGTGCCATAAAACAGATTAATAAATGGAGTTTAATCGGCTCTTCCTTAAAATGAAATATTGGCCTTGTCTGCAAGTCATTTTTTGATATTCTAAAGGCTTGCTCGATTCTATAGAGTTCGTGGTAGCGATTGATAACATTTTCATTGTTTAAAACATGTTCTTCTAAATTGGTGTAGTAACCTTTAACACCGAGAAGTTTTTTTGTTTTATTGATAAGTTTTTCATTCAGTACTACCTTTTGACCACTTGATGCTGTAAATTTTATCTTTTTGTTTTTGGAAGGATTTTCTATTACGTATTGAGCCTTGGCAATTTGCTTCTCCATTTCATATTTATCTTTTCGGTATCTTAACGAAGAGTAACTACAAACAAGGTAACCGTTTTCTGTTTTAATCCGAATGTTTTTCCCATCCTCCCGAGTAATTTTTGATTCAATTTCTTCTATAACTTTTGGAGATAAATTTCCCAGCCTGGCTCCTACGATATAGTTAATATTGTTTTCCTTGAGTTGGGTAATGTTTTCCAAACTAATCATCGCTGCATCGGCAACAACGGTAAAGTTTTTTACTGAATTTGTCTTGATGAATTTTTTAACTACTGGAATAATGGTGTGTCCTTCAAAAGTGTTACCAGAAAATACTTCATAGGCTATTGGAAATCCCTCTTTTGTTACCATAAGTGCAACCAAAATTTGTGGTTGCTGAGACTTGTTGTCTTTTGAAAATCCATTTTTGCGCAACTCATCTTCCTCAAAAGTTTCAAAATATAACGTGGTTACATCATAAAATAAAATGTCATAACAAAACTCATAATGTTTCTTAGCGAAGTTGACTGCGATGGACTCCACTGTTGTTTTTAATGAAAGCCAATCCTTAACTGAATCGTAATAGTTCTGTCTTCTATGTTTGATACCAAAATATTGCTCAATCAATTCTATGGAACGCAGCTTTGAGGCTGGCTCCATTATGCGCAAAATGACTAAATCTAACAATAGTAATTTCTTTACTTTATCAAATCCAATTTGGATGAAGAGTTTTGAAATTAGGTCATGGAAAAAACTGAAATAAACACCGATAAATTCAGTTTGATTTAGGTGAAGAATATTGCCAGACTGATTGTTTTCAAATAATAGCAGTTGCTTGGAAGCTTTAACAATAAAGTCTTGAGCCAAAATCAATAAATCGGACTTTTCGCCTTCATTATGGGCCGTACCAATATGCCTGACAATTACCCTTTTTCTATTAATAATCTGGTAAACCTGGATCGAAACTGTTTTTGGAGAATAACTAATCTCCCTAATTTTGTACATTTTGACCGATTAGGTCAGCAAAATACTATTTTTTGAGTCATAAAATGCATGTTTTCAGCAACTTAAATTTTTCATGAAAGTGATGCGGACAAGTCAGGAGTGATGTGGACATAATGGTTGAGTTTGAAAGACCACTCAAAACTTCGTATCAAATTGATATTTAATTGTCAAATTTGACAAATTATTTTGCAGGAATATTCATTTTGATTAACTTGTGCAATCAAACACCAAAACGCCATGGCCAGATTTACACTACTAATAGTATTATTTGTGTTCTTTTCGGAAACATTATTAGCGCAATTCTTGTTTATTGATCCTCCCGGGCCATTCGACATCAACACAAATTTCCAGAATTTTCCCACGCTCGAGGCTCAGCCAGCAGGCGCACTCGTTTACACATGGTATTTGAAGGAAACCCTTTCTCCATGTACGCCTAATAATTTTCAGATTGGAACAGGACAAACCTGGGTGCCATCCTGGGGAGTATATTATTGTGTTGCTACCTGGCCGAATGGAACCACAAGCACTTCCCAGGAAGTTATCGTAAGAGATATTGCTACTGTTCCTTCATCAACTCCGAATTACCAGGGGTACTATTATGGTTGTGGAAGCAAAACAATTTATATGCCGCCCACTACGAATTCCAATTGTTTTTTCTCGTGGTGGGATTCTTATCAATGGAAAAAAAATGGTGTAAATATTCCGGGAGCAAATGCCAGCAGCTATACAGCAACACTATCCGGATATTACAAGTGCACAGTTTCTTCAACGGTTGGTGTGGCAACTTCCGACAGTGTCTTTATAAGAATTGATGCACCAATCACAGCAGCAATTTCGGCTGCCGGGCCAACTGCGTTTTGCAATGGAGGATCTGTAGTTTTAAATGAAACTGCCGGTCCGGGTCAAAACCACCAATGGCAAAAAAATAATATAAACATTGCAAATGCATTTGGAACATCATATACCGTTACACAAGCCGGTAACTATCGCTGCATTGTTACTAACGGTTGTGGCACATATACTTCAAACACCATTTCAATAACAGTAACAAACGGTCCTGCAGCAACTATATCAGCTAACTCAGCTACTACAATTTGTACAGGCACAGTACCGCTATCAACAACAGCCGGTGCTACTGGCACCACCTATAAATGGAACAAAAATGGCATTGTAATTTCAGGTGCAACCGGTACAACATACAATGCTCCGGGCACTGGAAGCTATACTGTTACGCATACGCTTAACGGATGCACAGGAACTTCTTCCGCTATAGCTATAACCATTCACAATACTGTTCCCGCCAAGCCAGGAACGATCAGCCATACTAACGGCATATTGGTTTGTCCTGGTAATGTTCGTACCTATACTATTGCAGCAGTAAGCAATGCAACATCCTACCTCTGGACTGCTCCTTCAGGAGGAACAATAACGTCAGGACAGGGTACCACATCAGCTGCGATTACCTATAATTCCGGATTTACTGCAACTGACACCTTAAGGGTGCAGGCAGTCAACATTTGTGGCAACAGCCTCATTCGTACTTTAGCAATCAAAAGAAACAATCCTGTTATACCATCAATAATCACAGGATTAAAATATGGTGTATGCAATCTTACTGGTACACCTTATATGGTTACAAATGTAAGCGGCATGACCTACACATGGACTTTTAACTCTGCAGGTGCTTCAGTAGCTTCAGGACAAGGAACCAGTTCGATCACGGCCAATTATAATTCATCATTTATTACAGGCACGCTGCAGGTTGTGGCAACTAACGGATGTGGCACAAGTGCAGCACGTGCTGCAACCATATATTCTCGTCCTGCGACTGCTGCTGCAATTAACGGGGCGACATCGGTGTGTGCGCTTCAGCAAAATGTTTCTTATTCAATTGCTCCTTTATTTTCTGCAACAAGCTACACCTGGACGGGCCCCACGGGATCGCACATATCTGATGGGGTTACTACCTCATCGGGTAATATCCTTACTACAACCGCAACATCTGTAACTGTGAACTACGGTTCCACTGCTGGCTACCTGCGCGTTAAAGGAAATAACACATGTGCAGCAGGGGCAAACAAATCAGTATCCATAACCATGCCTTGCCGGATTGCGGGAAGTATAAACGCTGATGACAATATTGTTGTTTACCCTAATCCATCTTATGGTGAATTTATTCTGGAATATAACGGAGGTAGCTTATATGAAAATGATCTGGTAATAACCAACTTAACAGGTCAGGTGGTAGAAGCTTATGTTACAATAGAATCACAACATAGATGCACCATAGCAGGATTGCCAGAGGGAGTTTTCTTCATCAGCCTGAATAACCCTTTTAAAATGATTAAGGTTGTGAGCATGGGAAAATGAGGTGTTAACGAGTTGCATTAATATAATCAACTGTATATATAACCTTTACTCACGAATGATATAAGATAAGTTTATGTTTTTTATAACATAATTAATTTTTGAGATTTGCCGGCATAACAGGTGGTTGTTCTGTCAGCCCAACTTCAGTACATAAAAACCTTATTTAGCATTTCGATGCAGGACAAAAGTAATTTAAGATACTATTATGAGAGTGCCTGCCATATCATATTTAATCTTTTTTGTTGTTAGCGGCAACAGTATGGCAAACAATTGTGATTGTATTACTGATGCTTCAATTAAAAGTAAACCAGACACCACCATTATTACCGACAGTTTAAAGAATCCATCCGGTTATTATTATCTTTCTGATTTGCCACTACGGCAAGTTGCAACATTATTGCTAAATGACAGCTTGCATCCCTCAGATAATAATATTACATTTAATTGTATGGACAGTATTGCCACTGACAATATTGAAACTCGCAACTTTTACTTTCCTGTTTTTCTCAAAATTCTTGATAAAGCTGATGGAGCATTGGCTGAAGTGGTGGGAATGTATGTAGTAAACTATATAGAAAAATATCCTAAGGAATTTGCCATTCGGTCAATGGCATTAACAGATAAAGAGTTTATATCTTTTGCATATAGTGCGGGTGTTGAATTATATTTTGATAAGGATAATATAAATAATTCACGAAAATGGACTGACGCTGTTTTAAAAAACTGTGCCGGTTGTGATGCTCAACAAATACGACAAATACAGCGTTTTAATAGTACTGTTGTTCAAGCAGTGATTGAAAATAATTAAGCAGATAATTAAAAACACAATTGTTGCAGCCTTTAAAAATCTTAGCACTTGCGTTGCGGTAAAATTAGTTAAGGTTCTTTGAAAATATTGGTATTACATGCTTTCAAGCTACATTATATTGGCGTCGAATAGAAATGATTTCAGTCTTCAGCAGGGAAGTCATTATCCCGAAATAATAATTCTTCAGGGGGTGGGTCAATATGCTCCGGAACACACACCACTCATGCCGGGCATTTCAATTTCCATCAGCACCACATCCGGTTTTGATTCTTCAATGCGATTTATTTTAACTTCAGTTGCATTTTTGCTGGTTTCTTTAAAAGAGTTATATCTTAGCTTTTCCAAATCTCATTGCCCCCATGACAAAGAACATCATTATTCTTATCTGCAATTTTTCTTAAATACTGTCCTTAATTGAATCTCTATAAAAGGCATCACACACTATTTATTACTAACAACTATGTCTTTCTTCACCACCTTTCTCGAAACTGCCCCTCATTTCGGACGTGCTATTGAGCAAACAGAACAGGAATTAAAAACAATCAAATCTTCCGGGCCAGAAAGATTAAAATTATTAGTACACCTTTCCTATTGTTATGCCCATGTGCAACTGCAAAAAGGAGTAGCTGCAGCCGAAGAAGCCATTACACTTGCAGAAACGCTAAATGATCAAAGCATGAAAGCAAATGCACTTTGCGCTAAGGCTATGAATCTGTTGCGCATTGGTTATGTTGCGCGGGCGCAAGCTACCAACCGGCAAGCCCTTGCAATTTTTGAAACTATTAATGATGAGGAAGGTATGTGCGATGCTTGCATTCAATTTGGTTCCTTGCCTAATCTTAGCGTGAATCCCGATAACATAGTAGGATATGTGGAGCAGGCGTTGAAAGGGTATAAAACGCTCGGCGATAGAAGCGGAGTTTACTTGGCGCGAATTCAGTACACCATGCATTTTTTTTATAAAACGCAGTTTGAAGAAGGTACGCTGAAAAGCAAAACCCTGATAGAAGAACTTTCAGAACTTAAAAATCAGCACCTGATCTGTTTTACCTATATGCAATTGAGCATTGGCATGTACCTTAAACAAGATGTAGTGCAGTTTGCAAGCACTATGGTGGAATGGCAAAAAATAGCCGAAGCCACCGGAAATTTTCACGATTGCAGCATGATCAAAGCTATGTTGCCGGAGTGCCACCGACTACAAAATTTAACTAAAGATGTGATGCAGGAATGTTTAGAATCCATCGAATACACCGAAAAATTGGGTTCCTTTCATGGACATAGCCTTGTTTCTATTATTATGGCCAATATCTGCAGCGGGCAAGAGCAATATGCTGATGCTTTGCTCTATTACAGGAAAGCAATGATTGCAGCCCATGAAATTGAAGATGGCTTTCTATATCGTATGGCGCAAAATGCGATGAGCGAGGTGTATCTAAAATCAGGGCAAATAGCAGAAGCCCGTGAAACATTTGAAACCGCCAGGCAAGAAGCCACTGCTGCCAATGACCGGTTGCATTTTGTTGCGGCCAGCAGGCATTTAGCCGAACTGTCTTACCATCAAGGTGAGTTTGATCGGGCTTTACTTGATTTCAAAATTATTATTGACACCGCCAGCACCAGCGATGGATGGAATATGCAGGACTATGGCAGCTACGCCTCCTGCATTGCCAAAGCAGGTGATGTTGCAATGGAGAAAGCAGGTTTGAAACCCGAAGACCGAAACTCCCTTAGGCTTCATAATTTAGAAAAATATCTTGAGCTGGCACAACTTCAGATAAGCAAACGCGAGGAAGCAAACGCCTGCAACTCTCTGGCAGAATATTATGAAGAAACAAACGATTTGTATCAGGCAATTCAATATCGCAAGAAGTATATTAAGTTGTATGAAGAAATAGTAAACGAAGAAAGCATTAAGCACATTGCCAAACTTAGAATGCAATTCGAAACGGAAAAGAAAGAAAAGGAAATAGTATTGCTGAAAAAAGAAAGCGAACAAGCATTGCTGAATGAACGGCTGCGAATCAGCCGTGATTTGCATGACGACATTGGCAGTACGCTTGGCAGCATTGCTGTGTACAGTGATGTGGCAAAAAACCGGTCTATGAAAAATGAAAAATCTTCAGAAGTATTATCTAAAATAGGAGCTGCTTCGCGTGACCTGATTGAGAAAATGAGCGACATCGTTTGGAGCTTGAATCCCGACAATGAAAACTTTGAACATATGCAAAGCCGGATGCAGGTATTTGCTTCGATGATGCTTACGCCAAGAAATATTTCGGTTGAATACACATTTAATGAGGAATTAAAAGCAGTGCAGCTTAAGGTTGATCAGCGCAAAAATATTTATCTAATTTACAAAGAAGCCATTTACAACATTGTGAAATATGCGGAGTGTAAAAAGGTTATTATTTCATTGATAAAATCAAACAACAATTTAATTCTTAATATTAAAGATGACGGAAACGGTTTTGACACCTCAAGCCTGACCCCTCTTCAAAAGAGAGGCGAAATTGGCGGCAATGGAATAATAAATATGAAGGAAAGAGCACAGGATATGAAGGCATTGCTGAACATCATTTCAAAAATAAATGAAGGAACGTCAGTAGAATTATTAATTAATGTAGAATAAAGAAGCCTCAAACTTTCCCGATAACCCCGATTACTATAAGGACGCTTCTCTCAACAAACCTAAACCCCAAAACTATCACATTTGATAATAGGTTAATTTTCTTTTGTCAGCCACTTTTGCAGCTATATAAAAAATAAGATGAGCAGTATTAAAGTTACTCTGTTTGATGACAATGATTCGCTTCGCGATTCCATGTCTATGCTTTTGCACGATACGGCAGATTTAATACTTGTAGGTTCGTTTGAGCATTGCCGCAATGTGATAAAAAATATTCAGCAAACTCAGCCCGATGTGGTTATCATGGATATTGACATGCCCGGCATGAACGGAATAGAAGGGGTGAAGCTGATACGAAAAAACTTTCCATCGGTGCAGATATTGATGCAAACTGTTTTTGATGATGATGAAAAAGTTTTTACTGCTATTAAAACAGGCGCAGGAGGATACATATTAAAAAATGCCGAGTCAAATTACATTTTAGATGCGATACGCGAAGTATATAACGGTGGTGCACCTATGACTCCGAGCATTGCAAAAAAAGTTTTAAAGCATTTCCAGTCCGACCCTACTGTGTATGTAAAAGTAGATTACCATCTCAGCCCGCGTGAAAACGAAGTACTTGCTTTGTTAGTACAGGGATATTCCTATAAAATGATTGCCGATAAACTTTTTATTACATATGCTACCGTTCGGGCTCACATGACCAAGATTTATGAAAAGCTGCACGTGTCGTCAATGACTGAAGCTGTGGCAAAGGCAATTAGTCAAAAACTCTTCGGTCTGATTTAGAAAAAAAGGATTTTTTTTAGTCATCCATTATTCCATATTTGCCCCGAAATGCAGGAGGTGCGATATTTTCCAGAACCACTCCATAGGGCTTCGTAGCTACTCCATACTGCCGTCTTCATTCACTTACAATACTATCACTTTTGATAATTGACGGGCGTTACAGTCTTTAATTTCTTTGCTGATTGAATTTTTATTCAATTTTAAAACAGGCAGAATTTCTTACAGAAAAAAGA
Organism: Bacteroidota bacterium; assembly: GCA_030855635.1. Taxonomy (GTDB): domain Bacteria; phylum Bacteroidota; class Bacteroidia; order AKYH767-A; family OLB10; genus JADKJB01. Next base: position 3,798 of record JALYQW010000069.1, on the reverse strand, counting down.
AATGAAATTAATTTACAGATGTTTTAGAAAGATCCATTCAATTGATCAATGGCACTTCAACGGTGTGTCAAAACGATATTGAAATAATTCTTCAGCAACTTTCCAAAGGAATTTATCAGTTAGTATTCATACAAAATGAAATTGAGGAAAAAAAATCTGGTGGTTGATAACACATATTACGGCACTTGCTTTATGCAAGTGCCGTAATACCCGTCCCTTGCAAATAAATAACAACGGTGCAGTGAAAGGGTGTTTTTTTTGTCGGAGAAAATTGAGAAAAGGTAATCAGTAACAATAAACAATATACAATAATAATTTTAATCTCTTAAACAAAAACAAAATGTGGAACTCCAAAAACAAACCCAAAACATTATCTAAAATTTCTGTCTTGGTTATTATGTTACTTGTTATTATTATATCAAGCAAAGAAGCTAATGCACAAGTTTACAATCCGTGCTCTTCAATAACAACTATTAGCTGCGGATCGCCAGTATCTGCTACCATGAATGCTGTAAACGGAGCGTGGGATTTTTATCCTTCGGCAAATTTCATCAATTTCGAGGGTGAAGAATTAATTTATTCATTTACCCCTTCGGTTACCGGAAAATATACGTTAACGGTTAATTCAACTAATTATAACACTGCCGGGTACTTTTATAAACCGGCTTCTTCGGGTTGCAATCGTTATTCATGGACATATGTTACTTCTGCCTATTCGGGAGGTTTTGCAAGTGTCATAGGAACTTTAAGCGCAGGAGTACCTTACTACATAATGCTTGATGCCGGTTCAACATACAGCGAAACAATACATGAATTCCAGATCGATTGTGCAACATTTTATGATCCTTGTCCTTCAATAGCAACTATAAGTTGTGGTTCACAATTAAGTTTAGTAATTCCTTCAGGACCGGGTGCTATAGACATACCGGGATGTTCGTATTCTGATGCACCAGCTATTGGAAAAGAAATTATTTATCAATACACGGCTGCTTCAACCGGAAAAATTGCAATAAGCGGAATTATCTCGAACGGCAATGGCACCATGTATTATATAAAGAATGCTTCATCAGGTTGCAATGCATCAGGATGGACTTGTCTTGCTGAGATTAGTTATTTATATGGGCCATTCCTCTCAGCCGCTTATTCTGTAACTGCTGGCTCTGTTTATTATATTATGGCTGATGCCTCTTCCTTATCAGGAAGCCAGCAGACTTTTGAAATTACCTGTCCGGAAATATGGAATCCTTGCACTGCCATTACAGCCATTACCTGTTCTACAACGGTAACTGCTGTAATACCGTCAGGCTTTGGTGCCTTTGATACAGTGGGACAAAATTGTGAACTTTATTATAACAGTCTTCAAAACCCCGGCAAAGAGATTATTTATTCATTCACTGCTACAGTATCAGGTGTGCATGAAATTGAAATTACATCTACTGATTATAACCAGGCTAATTATACGATAAAAGCAGCATCGGGAGGATGCAATGCTAACGGTTGGTCGTGTGTTGGATTAGCAGGATATCCAACGTCACTTTTCACATCAATACCATTAACTGCAGGTACTGAATATTACATTATGCTAGATGCAAACACTACATCAGGGGCAAATCATGAATTTAACATTCACTGTAATCCCCCTTATGATCCATGCACCGGAATTTCATCTATAAGCTGTGGGATTAGCACTCCTGTTTCAATCCCTCACGGACAAGGCGCTTTTAATCTTCCCTCCGATTACGGAGTTACTAATGGAATAGAAATGATTTTTGAATTTACGGCTGCTATAACGGGCACACATATTCTTCAAATAATTTCTCATTCAGGAATTCCTGTGAACTATTTTATAAAAGAAGCATCAGGAGGATGCAATGCAACCGGGTGGCAAAATATCGGTGTTATTACTTACGGAAATGTCACATCGGCAATTTCAAAAACTCTTGTTGCCGGAACCAGCTACTATATAATGGTTGATGGAATTGATAATATTTATAGTTCTCTCGCTTCTCATGACCTCACTCTTATTTGCCCGGCTTCTTCTTACAATCCCTGTGCAACCATTACAACTATTCCAACTTGCGGCACTTCGGTTACCACTATTCATGCTCAGGGTATTGGAAATATGGCACCTTATCCAAATTTGGGTTTTCCGTATTACACCCCTGCTGCGGGTACAGAAAATATATTTTCTTTCACTCCTACTGTAACAGGCAAATATTCTCTTACAGCACTTTCAGGAACAGGAAATATTAATTACGCCATCAAAGCTGCAACGGGAGGATGTACTGAAAACGGATGGACCAACATTGGTTTAATTGAAACATATTATTACAATACGCCTGTAATTATTCCTATGGAATTACAGGCAGGAACTGTTTATTATTTTTTGGCTGATGCAACTGATACAACGGGAATCAGTCAAACATTCGTAATAGACTGTTCAACCAACAGCAACCCATGTGCAAACATTCTGCCTGTTACTGCTTGCGGTGAATATTCATATTATAATTTTCCTGCCGGAAACGGGTCTTACTCATTTTCCTGCAATACATCTTCTTTTAATTTTTTTCCTCAAGGCAGTGAATTAATTTTTTCTTTTACTGCACAGGAAACCGGTATTTATTTATTAGATGGTTCGCAAGGTCCGGGTATAAATGCTTACATAAAAAATGCGGCATTGGGATGCAACACAGGTACGTGGGATTGCTTAGGACAAGAAGAGTATACATATTTTCAATTTCTTACGCCTTATAACCTTATAGCCGGAAATACATATTATATAATGTTCCAGTCATTGAATGATTATAACGGATATGGTTATTTGAATTTCAGAATGCATTGCCAGGCAAATTGCACTATTTATGCTGATGCTGACGGTGACGGATATGGAGATCCTGCTTTACCGTTTAGCTTTTGTTATGCTTTACCGACAGGTTATTCAGCCAATAATAATGATTGCAATGATGCTTCTGCTGCCATCAATCCCGGTGCGTCAGAAGTTTGTGGCAACAGTGTTGACGATAACTGTAACGGACAAATTAATGAGGGTTGCGGCTGTGGTTTAACCGTAAATGCAGGAATTGATGAATCCACCTTTTTTGGTTATACTGCTGATCAAACGGTCACTCATACAGCTGTTGTAACGGGAGGAGCCGCTCCCTATTCATATTCCTGGACAATAAACCGTCCGTTAAAATGTAACCAGGTGAACTCAGCTGGCGATGAAATATTTATGTTGGGTACATGTGCAAATACTGTTTGTCCATCATCAGGATCACTCACTTTCAATCCGGTTTGTACCGGAAGTGCCTCCGTCAAAGTAAAACTGATGGACTCTACTAACGTTTGCGTTACCGTTACTGATGTAAACGGCTGTATGGTTACGGATTGTTTTCTTGTAATGGCCTTAGATGCGCGCTGCTTTAACGGAAACAGTAACAATGCAAAAGTAAAAGTGTGCCATCACACTAACAGCACTAATAATCCGTGGGTTCAAATTTGTGTTGATCAAAACGCAGTGCCTAACTTATTAGCACAAGGTGATTATATAGGCAATTGCATTGCACTGCGTGAAGCACAACAAACTATAACAGATGGATTGAATTTATCACTCTATCCTAATCCGGCACATCAAAGTGTTCATGTTGCTTATGAAAGCGAAGGAGAAAAAAATTATGAAATTAATTTGATTGATGTTTTAGGAAAAACCATTCAAGTGATCAAAGGCACTTCAGCAGTGGGTGAAAATGATATTGAAATAAATCTGCAACAACTTTCTAAAGGAATTTATCAGTTAGT
>JALYQW010000037.1 GCA_030855635.1 Bacteroidota bacterium | reverse complement strand
TTTTTTACAAAAAATGCATTGCTGAAAAAAGTTGGATTATTTTCTGCGTTGAATGGATTTGTTTTTCTGTTCGTCATCAGTTACAGCCAGACTAAAATATACTGGTATGCACTTCCTCTTTATCCTGTGATGGCTATTCTAGTTGCACTATTTTTTTATTTTTTATATTCATTATTCAGAACTTTCGGTCCCGGACGTTTTTTACAATGGTTGCCTGTATTGGCTTTTTTAATCTTGTTTGGTATTAATTATCGCCAGGTAATGATTTATGTGAACAAACCTGTGGAAAATAAGGAAACAGAAATTTATAGTCTGGGGTATGTTTTTCAAAAAGCCTGTAAGGGTGAAATCAATTTAAATGGAATTTATTATTGTTACCCCAAATACAATGCTCATCTTTATTTTTATACCGAAGTGCTAAAAGCTGCAGGGCAGGTGGTTGTTTTGACTGACCGTGAAAATCTTCTTCCGGGAAACCGGGTACTTGCAGGGTCAACGGCTGTTCAGGACTATATTAAAAGTCATTACAACACAGAGGTTATGGAAACCTGGAATAACAATGTTCAGTTATTGCTGATTCGATAAGTACCTGAAATTCTAATACCATCTACAACAATAGAATCTATTAATGGCCACGAGGGTTCGCCTTTTTTATTCCACCTATAATTGGTTATAAAATAATGGGCACTGTCAGAACTTAACGGAAATTCAAAACGCCTTTCCAGTGGCTCTTCCAGAATCCAGGAATTCATTATTCCCGGTGCATTTGCCACGTTAACTTTAATTAACGAAACTGTATCCATTTTACCCAATTTTTCAAGAGCTTCCCTGTATGATAAGCCCCAATAATCCATTTCATATCGGGTTTCGATGTCCTTCCCGGCAAGGGCATTAAAATACATGTGCTGATAAGGATGCCAGCGGAACATGAACCATCCGTTGATGAATGTACAAAGTACTACGATTAGGATCAGCAGTCTTTTTAGATGAACACTTTTTAAAATGTCATATAATTTCACGAGTCCAAACACCATTAGGTAGCACATAGGCGCATACAGGTAGTATAAGTGTCTCCATCCGTCGTAAATTACAGCTTCAAGCATCCATACTGCAAGTAGAGGTGCAATGCATAAAATTAACATTACCACTTCTGCAGGTTCAGACCGCAATGAAGGCAGTTTTTTTATAATGAATACGGCAGCAACAGCAAGAAAAAACAAATAGGGCAGGGGAGTGGTTATTCCTATCCATGTAACAGCATAATGCCAGGGCAACTCACCCGGATTGATAAAATTTCCCCGGTATAACACTTCGCTGGTCCAGGGAAAGTTGCTCATTTCATGCCAAGCAGCGATAAAATGCTGAATAGGATTTTCCCACAATATGGGCCAGAATGCAATGGTGAAAATGATTGTTGAAAGTACAAATGTAACTGTGATTTTAAAGACTGATCGCCTTTCACTCACGGTGAGAATATATGAATATGCAAGCAGGAAGATGGTCATAACGGGTATCAACACACCTATGATACGCAAGGCTATCATAAAGCCGCATAAAAAACCATGTAGCACGGCAATCGAAATTTTTTTGTGTTCTTGCAGGTAAATCATGCTGGCAAGACTCATCATGGTTATGGCCAAAAAAGGAACATCTTTGGTGTTGTAAAACGCATCGGCGAATATTCGAGGCATCAAAAAGTACCAGCATATTCCTATGGAAATCATCAGGGGATTTGAAAACTTTTTCTTTAGTAAGAGGAATAGTGCGACTCCGGAGAGCCAGTAAAATATCCAGGATACCAGGTGGCGCTGAAAAAAAACAGCACGGGTTCCGGTAACTCCTGTCAGTTTTTCAATAGCAACGAGTACCAGTTCAAATGAAGGGCCATGATATTTTTCAGGATTTCCTTCATAACTGGCGCGGTCACCAGTTTTGATGAAATTCCACACAGCATGCCCGTTTTCACGGTATTGAAAGTCTTCATCCCATGCCAGGCCATAACCGGCATAAATGCATATTCCGGTAACAAGAAACAGCAGGAGCAGGAAATAGGGAAACGCTGTGATAAGTTTCATGCATCGGATTAGTGAGTATATGAAATTCTATGATTTCATGTCGGTGTCACTGATAATATATAAGGGTCGGTTCCTGAGGTTTGCACTCATGCGGCTAATATATTCACCAATGATGCCGATTCCGATCAATTGAATGCCTCCTATAAACAATATGGTGAGCATAAGAGACGTCCAGCCCGGTTCATAATCTTCTGATATAAATCGTGAATATAACGCATATAAAATCATAAAAAATGAAATGCCTGAAACAATAAAGCCTGCGAGGGTTACTATTTTTAATGGAAAATTTGAAAAGGAGGTGATACCATCTAATGCCAGACGTATCATTTTCTTGTAAGTATAACCTGTTGTGCCGGCATTGCGTTCTTTGCGATCGTATTCAATGAAAGTCTGTTTAAAGCCGATCCAGCTGATTTGCCCCCGGAGAAATTTCTGTTGCTCCGGCATTTGTTTCAGCACGTCAACAATTTTGCGGTCCAAAATTCTGAAATCACCGGTATCAACAGGGATGCTGATGGAGGTCATTTTTGCCAGAATACGGTAGAAAAGTTTGGCTGTAAATTTTTTCATAAACCCCTCGCCCTGCCGTGCGTTTCTTTTGGCGTAAACCACCTCAAAGCCGGTTTGAAGTTTTTGATAAAGATCGGGGATGAGCTCGGGCGGATCCTGCAAGTCGGCATCGATAATCACTACGGCTTCGCCTTTTGATTTGTCGAGCCCTGCCGTGACAGCAATCTGGTGGCCAAAATTCCTGCTTAAGTTTATGTAGTGTACATGTGTGTTTTTCGTTGCCAGGCCTCTTATCAGCTCCATAGACCGGTCGCGGCTACCGTCATTGATGAAAATAAATTCAAAAGAATTTAAATTCATTTGATCAATTACTCCCATCAGGCGGTCGTGCAACTTTTGGATGTTGCCTTCCTCATTATATATTGGAATGATTACCGATAAGTCCATAATTTGAGAGATAATGAATAATGAATAACAGGAATTAACATTTAAATACTCATTTCCGGTATTTCTCCTTCTATAATTAACCTGCCTGCAGTAGCGTTTTTAATTTCCTCCGCTGAAATTCCCGGTGCTCTTTCCACCAGGCGGAATCCCTGCGGTGTTACATCAATTACTGCAAGCTCCGTGACTATACGTTTTACACATCTTACGCCGGTTAATGGCAATGAACATTTGGGTAATAGTTTTGATTCGCCTGCTTTATTAACATGTTGCATCGCTACAATAATGTTTTTCGCTGATGCGACGAGATCCATAGCGCCACCCATACCTTTCACCATTTTCCCCGGTATTTTCCAGTTAGCAATATCACCCTCTTCACTAACCTCCATCGCACCGAGGATAGTAAGATCCACCTTTTTGGCGCGAATCATACCAAAACTCATTGCCGAATCAAAAAATGCGGAACCTGGAACCGTAGTAATTGTTTGCTTACCTGCATTTATTAAATCAGGGTCTTCTTCCCCTTCAAAAGGAAACGGTCCCATGCCCAGCAACCCGTTTTCAGACTGGAGTACAACATTAATTCCTTCAGGCAGGAAATTTGCTACCAGCGTCGGAATACCGATGCCAAGATTAACATAATAACCGTCTCTTACTTCTTTTGCAATCCGTTTTGCAATACCGTTTTTATCAAGCATGCTGATATCAGTTTAGTGTTAACTTTTTTTGAACGCTGATTAAACGGATTTGGCGGATTAAAAAAGGATTTATTTTTTCTAATATACTATCCGCGCTTTATCCGTTCAATCCGTTCAATCCGCGTTCCTTTAATTATTTTTCCCTCACCGTCCTCTGTTCAATCCGCTTCTCAAAATTTTCTCCTTTAAAAATACGGTGTACAAATATTCCCGGAGTATGAATGTGGTCGGGATCGAGCTGACCTACTTCCACTAATTCTTCTACTTCTGCAATAGTAATTTTTCCGGCCATAGCCATCATAGGATTAAAATTGCGTGCAGTTTCGCGAAAGATCAGGTTTCCGCTGGTGTCACCTTTCCATGCTTTAACAATTGCAAAATCCGAATCGAAAGCATACTCGAGCAGGTAATCGGTTCCATTAAAATTCCTGACTTCTTTTCCAATGGCTACTTCAGTGCCCACACCGGCAGGAGTGAATATAGCAGGCATCCCATATCCTGAGGCCAGGCATCGTGTGGCAAGAGTTCCCTGCGGAATTAATTCAACCTCGAGTTCACCACTTAACATTTGCCGTTCAAATTCTGCATTTTCTCCAACGTAGGAAGAAACCATTTTTTTAATCTGGCGGTTATTCAATAATAATCCCAATCCGAAATCATCAACACCTGCATTGTTTGAAATACAGGTAAGATTTTTAACTCCTTTTTTTACCAGGGCCGCAATGCAGTTTTCCGGAATTCCGCAAAGACCGAATCCACCCAGCATTAAGGTCATACCATCCCTGATATCATCAATGGCCGCTTCCGCGGAAGCCACTACTTTATTAATCATAGTCGAAAATTATAAATGAATTTAAATTGCGCGCAGCTATGCTTCTCTTCCCACTATCCGAGGGCAAAACTAAAGAAAAAACTCTAAGAATAATTTTTAGCAGGTGGCATCAAAAGCCAAAATCACCCGGATTGAGAGTTGGTTCCGGATTGTTGAGCAGGTATTTGGAGCAATCCAGCTCAATAGATAATTTCCCCTCCGGCCGCTCAAAATCGGATTGTGTGAGGTTAATGGTTTTATCGGCATATACTTTCTTCATAAAAAGCGCCCAAATGGGCAAGGCAGTGCTAGCTCCTTGTCCGAGAGTGATAGTTCTGAAATGAACCGCCCGGTCCTCACAGCCTACCCAAACACCACTTACCAGTTCAGGGGTGATTCCTATAAACCATCCATCACTTTGGTTTTGCGTAGTGCCGGTTTTACCAGCTATTGGATTGGCCAGTCCGAATTTGTATCGCAATCTTACCCCGGTACCATGTTCTACAACCCCTTTGAGAAGACTTAATGTAATGAAAGCGGTTTCTTCACTTAACGCTTCCACTTTTTTAGGTACAAATTCCTGCAATACCACACCATTTTTATCCTCAATTCGGGTCAGGAAAACAGGTTCGGTCCAAACACCCTTATTGGCAAAAGTGGAATATGCTCCTGTCATTTCGTACACGGAAATATCGGGTGTTCCCAGGCTAATAGCCGGGAAAGGCTCCATAGGAGAGGTGATACCCATTTTTCGGGCTATGTTTATAACTGCTTCCGGACCGAATTGCTTCATCAAAAATGCAGTTACACTGTTTACCGATTCGGCAAGTGCTTCTTTGAGGGATAACATTCCGCCGTATTTGCCATCAGAATTTTCAGGTGACCATATTTTTCCGTCCTCACCGGTAAAGGTTACTCTTACATTCGGAACTTTATAACAGGGAGAATACCCTTCCTGCATGGCGAGTGTGTAAACAAATGGCTTGAATGTGGAACCTACCTGCCGTTTTCCTTCTTTAACATGATCATATTTGAAATAATGATAATCGTTGCCTCCTACCCAGGCCTTAATAAAACCCGTTTGAGGCTCCATCGCCATCACACCTGTTCTCAAAAACATTTTGTAATATTTTATTGAATCCAATGGCGACAACATGGTATCTTTTTCACCCTTCCAGGTGAAAATTGTCATTTGTTGCTTAGTATTAAATACTTTTTCAATGGAATCCGCATCCACATCATTTTCTTCCAGTTCCCTGTACCTGGCCGATCGTTTCATGGCATCGGTAATTATTACAGGAGTTTCCGACCACGGAATGCGCCCCTTCCAATGTTCAAAAAAAGATTTCTGCAAATCAGTGAGATGTTCTTTCACCGCCTGCTCAGCATATTTCTGCATCCTTGAATCAATGGTTGTGTAAATTCTTAAACCATCTCTGTAAATATTATAATTAGTACCGTCATTCTTTTTATGTTCATTACACCAACGGTTTAGGTATAAACGAAGATATTCCCTGAAGTAGGTTGCAGTACCTGCATTATGATCTTCAGACTGATATTTCAACTTTATAGGAGCCACTTTAAGCGAATCAAACTCCTTTTGGCTCAGCATTTCATATCGGCGCATTTGGAACAATACCGTGTTTCTTCTTCGCGCGGAGTTATCCGGATTTCGAACCGGGCTGTAATACGTTGGAGCTTTCAACAAACCAACCAGTACGGCTGATTCTTCAGTTTTAAGTTGAGAAGGTTGTTTGTTGAAGAAAGTTTGTGCAGCTGATTTTATACCGAAACTGTTACTGCCAAATTCAACCGTGTTCAGGTACATGGCAATAATTTCTTCTTTGGTATAATTGCGCTCAAGGCGGACGGCGATTACCCACTCCTTTATCTTCCTGATTAGTAATTTAAATCCGGAAATCTGCTCCCGCGGAAACAGATTTTTGGCCAGCTGCTGTGTAATCGTACTGCCACCTCCTGATCCGCTCTGTTGCAGTACAACTGTCTTAACTAAAACACGTACCAGGCCCCTGATATCAATCCCGGAATGTTGTTCAAAACGGATGTCTTCAGTGGCTTTTAAAGCATTGACCAGGTTTGGTGCCAGTTGCTTGTAGTGAACATTGGTGCGGTTCTGAAAATAATATTTACCGAGTAACACACCATCTGCAGAAAAAACTTCAGATGCAAGCGCACTTTTGGGATTCTCGAGATCTTCGAAGGAGGGAAGTTCGCCAAACATTCCCGACGCAGTGGTCACTACAATTACAACCAACGTTACAACAGGCAGGAGCACCAACAGCCAGAATATCCTTAGCAGCGTATTAAATTTCCCGGAATTGTTTTTCTTCGACATAGGCAACAAAGATTCTTCCCGAAAGGATTCAGAATCACGGTAAAATTAATGAAATTACTTTCTTTAAATTTTACCTGTAATTATAATTGTAAAAACCGGGCAAATTTGTCAGATTTTGATTTCTTCTCCTGCATGGTTGAAAAAATGAAATTCCATGATATGATATGCAGTCATTGCTTCAACCTGAATTTTTTTCTTGAATTCTCGTTGCCACTTATGACGAATGGAATTGAAGAAAAAACCTTTAGTTAGGTAGGCTTCAAGATAGGGGTGAACTTTTATAGTAACCGTTTGCTCGTTTTGCTCCTTAAGTATATACCGGGTATTATTCTTAATGTCATCAATCAGGAGAATGCTGGCCTTGATTTCCCCGGTACCGTCGCAAGCAGGACATTTTTCGACCGTGGTGATGTTCATTTCAGGCCTGACACGCTGGCGGGTTATCTGAATCAGACCGAATTTACTTGGAGGTAAAATGGTGTGCTTGGCGCGATCTTTTTTCATCTCTTCGCGCATGCTTTCAAAAAGTTCTTTTTTATGAACCGCACTGTGCATATCAATGAAATCAATCACAATTATTCCGCCCATATCACGTAAACGAAGTTGCCGTGCAATTTCTTTGGCAGCCATCATATTTACCTGCAGGGCATTTTTCTCCTGGTCAGTGCCGGTCTTGCTTCGTCCGCCACTATTCACATCAATTACGTGAAGCGCCTCCGTGTGTTCAATAATCAGATACGCTCCGTTCTGGAGATTTACCGTTTTGCCAAATACGGTTTTAATTTGTTTGTCGACGCCAAGGTGTTCAAAAATGGGCATTTTACCTTTGTGAAGCTTCACAATCTCTTCCTGTTCGGGGGCAATGCTCCTGATATATGCTTTTACCTCCTCATAAAAAACCTGGGCATTATCGTGAATGCTGTTGAAACCGGGATTTAACATATCTCTCAAAATGGTAGATGTGCGGTCCATTTCACCCAGGAGTTTCTGAGATGGCTTTGAGGTTTTCAACAATTCAAAAAACTGGCTCCATTTGGAAAGCAGGTCCTGAATATCTTTGTCAATTTCTGCCACTTTCTTGCCTTCAGCCACGGTACGTACAATCAAACCAAAATTCCTTGGTTTAATACTCATGGCCAGACGCTTTAAACGGTTACGTTCTTCAGAACTTTTGATTTTCTGTGAAACGGAAACAATATTTGAAAAAGGCACCATCACCACGTAGCGTCCTGCCAGGCTGATATCGCAGGTAATCCGGGGACCTTTTGTTGAAATAGGTTCCTTGGCAACCTGTACGGCAAGCCATTGATTAGAAGTGATCACGCTGGAAATTTTTCCTCCTTTGTCGATATCTGCTTCCATGGCAAAATTGGTAAGCAGTGAATCAGACTGTTTCTGATCGGTAACAGCCTTCATGTATTTAACCAGGCTCAAAAACTGTGGCCCCAGGTCTAAATAATGCAAAAACGCATCTTTTTCGTATCCAATATCTACAAATGCCGCATTGAGTCCGGGCATAATTTTCCGGATCCGGCCAAGGTATATATCGCCAACAGAAAAATTGTTGTCTTTCTTTTCACGATTAAACTCAACCAGCCTTTTGTCTTCCAAAAGTGCTATCTGAACCTCATTGGGAGTTGAGTCAATAATAAGTTCACTGTTCAATACAGTTTATATTTTTAATAAAAATATGCTAAGCGCCGGCATTTCAAAGCAGTAAGACCACCAAAAAAACAACCCAGGGTGGCTTTGGTGTTAACGAACTTAAAAAAAATACAGCAATGAAAGTGCTGCCTTGCAACAGCATCTTTCATGAGCACACGAAACGGACCGATACCGGTTAAGGTACAGGACAAGCATTATTTTTTCTTATGCCTGTTTTTTCTTAGCCTTTTCTTGCGTTTGTGCGTGGCCATTTTATGTCTTTTTCTCTTTTTACCGCTTGGCATAGCAAATATTTTTATTGGTTAATAATCAGTTAATTTCTTGTAATCGAACTTGTATTCGTTTTATTTTCCACTCTTAAGTGATGCGATGTAATCGTCTACATCTTTGATCATTTGCTGATCGTTCGACAGGTTTTTAAAGACTTCAAAGCTTTCGATAGCCTTTTCCTTATTTCCTTGTCTTACGTAAGCTTCTCCAAGATAAACATACATATCAATGCGTGCAGGGTTTATCTCTATTACTTTGCGGAACCGTTCAGCAGCTTTGTCAAACTGGCCTGATTTCATCGACAGGAATCCCAGGTTGAGGTGAGCGTTTTCATGTTTCGGGTCTTCTGTCACCACTTCCCTGAGCAATTTAATGCCGGTCATGGGTTCTGAAGTACCTTCAGCATACAGGATTCCCAAATCTGTTTTAGCGTTCAGGTTTTTAGGATTCAATTCCAGCACTTTTGTGTAGCTGCTTACCGCCCTGGCTACAAAAAAACTGGCTTCCGTTGAATCTTTGGCTGCTTTAAAAGCATCAAAATACCTGTACGAACTATTTAGCCAATCTTTTTCATCCCGCGTCTTTTCTGCCTTTTGCTCAAAGTACCAGGCGGCTACTCCTGGAATCTGGGCAGCATCCCAAGCCTGTCCTATTGAATCGTAAAGCGCCAGGTTGCTATCTGAAGCTTTTACTGATTTTTCCCAGGTACTGATTTTGTTATCAGCTGCCCATCCCACTTTTATTTTAGAATCGGAAAGAAATTTATCAAAGGAAAAAGCCGCACTCTTTGCCTCAACCACTTCTTTTGCTTCTTTCGCAGATTTGGGAAGTGGTTTTTTGGGTAACAAATAAACTCCCGCTGCCAGAACTACGGCACCGGCGATTAATGCGATGCGAAGCTTTTTTGCTCCAATCATTTCGGCTAATTACTTTTTGAGGCTATTCTTTACTTTCTCAGTGAAAGTTTTTGCTGGTTTAAATGCAGGAATGTAATGCTCAGGGATAATAATGGTCGTGTTTTTCGTAATGATACGGCCGGTTTTCTTAGCCCTTTTCTTAACGATAAAACTTCCAAATCCTCTCAGATAAACGTTCTGATTATTGGTAAGTGAGGTCTTGATAACCTTCATCATGGCTTCGATGGTCTGCTGTACAGCCACCTTCTCAACGCCTGTTTTAGTTGCTACTTCTGCAACGAGTTCAGCTTTGGTCATAATAATATGAGTGTTATATTAATTTATATTTGGGGGTGCAAAGATATGTTATTTAGTTGAATATCAAAAATATTATTAATTAATTTTGAAGCCTTTATCCCAAATGAATGTATCAAAGGCCTTACTAAAGTGGTATGATTTAAACCGCCGGGATCTTCCCTGGCGAAATACCGTCGATCCCTATATTATCTGGTTATCGGAGATAATTCTACAACAAACCCGGGTGGATCAGGGTTTGCCATATTTCTACAAATTTATAAATAAATACCCTAAAATCAGTGATTTAGCTAAAGCACCCGAGGAGGAGGTAATGAAACTGTGGCAGGGATTGGGCTATTATTCCCGGGCCCGCAACCTGCACTCCACAGCTAAAATGGTTGATGCGTTGTATAGTGGAGTATTTCCTTCTGATTATGAGCTTATTAGACAATTAAAAGGAGTGGGAGATTATACCGCAGCGGCTATTGCCTCCTTTGCATTTAAACAGCCCAGGGCAGTGGTAGATGGTAATGTTTACAGGGTTCTCTCGCGGTTGTTTGCAGAAAAAACGCCTATAGATTCCACGGCCGGAAAAAAGCTTTTTGCAGGATTTGCCGATCTGCTGCTTGATAAAAAAAGCCCGGGAAATTTTAACCAGGCCATGATGGAATTAGGTGCCATGGTTTGCAAGCCATCCAACCCCGATTGCCTTTCCTGTCCCTTAACAAAACAATGTATTGCTTATAAGGAAAACACTGTATTAAATTTTCCTGTGAAAGAAAAAAAAACCAAAGTCAGCAAGCGATTTTTCAATTATCTTTTGGTACGGTATGAAAAGGGGATCTATCTGAACAAGCGCAAACCGGGTGATATCTGGGAACAACTGTACGAACTTCCGCTGATTGAAACAGAATCGATGATGCATCCCGAAACAGTAATGAAATCTCCTGCATGGAAATCATACTTTAACAAGCAACAATTTCATTTAAAGTCGGTTAAGATATACCCTGTATACAAACTATCCCACCAGCATATTTTTACGCAGCTTTTTGAACTGGATATCACCGGAAAACCGGGAAAACTTTTGATCAGTTCGTTTATTAAAGTGGAAGAAAGCCAGGCCGGTTCATATCCTGTTCCAAGGCTGATTGAAAAAATTTTTACAGATCATTTGTGATTTCAATAAATTATTGAATGTTTGAATTTGACTGAAATTGTTATCTTAAAGTCGATTGTGTATATTTGTAAAACCAAACCAACACCATTAAAATTAACTCACTAATACTATGTCTGGAATAAATAAGGTCATTTTGGTAGGAAACCTGGGTAAAGATCCCGAAGTACGACATTTAGAAGGCGGAGCTGTAGTGGCAAAATTTCCATTGGCTACATCAGAAACATACAAAACAAAAGAAGGACAAAGAGTAGATCAAACGGAGTGGCACAATATTGTTATGTGGCGCGGACTGGCTGAAAGTGCTGAGAAGTATTTGCGCAAAGGTTCCCTGGTGTACGTTGAAGGAAAAATCAGGACCCGTTCCTGGGATGATAAAGATGGTAATAAAAGGTTTGCGACCGAAATTATAGCGGATACCATGACCATGCTGAGCTCCAGAAGGCCCGACGATCATCATCAACAAAATACCTCCGAACAAAAACCTGCAGCTTCTGATGATTCTTCCTCTGTGAATGTTTCAGGAAACAGTGGGGACGACCTTCCATTTTAAATAATATATTGTACATAATAAGGCGGTTTCCTCTCAGGGTTTCCGCCTTTTTGGTATATGATGGTTACACGAATACCCTACCTTTGTTGAAATTTTGAATCAATTTGCAAAATATGAATGACAGGAAACCAGTAACGCCCGTGTACTTTCAAACAACCGGTTTGCAATTCCTGATTTTCTTAATTCTAGGTTCCTTCATGGTTTCTTCCTGCGATACCGCGCAAACTCCAAAACCCAAAGGTTATTTCCGCATTGATCTGCCGGAAAAAAAGTACGCAACATATCAATCGCCCGACTGCCCATTTCTATTCGACTTACCCGTGTATGCAAGGGTGTTGAATTATCGCGATTCTGTTGCAGAACCTTGCTGGAAATACATGCGTTATCCGCAATTCAATGCTGAAATTTTTCTGAGTTACAAGCAGGTGGAAAATAATCTCAACATCTATTTGGAAGACGCGCGAACATTAGCATATAAGCACACCGTTAAAGCCGATGCTATTGATGAAACCCTGGTTGAAACTCAGAACAAAGTTTATGGAATGATTTACGACATAGGAGGTAATGCCGCTTCTTCCGTTCAGTTTTATGCCACCGATAGCAACCATCATTTTCTCCGCGGCGCATTGTATTTTAATGTAGCACCTCAGCCCGATTCTCTGGCACCGGTGATCAAGTTCCTGAGAGAAGATATCGTAAGAATGATGACGAGTTTAAAGTGGAAGTAGGAGGAAGGGAGTGGGCAGTAGGCAGTAGGCAGTAGGCGGTAGGCAGTAAGCAGTAACCAGTTGGCCGTAGGCGGTAGGCAGTTGGCAAAATAGAGTTGGCAGTTGGCGTACGGTAAAGGGAGTACGGAGTACGAGTAGGCAGTGTGCAGTTGGCAAAAGGCAGTAAGCAGTAGATATATAATTATAGATTTGTAAAGTGAATGGAATTCTATTATTTTTGACGATCATAATTTATTTTTCATTTTAATTTTTCTTTTATTTTTTATGGAATCAGGATTTAAAAAATTATTGTGCTATAAGCAGGCATATGAATCAGCGATGATTATTTTTAACATAACGAAAAGTTTTCCTAAAGAAGAAATTTATGCATTGACCAATCAGATAAGAAGATCTTCGAGAGCTATTTGTTCGAATTTTGCAGAAGCTTATAGAAAACGTCAATATATAAAACACTTTGTAAGTAAATTAAGTGATTGTGATGCAGAATGCAGCGAGACTTTAGTGTGGTTAGACTTCGCACTGGATTGCAATTATATTTCTAAGGAAACACACAAGGATTTATTTGTAAAATATATGAATGTCGGTGGTTTGTTAGGAGATATGATTAATAATCCAACAAAATATCAAAGGAAATAGTAGGCAGTAGGCAGTAGGCAGTAGGCAGTAGGCGGTGTGCGGTGTGCATTGAGCAGTACGCAATTTCTCCTGCCGCTTGCAAATCTTCCACCTGCGTCCAAACAACTGCCAACTTTCCGCCTTCGCCCAAGCAACTGCCAACTGCAAACTTCCGCCTTCGCCCAAACAACTGCCCTGCAAACTTCCGCCTTCGCCCAAACAACTGCCAACTGCCGCCTCCCGCCTTCGTCCAAACAACTGCCAACTGCCAAATGCCGACTTTCCGCCTTCGTCCAAACAACCGCCAACTGCAAACTTCCGCCTTCGCCCAAACAACTGCC
>JALYQW010000030.1 GCA_030855635.1 Bacteroidota bacterium | reverse complement strand
GAGCAAGACCTATAATCTCTTGAATTTGGCCGGAATAAAAAGCCATTGGGATTCGGAGCATAATATCCGACTAATGGTGAAGGATAGCTAATATCATTAATATTTTGACCAGTGTAATTTTTATATGGATCAATTAAATCTTGTGCATAACTGTTGTCACAATAATTTGTAATCATGATTACTATTATAGTTAATGCCGCGAATTTATTTTTCATAGTTTTATGAATTTTGTAATTATTCCAATGTCAGGAATGAATAAAAAATATATGCCTTGAGTTAGGTTCATTATATTTATTTTAATTTCTCCGCCACTAAATTGCCCCAAAACATTCAATTGTTGCTGTCCCAAAACATTTAAAATTTGGATGTTTAAGACCGGAAGTTGGTTGATATTATTTTCGAGTTCAATGTAAATCTCATCACGAGCAGGATTTGGATTTATCTGAATTAAGGAATTCGAACCATATTCAGTAATACCTGTAAAAGTTTCGCAAATTAGACTGTCTAAAATAACATTAGTTGAATCATATGCCTTACCAAGATCGCTATAAATATATTGTTGGTCAATTACAGAAACATTTGAATTCATAAAGGAAAAAGGAATAGTTTGAATATTACGCGGTGCAGGAAAGCACAATTCTAATGTGGAATCAATTTTAGTCATAATCAATTGTCCTGCGTTTACTGCAAGTAAAAAGGGATATTGAATTATAGCGTCATCGTAACTTCGATAAGTTTGATTATAGTTAATCAAATTCCCATCAAATTCTAATTTCATAACTGTGCGCCCTGCAGTCAAGAGTAAAAATTCATTATTAAATGATAACAACTTATTTTTTGTGATTGGGAAATTAGAATGAAACATATTATTCCAATAATAATTGCAGCTGGTATCCATTGCACTTACATAACCATCAACATTGCCCTGAATATCTTCCGCTTCTCCAGAAATAAATATAGTATCATTAACAGCAATAATGGAATTTGCCGATTCGTTATAATTTGCATCAAGAGTTTTACACCAATCGAAGTTACCTGCTGTATCAATTTTTAATATGACAGCATCTCGCATTTGTAAAGAATCTTCTGTGTAACCACAGATGAAATAATTGTTAGTGATTTCAATAGCATCATTAAATATTGTTGTATACCCAATAGGGTAACGTTTAGCCCATAAAATATTTAATGATTCGTTAAACTTTATTATTAACCCTTCACTGCTTGGGTTTGGATTATTGATATCAAATGAACATTGGCCGACTGCTAAAAAATTTCCATCTGTTGTTTGCGAGGTAGAGTAAATAAAAGAATACAGGGTGTCTCCTATAATTCTGGAATTCATTAATTGTCCAGTTGAAGTATCAATTACCCCAAACATTAACACATAAGGATTTAAACTTGGATTTATTTGAGTTGTATCTTTCACATATCCAGTAAATAATAAATTATTGTTACTGAGTAATAATGATTTTATATTCATTCCGTTTGAAGGTCTTTTTATTTGAACATTCCACAAGGGATGCAAGCTGCTGTCAGTTTTAACAATGAGGCAATTTGCGGTGTTCTTACCGGCAATAAAAATGGAATTACTGTTACAAATTATTGCAGAACCATCAAATAAATTGGAATATAGTTTCTCAAAAGATGAAGGAGTCTGACAATATCCTACAATTGTTGAGAATGTCATAAAGAATATGCAAGTAAATTTCGACACTTTGATAAGCAAAATTATTTATTTTTTATTTCACTGTCTAATTTTGAAGGCCAATAATATAAAGATATAATATTTAACGATTTTGTTAGACTCTTAGAATTTATTTCTCTATTATTTTACTTTCTAAATCTTTTATTTTGTCATTCAATTGAAGTATATATAGGTAAAGCTCTTCTATCTTTTCTTGTTGAAGCCTTTGAATTTCACCAATATTTTGCCCTTCGTTTTCAATCAAGTTCGACTTAATCATTCCTGGAAGGCTATTATTTGTTTTTACATATTTTTTTAGTCTATCAAGAGATAATAAATCATAATTATCTGAAAAAACGTAATCGGGCCATTGCCCACTTAATTTAACAAAGACTTCTCGAAACCCCACCTTTCCTCCATCAACAACCAATTTATACCCTGATGGAATGCTTGTGGTACCAATGCCAACGGCTCCTGTAGTTCCTGAGCCGCTTGCACTACTTAAAAATAGTGTAGGAATATCACTATTGCATCCCATCATAATTGTATTCGCTGTTGAATTGGTTAAATTTGTACTAGAAGTTCCATTACCAATTACAATTGAATAATTATCCGAGGCTTGTACTCTAAAACCCATAGCAACAGAATATTGACCACTTGAAGAAGTATTATATCCAATAGAAGATGAATAAAGCCCACCACAGAATGCTTTTAAACCAATAGCGGTACCTTTGTTAGTAGTTCCAGTTGGATCACCCCAAAGTCTGTTGTAATTAGTTGCAAACTGAATTGTACTGTCTCAAAATTTATAATAGTATCTGGTGATACAATGCGATTTGTTATTATTCTGTTAATTATAAAATCGCCATTACTCTTAAGCCTGGCTCGTTCGATATTATTACTTTTGAATACTACATCATTGTTGTCAGTAGTCCCTAAAAAGTTAGTACTTGCATTTATACTTGCGTTTCCTACTACCTGCCAATCACTTCTATCTGGTTGTGTCAAAATTATATTTCCAGTACTTTTTATACATCCATTAGCATCAGTAATAGTTGCCTTGTAAGAGTTGGCACAAAGTGAACTTCTATCTTGGGTAGTGTTAGCATCAGCCCATAAGTACGTATATGGAGAAACTCCGGAAGAAACAGTAACGTCAATGCTCCCATTGCATGCTCCATATAAACTGATGTTGTATGTATTTGGATACAAAAACGCAGTTGAAGAAACATTTATATCTGAAGGTTCAGTTAATGTTATTTCGGCAGAAACAGGTCTAGTAAGAGTATCAGCATCATCTACAATAACCTTGTAATAACCCGACCTAAGATTTGAAATATCTTCGGTGGTTGCATTATTGCTCCAGGAATATGTATAAGGTGCAGCACCTCCTGTTACTGTTAAGTTAATAGAACCGTTCGTGCCTCCAAAGCAACTGATATTATACCCATTATAATTAGAGGGTGAAAGCGATAAAGTTTGCGCAGATAATTGCAGTGAAAGCAATGTCAAACAAAATAACAAGTAAGTCAAGTGCAGGAGGTGTCTCATAATTTTTATTGTTAATGATCTATAGGTTTGAAGGTTTAATAAGTAACTATGTAAACCACGAAATTTAAATGGTCAATGTCAAGTGATTTTTTGTTGATAGGGTTAATTTATTGAAGGAACGGTGACTTATTCTTAAATTTTGGTTAAACTTTTTGAAATATTCGGGTTACACAATCCAACTTTCTCATAGAAAGTCACAGCATGTAGCCTTCAGAGCGTTAAAGAATAAAAAGTGTCTAATGTTCAGGATAAACTAAAAGGAAATCCAATATTTAGTCAAAATACTTCTGCTAATATTTCCTTTTGACTAAATCAATATATCATTTTGACTAAAAAATTAGCTTAATTAAACAAAAAATCCCTGTAAATACTTGATTTACAGGGATTTTATTGCGGTCCGGACGGGACTCGAACCCGCGACCCCATGCGTGACAGGCATGTATTCTAACCAACTGAACTACCGAACCGTACTTGTCCTCCGTAGCTCAAAGAGCGAAGGAGGATAACCAAACTTCTTTGGAGGCACAAAAGTACGGAAAAAATGATATTTTCATAGTAATCCGTACTTATTTATTAAGTTTCTGACATTCAGTGAATTGAATGAAAATTTGGGTTGATTGAGAGGCAATGGCTTCCGTAATTTAGATGCTGTGCTATTCCTTTTTAGTGTATACCAACCTTTAAAAACCTTTTAATCATGAGTCACTACTATATTCATAAAGCGGTTTTGGCCTTCGCTGGTGAGCTTAACCAGGTACATACCTGCCGGCAGGACTGAAGTATTCAGTACTACCTTGTTTTCTCCAGACTGCATCTGGCCTGAAAAAACAACTTCCTGCTTCTTGCCTTCCAGGTTAAAAAGGTCAATAGTTACCGTGGCATTTTTTACGAGATTGAATTTTATCTCGGAAGATTTATCGGCAGGGTTTGGGAATAAGTTTAAATCACTAAATGAAGAATTGTTTTCAGTAATGCCTGTTGCAGATAACGCCAGATCAATTGCATTTTGTATAGCTGCCGCATTCACAGAGTTGTTAGCATTGTAAAACACAGTATGTGACGAACCGCCAATTACTACTATTTTAGGCATTCCTGAAGTTCCGTAATCAGTCATATCAATTGCTGCATTGGAAAACCGTAATGAATACGCATTTTGAGGAATGCTCATAGTATTCGCCCAACCGTTTAATGACAAACACGATGTATTCGCATAATCATCTGCTAAATAAAAAAACACCCGACCCGGATTTGAAGCCTGGTAGCCATCAACTGCATTATACGCAGTTAATGCCGGACCGGAACATGCGCTGCATGGCATCACCCAGGCAAGCACAATCACTTTGCCCGCATCAAGCTCTGTAAATAAATCGTGCGAAACACCTGAACAATCGTTACAGGTAAAATTTGTTGCTGTTTGTGCTTCGGAAATTGTTACCGAAACAACGAATAAACATAAGAGGATAATTTTTTTCATGATGTGGGGTTTATTGAATGTTCTTTATATAAAATGCAAGTGGGAAATTTTCTTTAAGCGTTTGTACCCAACCGGGAGCGCCCGACTGCAGGTTGTTACCGTTAAAATCAACCATGTTGGGTGCTTCATACAATTTGTTTAGATCGAAACCTATGGTGATGGTTTTAGTAGTTCCGGTCAATGCTACTTGCGAAATGAATTCGCGCTTTACCAGTCCTGCAATATTACCGTAGTGATATACTATAGGCTGAACAACGCCGGTAGAATCAATAAATTCTCCTTCGTGTTTGAAGTAAATATAACCTGTCGACCAATCCCACAACATGCCATACACCGGATCAAGTTCACCGGTAAGAGGGCCGGCAAAATTAAAAGCGCTGTCGACACCCATAAAAAATCCAAAACCGGCATAATCAGCCGTCGGCACTGTCATTGAAAAAACCTGAGATGCCGGTTCACCTTCCGTCACCAGTTCATAATTGGGAGCGCGGTAAATGGTACCATCGCTTTTGCGGAAAGTAATGTTGCTGATGTAATACTTCAATAAGGTTACGCTATACTGATTACCCGATGCATTATAGTTGTTCACACTCCCTGCCGCGATGGGTTGCATGTCGATTTCATTAACAAATATAAAATTGACAGTGGTTAATGCTGGCTTCATGTCATCATCAGTATCATTATTGCAGGATGACCAGCTGAATGCAAGGAGTGTAACTAAAAGAAGGAGTATATTTCTGTTCATAAGCAGTACAAAAGGATTATTCAGTTTTTAGAATTTTAACGGTTGCATTTGAAAATCCGGTCTCAACCTTTGCAACATATATTCCTTCTACCAATTGATTCACCGTTACCGGGATGGAGTTTTTACCAGCCACCAGTTCCCGGGATTCATCAAGCACCAGTCGGCCAGCCATATCAAATAACTGCACGTGCACATTGCCGTTAGCCATCGCATTGACCGAGATTTGCAGCAATTCATGCACCGGATTAGGACCAACTGTAACCGAAGGCGAAGAAGGAATTTCCGGTTCATAATTTAAGATACGGGTTCCATCAAAAATAAAGAGCCCGTTAGAAATATCAGAAGCGATAATGTTCCCCGAAGGAAGAAAAGGATACAATCCCCAGCAACCAGCTGAACTGTAATAAGAAGTATTTTGCGGATGCGTATCATACCAGGCAATTCGTTTTGGCTGGGCAGGGTTTGATATGTCGAACGCCACTACCCCATCATGATAATACGAAATAAGCAACACATCGCCCACAATGTACGGGATGTGTGCCATACTGCCATTATCCGATAAAGGATCAGCAACCTGGAGCAGGTTCGACCTAACCAGTCCAACGAACTGCGGGTCGTGTATGTCGGTAATATCAAAAAGCTTCACTCCTTTCCCATGGTTTTCATCCGTAAACGCCAGTGTTTTGCTATCCGGGGTAAGCCATGAGCTGTGATTGTACCCGAACTCTTCATACATTTCAATAATGGTAATCAGGGATGGTGTTGCAGGAAATTTCATATCATATATCCATAACCCGTTATAGGCGTTGGAACAGTAGGCGGTGTCATTTCTGACAAACACCTCATGCACATTAAAAAAACCGGGATTGGAAAGCGTTCCCATCAGCACAGGGTTCAACGGGTCGGAGAGTGAAAAAACATCCATAGCTCCGAATGAATTATCGGGGCGAGTATTGGAACACATGTACAGCCTGTTGTTTTCAACGGTCAGGGTATGACATCGTTTTGAAAGCGCATCACTGTCATAAGCAAGCACCACGGAATCGGGCAAATATTGCAGGTCGAAAATTTGCAGTGAATTATCACCCTGGTCGCTTACCGCGTACAGGTAATGGCTATACGTCGCATAATCTTTATTGACCACCAGGGTTACGGTATCTTTTGTGCGGATAAAATCAATGAGTTGTGGTTCGGATGGGTTAGTGATATCGAAAAAATAGGTGCCCTGTGTACTGGCTAAAAACGCATATTCACGGCCGTTATCAGCATAACCCCAGCATTCACTGAAAGCTCCAGTCCAGGCATTCGGGATATTGTCATCATCCCAATTTGATAACAACGGCAAATTCATGCTTTGCTGAGCCAACGCCGGTAACGAAAACGACCACCACAGGAGTATAAGAAATAACCTGAAGTGCTGTAGTTTCATTTTGGTTGTGGACTTGGGCATTGGAACAAATTTAAGGAAAAAAAAGGGATTTTGAAAGGGCGACGACTTCCATGAAGAATAAAAAAGGAATAGGTGCTCTACCCTTCCAGCAATTCTACTAAAAGCGTGGTCATTCGTCCTTCGGCTTCGTTGGCTACGCGCACTACTTCCTCGTGGGTAATTACTTCGGGCTCGTCGGAGCCGCCAAGATCGGTGATGATGGAAATGGCGAAGCAGGGAAGGTTCATGTGACGGGCCACAATAACCTCCGGAACGGTCGACATACCTACTGCATCGGCACCTATTGCACGAATGTATTTGTATTCGGCTGGGGTTTCGTAGCAGGGACCGGTGACGGCGGCGTAAACACCGGTATGACAGCGAAAATGGTGCTTTCCGGCAATCGCCATGGCTCTGCGTATGAGCTCTTTATCATAAGGAGTACTCATATCCGGGAAACGCGGACCCAGTTCATCATCATTTTTCCCGATAAGGGGATTGAGCCCCATAAGATTAATATGATCATCGATGATCATTAAATCACCCACTTTAAAATTCTGGTTCACTCCCCCACTGGCGTTTGATAAAAACAACCGGGATATGCCCAGGAATTTCAACACCCTTACGGGGAAGGCCACCTCTTGCATGGTGTATCCTTCGTAAAAATGAAAACGGCCCTGCATCGCAACTACCTTTACTCCTCCCAACTCTCCCAATATGAGCTTACTGCCATGACCAATCACGGTGCTGACAGGAAAACCGGGGATATCGGCGTAAGCAAGAGTATGCTCCACTTTAATATGATTGACCAGTCCGCCCAGGCCGCTGCCCAGGATGATGCCTGCTTCGGGTTTAAAACCGGTTTTGTTTAAGATAAAATCAGCGGTCTCTTTTATTTTTTTCAACATAATTCCGGATGGTCTGGTTAAATTCTTCGTGTTGATGCAAGTGAACTTTAATGGGAATGAAATAACAAGGAAGTGATTCCAGTTCTTTCATGAAGGGTGTATTACGCAATCGTTGGTAATCTTTTTCAGTGGTGACCAGTATCGCGGAAGCGTCGGCAAACTTATCAAATTTTTCTTTGAGCAAAGCAATATCCTTACGGTTATATTCATGATGATCGGCAAATCGTACCAGTTTTACTGCAGCTGCGTTTTTCATCACCAGGTCGTGCAAATGTTCCGGGTGTGCGATGCCGGTAAACAGCACAACCTTACGCGATTTCAGCTCTTCCAGTTTAAGGGTTTGATGAGAAAAAAAAGCTGACAGGTCCTTATAATTCAGTGATGAGAAAAATAAGCGCTGGTGATTCAAAGGGCGTATTTCAGCTTTCAGCTGTTCCTTTTCGTTTAAGGTCATATTTTCATGGCAGCGTGTCACAACAATACAATCTGCTCTGCGATATGCTGACCGCGGTTCCCGCAGATCACCGGCTGGCAACACAAAATCACGCGTGTATAATTTGTCAATAGAAGTAAGTAAAATTTTAAAACCGGGATTTACCTGCCGGTGCTGGTAGCCGTCATCCATAATTATTACCTGCAGGTTTTTGTCAGCAGCCATAAGTTTCTCAATTCCTTCGGCACGTTTTTCGCATACGGCCACCGTTACATTTTCATAACGTGAAAAGTATTGCATGGGCTCATCACCAATCATATCTGCATCAACACCTTTTCCTGCAACCACAAATCCATTTGATTTCCTTCCATACCCACGGCTGAGCGTGGCTAAACGAAAATCTTTATGCAGCAAATCCAACAGGTATTCCACATGTGGGGTTTTGCCTGTTCCTCCTGTCGAAAGATTACCGACAAGTATTACAGGAATATCAAATTTCTTTTCCTTCCAGATACCAGTTACAAAAAACAAATTCCGCAACCGTGCTATACTTGCATATAAAAAAGAGAAGGGTAAGAGCAGTGGCCGTAAGTTCATGGTAAGTATTGGGTTGGCTAAAATAGATAAAAATTTACTGCCTGCAGATGTAACTGACTACGGATCATCACTGCTCAGGAATTACCCGGATTCCGCAATTATGCTAATTTTACAAAAAATATTCCGTGGAAAAACTCGCAACCATAATTCGTCAGCTGGAACAACTGGCTCCGCTTAGTTACCAGGAATCCTACGACAACTCGGGATTAATTACCGGTTCCCCGGAAATGGAAATTACCGGAGCATTGATTTGCCTGGACAGTACCGAAGAAATAATCGATGAAGCTATCCGCACAGATTGTAACCTGGTGATTGCCCACCACCCGATTGTTTTTTCCGGAATTAAAAAATTGAATGGCAAAAATTATGTGGAGCGAACGCTGATTAAAGCCATTAAAAACAACATTGCCATTTATGCCATTCATACCAACCTCGACAATGTGCTGAATGGAGTTAATCATGAAATCAGCAATCGCATCGGGCTTATTAATACCCGGATTCTCGCGCCAAAAAGCGGTTTTCTGAAAAAATTAATTACTTACGCTCCTGAGAATCAAGCGGAATCGGTCAAAACAGCGCTTTTTATGGCTGGTGCCGGAAACATCGGAAATTATGATGAGTGCAGTTTTACTGTAAACGGAACGGGCACTTTTCGTGGAAATGAGTCGTCGAACCCTGCTGTTGGACAAAAAGGCGAAAGGCATCAAGAACCGGAATCGCGCATAGAGGTGATTTTTGAGGTGCAAAAAGAAAGCGAAATACTGAAAGCCCTGCGATCTGCACACCCCTATGAAGAAATCGCTTATGATATTTATTTACTTGACAACCAAAACAATAATATAGGATCCGGAATGATTGGCGAACTGGAACAGGCACTTTCCATTGAGGAATTTCTTAAGCTTATAAAAACAAGATTGCATACCAATTGTATCAGATATACTAAAACATCAAAAACATCAGTTAAAAAGATAGCTGTATGCGGTGGTTCAGGGAGTTTCCTGCTTCCAATGGCTCTAAAAGCCGGAGCCGATGCGTTTGTGACTGCTGATTTTAAATATCACCAGTTTTTTGACGCGGAAGGGAAATTGGTAATCGCCGATATTGGACACTATGAAAGTGAGCAGTTTACGAAAGAATTAATTTATAACTTTCTGAACGGAAAATTCACTACATTTGCGCTCCGTTTGTCGGAACTTAACACCAACCCTATAAACTACTTTTAATATGGCGGTAAAAAAGGCCGTGGCAAAAGGCAAGGCACCAGCTAAAAAGCCTGCTCAAGCAGCCACTAAGAAGTCAGTGAAACCAGCCGCTGTCAAAACGGCAAAACAGCCCGCCAAAGCAGCTGCTAAATCCTCTACCAAAGCTCCTGTAAAAGCTGCAGCGAAAAAGCCGGTTAAAACGCCACCAGCCAAACCAGTGGCAAAAAAAGTCGCTCCGAAGCCGGAACCAAAGCCACAAAAAGAAACCAATACCTTGAAAATAGTTAATATGATTGCTGAAAAAAAAGCACCTAAAGTTAAAAAGAGTATTCCTGCTGAACCAAAAGAGCCTAAAGAACCCAAAGAGAAAAAGCTCAGCGCCCGTGCGGCCAAGATTGCAGAAAAAGCAGCCATAGAACCGGTTAAAGAACGTCGGTTTACTTTTAACCTGAAAACTTTTTCTAAAAATAAAATTGAATTCACCACCGAAGAAAAATTACAAGCTCTTTTTCAGTTACAGCTTATCGACTCTGATATCGACCGTATTCGCATTGTACGTGGTGAACTGCCTATGGAAGTGAATGACCTGGAAGATGAAATTGCCGGGCTGCAAACCCGAATTGGCAATTACACTGAGGAAGTGGAATCAAT
Organism: Bacteroidota bacterium; assembly: GCA_030855635.1. Classification (GTDB taxonomy): domain Bacteria; phylum Bacteroidota; class Bacteroidia; order AKYH767-A; family OLB10; genus JADKJB01. The sequence continues at coordinate 54,766 of JALYQW010000030.1, read as the reverse complement.
GCAGAACCAGATCGCACAGAAGAAACAGTCGATAAAAGATTCAAATACCGCGATTAAAAAATATGAGTCGCAGCAGATGAATGTAAAAAATAACCGTGAGTTTGATTCACTCAACAAAGAAATTGAATTCCAGCAATTGGAAATTCAATTGTCTGAAAAGAGGATTAAAGAATACACCGGTGACCTTGCTGCTAAAACAATCATACTCGAAGCGTCAACCCAGACTTTAAATGAGCGCCTGGAAGATTTGAAGAATAAAAAAGACGAGCTGGATAACATCATCGCTGAAACCCGCAAGGAAGAAGAGCAGTTGCTCAAATTTTCAGAGCAGGCTCATGACATGATCGACGAGCGTCTTGCTACCGCTTACGAGCGCATCCGCACCAATGCCCGCAACGGTCTTGCAGTGGTTACCATTCAGCGGGATGCGTGCGGTGGTTGCTTCAACAAAATTCCGCCACAGCGGCAATTAGATATCCGCCAGCACAAAAAAGTGATCGTTTGTGAACATTGCGGACGTATCCTCGTTGATCACGATATTGAATTGTAAGAACTAGTTAAGTGGTTATACATCATAAGAGGATCTCCCGTTATATGGAGATCCTCTTTTTATTATCTAACGATTTTTGTACCGGATTTTAAATTCTAATTTTCGTTCACCTACGCAATGAGATACCTGCTATTTACCTTATTGTTACTACCAGGCTTTTCGCCGGCTTATGGTTCAGGTTTTGAATTTACCCCGAATTGTAAAGCAGCTTATCAGGAAATGATGCAGCTTGACTTTACAACAGCGACATCCTTCCTGTCAAAGGAAAAAACAGTTAACCCGGGAAACGCTGCTCCTGCATACATCGCACATTACATTGATTTTCTCAAGTCATTTATATCCGAAGAAGATCGCGACTATTTGCAGTTAAAAAATAATTTTGATTCACGACTTGAGCAAATCGAAACGGGTGCTGCAGGAACGGCATGGATGAACATGGCACGCGGCGAAATGATTATGCAACTGGCAATTGTCAAGTTGAAACGCAAGGAATACATTTCAGCAGGATATTACATCCGGAGGTCGTATAAGTTACTTGAAGAGAATCAAATTAACTTTCCAAAATTTATTCCTCATCTGAAAGCGCTTGGCTTTTTTCACGCGATGATCGGTGCCGTGCCTGAAAATTATAAATGGCTTTCCAACCTGGTTGGGTTAAAAGGTACTATCGCACAGGGTGGCGATGAACTTTCACAACTTATACAGCAACTTGAAAAAGATGATGAATTGAAATTTTTAATGACAGAAGCCTGTTTGCTGAAAATTTTTATAGCCACGCATCTTGAAAAAAATTACCCTTCCGCATTAGCGCTTCTTGAGAAAACTAAAAAAAATCAACCGGCCGATAATCAGCTTTTGGCTTTTATGGAATCCAACACGCACATAATTTCAGGAAACTGCAAGGAGGGACTCAGGATATTGAATGCCTTCCGGCCGCAGCCAGGCCAGCTTCACATTTTTTACCTCGACTACTCAACCGGTATGCTGAAGTTAAACAACCTCGATGATAACGCCGCACAACATTTTACCCGTTTTGTATCAGGCTATAAAGGCAAAAGTTTTATAAAATCCGCATATCATAAACTAGGATGGCTGGCCTTATTGCAAAATGATACCTCAGGCTATTATAAATTTATGGAAAATGTTAAACGTGCAGGTGATGATTTTACTGATGAGGACAAGCAGGCATTGAAGGAGGCGCTGGCTCATGAGTTACCGAATACTCACCTGCTTCGCGCACGCTTATTATTTGATGGCGGGAATTATAACGGCGCACTTGCGGAACTGGCAGGAAAACCTACAGCGGAATTTCCGAAATTCCGGGATCAACTGGAATTCACATACCGGCTGGCACGCATCTTCGATAAAAAAGGTCAGACTGAGAAAGCGATACAGTATTATTCTAAAACTTACGAAAATGGTATGCGAACCGAATGGTATTTCGCGGCTAACGCAGCACTGCATAACGGAATGATGTATGAAAGTAAAGGTGATAAATTAAATGCAAAGGCCTGGTACCGCAAGTGTCTCGAACTAAGGAATCACGAATACCAGAACAGTATTGATCAGAAAGCGGAAGCCGGATTAAACAGGATTACCTACTGACTATTTCAAAAAATATTTAAGTTTCAATATTTTAACCACATGGATTTCCTCGACGAAAAATTAATCACATATATTGAAGCACATACAAAACCGGAATCGGTGTTGCTGCAGCAACTCAATCGTGAAACCTGGGCGAAAGTGCTCGTACCACGCATGTTGTCGGGGCATTTGCAGGGGCAGGTGCTGGCAATGTTCAGCAAGATGATACAACCGCGGTGCATTCTCGAAGTTGGTACTTACACCGGCTACAGCGCGCTTTGCCTGGCAGAAGGACTGGTTGCGGATGGCAAACTCATAACCATTGATATCAATGAAGAATTAGCAGATATGGTGAACCGTTATGTCGCTGCTTCTCCCTATAAAAATCAAATCATACCCATGACCGGCAATGCCACTGAAATCATTCCTGGACTGGATGAAATTTTTGATATCGTTTTTATTGATGCTGATAAAGAAAACTACAGCAATTATTATGATCTTGTGATTGATAAGGTACGTAAAGGCGGATTTATTATTACCGATAATGTACTGTGGAGCGGCAATGTTCTGAAAAAAGATAATGATATGGATATGGAAACGCGTGCCATTGATCACTTCAATAATAAAGTTCAATCGGATCCACGGGTGGAAAATGTCCTTTTCCCAGTCAGAGATGGATTGATGGTAGCCAGGAAAATTTAATAACACATGAGCCAGGAAATTTTTCAGAAAAAAAAACCTCAGTACCCGGTGAATGCCCAGCTGCGTTCGTTTCTTTCCTATTATTCCAGAGCTACAAAAGTGAATGTGGAATACAAGGATCTGATTCGGTACAACAGTTCCTTTCCGCTATACAACGAGGCGGGCAAAGATACCTTATGGGAAAGGGTGTTGTACCCGCAATCGGAGGTTGATACCATCAACAAAGCACTTATTGAAATTTACGCCATGCTTAAAACCGGTGGCGATACTTCAGTAACCGAACATCTATACGTTGACCGCATCGATTATTGCACCTTTGGAAATTCAAACCCCTTCCGCATAAGGATCGTAAATCATTACAACGACAACTTCGATTATTTTTATGTAAAACAAGCCGATGCTTCCCGTATTTACGGATTGGAACTGGAACACATTCTCTCTCCCAACCGCATCACCTATTTCGTTGACCGCGACACCCTCATTGAAGAACACATTGCAGGTCTACCCGGTGATATGTTCATTGAAAATAACCTGCAGGAAAAAGGCTTGAACCAGATACGGCTTGCAAAAGAATTTGTGAAATTTAATGCACGATGTTTTGTACGGTTACTTGGCGACATGCGTTCTTATAACTTTGTTATAGATATAACTCCCGATTTTGAACAAATACATTACCGCATTCGTGCTATCGACTTCGATCAGCAGAGTCATGAGGGAAGAAAAAATTTGTATCTTCCCCAATACTTTAAAGAAAACAAACCCTTCGTGGATCTGTGTGTTAAACTTATTACTCCTGAAACACTGCACCAGTACCAGAGCGAGGAGTATACACTCATTGCAAAACGCATTAAAGCCACAGGCAACATGTTTTACGACCTTATTACTTCCATGCAAAATGATACCCTATCAACTCCTGAAAAAATAAACACCCTTGCCGATGAATTGGCAATACATTACAAAGATGACCGTTTCCGGGAATGCACCACAATGGGCGGATTGGTTGGTATGAGTCTTAATGTAATTGTAGAGAAAACAAAAAACTAATTTTGTTTCATTTTAAACCAGTTATCTTAACCAGGGGTCATATAAATAAAATAATCATCATGAAAAAAAGCATCTTTCTTACCATCGCCTTCCTGGCATTATTTACAACAGTTACACTGGCTCAACAAGAACGTATGGGACGTAAAACAGCTGAACAGCGTACGGAGTTGATGACTAAAAACCTGGTTGAAAAACTAGCGCTTACCCCGGAACAAACCGAGCAGGTGCGTGAAATTCTATTAAAGCGGGAAAAACTCAGGGATGCCGGTGTGCTTTCAGAGGAGAAACAAAAAGAAATCCATAAAGAACTGAACAAAATTCTTACCAGTGAGCAGCAGAAACTTTGGAAAGAGGCGAGGAAAGAAAAACGGGACTAAATTATAGCTTTCAACGGCATTGATCTTCCAAAAAGAAACGTAGTTTTGCTACTTTTGCGCCACCAAAATACGTTTTATGGCTTACCACTACGACGATGCTACGATCGTCAAAATTCTTGACGAGACCGACTTGGTTAAACGGTTCTTTATCAAGATGCCCGACACCATGAAGTTTACTTTTGAAGCGGGGCAGTTTATTATGATTGACCTGCCCATCCAGGCGAAAGTAACCAACCGAAGTTATTCGATTGCCTCTGCTCCTTCCGACGATAATATTTTTGAATTGTGCATTGTGCTGAAGCCTGACGGAATGGGCACACCGTATGAATGGAAGAATTTTGAGGTAGGCACCCAGGTGAAAGTGTCGAAAGCATTGGGAAAGTTTGCCTTAAAAGAGCCTATTGAAACCGATATCTGTTTTATTGGAACGGGTACGGGCATTGCGCCGCTGCGTTCGCAACTCTTTGATATCTATAACAGAAAACTTCCTCACAAAAATATTTACCTGGTTTTTGGAAACCGTTGGGAAAAGGACATTCTTTACAGGAAGGAATTTGAAAAGATGGAAAAACTCATGCCGGGTTTCAATTTTATTCCGGTACTTTCGCGCGACAATCCTGGCTGGAGCGGACGCAAAGGGTATGTGCACCAGGTATACGAAGATATTTTCTCGGATAAACGGCCTGCTTATTTTTATATCTGCGGCTGGGCCGATATGCTTAAAGAAGCGCGTTTGAGACTGGAAGCAATGGGATATGATAATAAGACAGTGAAATTTGAATCCTACGATTAAATTTAAGGATCTCACCCACTCACTATCTGATGTTTTTGCCGGTATGAGCCGGAATGTGAAAAATTATTTTTGATATTTTTTAGTGTCATCGTCTAAGTCGTTTATTGATAAGGCGTTTCATAATTCATAAAACTTTTAGGCACCCCCTTCTCATTTGATCTTCTTACGGCTTACGTCACATATAAAGTTTAACTTATTATATTTGTCGAAACCAATTATATATGGGTCCGGGTTCGATAATTGCTTTGATGATTGCCGCTGTTGCCTTTTCAGGGATAGCGATCCTGATTTCCAAGATCATACTAAAAACCACACCCAGCGTTACCAAAGGAGAACCCTATGAATGTGGTATTCCTACCATTGGCCCAAGCTGGATTCAGTTCAGCGTGGGTTATTACCTTTTTGCACTGATCTTCCTTATCTTTGATGTAGAATTAATATTCCTTTTCCCGTGGGCAGTGGTAGTGAAGAAATTAGGATGGATAGCTTTTGTTGAAGTCATTATATTCCTCTTTATACTGTTCATGGGTTTTCTTTACGCTCACAAGAAAAAAGCATTGAAATGGATGTAAACCCAAAACCTCCCGCGGCTTTTCCCGGAGAAGTGATTCAAACTCCCGGCGGTGGTATACTTGTCAGTAAAATGGACCAGGTGATCAACTGGGCCCGCAGTAATTCCCTCTGGCCGTTGGTATTCGGTACCAGTTGCTGTGCAATTGAAATGATGAGCACTGCAGCCGCTAAATATGACTGGTCGCGATTTGGTTTTGAAGTAGCCCGGGCAACGCCACGCCAGGCGGATGTAATCATTATTGCAGGAACCATTGTAAATAAAATGGCACCTGTTCTTAAAAGGCTGTACGATCAGATGGCGGAACCAAAATATGTAATTGCTATGGGAGCATGTGCCACCAGCGGCGGACCGTTTTTTTACAATACTTACTCTGTGGTCAAAGGTGCCGATCATATTATACCTGTTGACGTGTATATCGCCGGTTGTCCTCCCCGCCCCGAAGCTCTGATTCATGCTATGCTTGCTTTACAGGAAAAAATAAAAAGCGGACTTACCCGTGAACAAATCAGGATGGATAAACCTGCTCAATCTTTTTAAATGACCCGCGAAGAATTACTAAACCAATTGCCGGGAATTGCACCGGGTGTTTCATTTGAAGAAGGTGGCGAATGGCTGAACATGGTTGTGGATGCCCCTTCCTGGAAAGATGTTTCGCAAGCTTTGCGATTTACTGCAGGCTATGATTTCGATTATCTGTTCTGCCTCACCTGCATCGATTGGAAAACGCATCTTACAATGGTGTATCATTTTACTTCAACCATTCACCGACATCATCTTGTTGTAAAAATAAAACTGGATCGTACCAATCCGAATGTTGAAACCGTTGCAACAATCTGGCGCACCGCTGAATTTCATGAACGCGAAGTGTATGAATTATTCGGAGTTAATTTCATCAATCATCCGGATCTGCGCAAGCTTATTTTACCTGATGACTGGGAAGGGTATCCTTTACGGAAAGATTACGAAGATCCTATAAATATGATCAAGCTGTAATGTTAGAAGAAGTAACAACAACGGAACAAGGCGATCTTGTTATCAATATCGGCCCGCAACATCCTGCCACACATGGTGTGCTGCACCTGGTAATTACGCTCAACGGTGAGACCATAAAAAAAGTAGAACCTCACCTGGGCTATATTCATCGTTCCATCGAAAAGATGTGCGAGAGTCTCAGCTACCGTCAGTTTATTTATGTTACCAGCAGGATGGATTACCTCTCATCCCATATTAACAATCACGGATGTGCTTTGATGGTTGAGAAAGGCATGCAGATTGAAGTTCCTATGCGCGCACAATACATTCGTGTAATAATGGATGAACTTACACGTATGGCTTCACATCAGTTGTGGTGGGGTGCAATGGGTATGGATATTGGGGCCTTCACACCCTTTTTTCTCGCTTTCCGCGAAAGGGAAATGATCAATGAAATCATGGAAGAGACCTGTGGAGCACGACTCACTATGAATTACATGGTGCCGGGTGGTGTAATGTATGACATCCATCCAAACTTCTGCAAAAAAGTAAAAGATTTCATCATCCACTTCCGTTCGAAAATAGATGAGTATGATACCTTACTGACCGGCAATATTATTTTTCAGAACCGCATGAGAGGTGTAGGAATTCTCAGTAAAGCCGATGCGATTTCTTTTGGTTGCTCGGGGCCTGTGGCCAGGGCAAGTGGCGTTACCTGCGATATCAGGAAATTATACCCGTACGAAGTTTACAGTCAGGTTAATTTTGAAGAAATTTTAGCCACTGATGGCGACAGTCTGGCGCGTTATAATGTTCGGTTGCTTGAAATGCGCCAGTCAATGAATATCATCGAACAGCTGATTGATAACATCCCGGAAGGTGACATCCAGGCTAAAACAAAAGCGGTAATTAAATTGCCAAAAGGAGAATTTTATTCCCGTGTTGAAACAGCACGAGGCGAATTTGGTGTGTACGTTGTCAGCGAAGGCGGCACCACACCGTACCGAATTAAATTCCGTTCACCGGGATTTAGTAACCTGTCGGCACTTGATCATATGGTTCGTGGCCAAAAACTCGGTGATATGGTTGCCATTATGGGAACACTTGACCTTGTAATACCTGATATCGATAGATAAACTTTCAACTCAAATTTAAAACATACCTGCATAAAAAATAATGTTTAGCCTGGAATCCATAACCGATGCCGTTCAGGCATTTTTATTTGCACAACTTCCCGCAACGTGGGCATTGTTGATGCAATTTGTGATTGTGGGTGTATTGGTGATTACACTCTTTTCGATTCTCGGACTGGTATTGATTATGATGGAACGTCGTGTATCAGCCTGGATGCAACTGCGTTTAGGCCCTAATCGTGTGGGACCTGGAGGTATGTTTCAAACGGTTGCGGATACTTTAAAGCTGATCGTGAAAGAAGGTATGACCCCGACTGGTGCCGATAAATTTTTATTTAACCTGGCACCATTCATTGTGATGATGGTTGCCATGGTGATTATGGCACCACTGATGTTCGCAAGAGGATTCCAGATCTGGGATATCAATATCGGGGTTTTATTCATATCGGCAGTTTCATCTGTTTCTGTTATCGGCATATTGATGGCAGGCTGGGCGAGTAACAACAAATACTCACTGCTTGGGGCTATGCGAAGCGGGGCACAGATTGTCAGCTATGAGCTGTCGGCAGGGCTATCTATCATTGCTATTGTTGTCCTTACGGGAAGCCTGAAAATATCGGATATTGTTGCCTCACAGGAAACCGGCTGGTGGCTGTTCCGCGGTCATATTCCCGCATTGATTGCTTTCGTGATTTTTATTGTAGCTGTCACCGCTGAAACTAACCGCGCTCCGTTCGACCTTGCAGAGGCTGAATCAGAATTAACCGCAGGATTCCACACTGAATATTCAGGAATGAAATTCGCACTTTTCTTCCTTGCTGAATATGTTAATATATTTGTAGTATGTGCCGTAGGCGCCACGCTATTCCTGGGGGGATGGATGCCCTTCCACATTGGCAGCTGGCATGCCTTTAACCAGGTAATGGATTACATTCCATCTTCTTTATGGTTCTTTGGCAAGACCTTCTTCCTTATTTTTGTCATCATGTGGTTTCGGTGGACCTTCCCGCGCCTTCGAATTGATCAGCTTCTGAATCTTGAATGGAAATATCTGTTACCAATAAGTTTGTTCAACCTGCTGCTCATTACGCTGATGGCGATTATGGGATGGCATTTTTAATAGTGTTTGTAAAATAAGTAGTGAAAGTGTTCTAAAAATAGTATTCGGTTTTAAAATATTAAATTGAAAAAGTGTTTATAAAAGAATACATATCCGACATCATAGGCGGCATCAGGTCGCTGCTTACCGGCATGAAACTGACCGGGTATTATTTCACGCATCATAAAAAGGAAGGAATTACAGAGCAATATCCTAACAACCGTTTAACGCTGAACCTGGCGGAACGTTTTCGAGGGGAAGTAATTATGCCACATGATGAGAACAATGAACATGCCTGTACAGGATGCACTGCATGTGAACTGGCCTGTCCGAACGGAACCATAAAAATTGTAACCAAACAGGAACTGAATGCAGAAGGTAAAAAGAAAAAAGCAATTGATACTTTTGTCTACCATCTTGAATTGTGTACCATGTGCAATTTGTGTATTGAAGCCTGTCCAACCGATGCTATTAAAATGGACCAGGCATTTGAGCACAGTGTTTTTGACAGGAGCCTGCTGATTAAAAAACTGAATAAACCGGAGTCTAAAGTCAGGGAGGGAATTGAATAATGAGTATCTCGGCAATTATGTTTTACGTGATCTCCGCAGTAATACTGGGAAGCGGGTTGCTGGCTGTTACCACTCGTAAAATTTTTCGCTCTGCCATTTATTTATTAGGTTCTTTGGTGGGCATTGCAGGATTGTATTTTTGGTTGGAAATGGAATTTATAGCAGCAGTGCAAATCGTGGTGTATGTGGGTGGTATTGTTGTTCTCATCATTTTTTCCATATTCCTTACCCAGCAATCCGGTACCCAGATGCCTCGCACTCCCATTTTCAGGGACTTTACTTCCATACTTTCATGCATGGCAGGTTTTGCTTTATCTTTCCTGCTCATTTACCGGCATACATTTCCTCCAATGAAAAATGAATTCGACAATAGTGTCGACCGCATTGGTACACAAATGCTGAATATGGGCGAGGGAGGATATGTACTGCCTTTTGAAACTGTAAGTATGTTATTACTTGCCGCTATGGTGGGTTGTATTGTAATAGCTTTAAGAACTTCACCCGAACAGAAATGAACGAAATTCCATTAACACATATCCTGTTCGTTAGTACAGCCTTGTTTTTTATAGGAATGTACGGCTTGCTCACCCGCCGCAACCTCATTACCATGCTTATGGCAATTGAATTGATGCTGAATAGTGTTAACATTAATTTTGTTGCCTTTAACAAATATCTCTATCCTGAGAATCTTGATGGTGTGTTCTTCACCATCTTTATAATTACCATAGCGGCCGCTGAAGCCGCAGTAGCCATTGCGATAATTATACATCTTTACCGGGGCTTTAAATCCATTGATGTAGAAGAAACCGACAACCTGAAGTTCTGATCCCGTTTATGAATTACCCTTCGTACATCGCTCTCATTCCTCTGTTACCGCTCATCAGCTTTTTACTGCTGGGATTTTTTGGCAGGCGACTACCGGGAAATTCCGGGGGAATCATTGGAGTGCTTTCCTTATCTATTTCTGCTATGTTGTCATTGTATACAGCCTGGCAGTATTTCTTCGTCAATGGAATGGTGGATGGTGTTTATGAAACCATTACACCTTTCAAATATACCTGGCTTACATTTTCTGAAAATATTTCAATCGACATGGGCATTATCCTGGACCCACTTTCGGTGATGATGCTGGTGGTGGTAACTTTTGTTTCACTCATGGTACATATTTTCAGCATCGGATATATGAAAGGCGAGGCCCGGTTCAGCACTTATTATTCTTACCTCTCCCTCTTCACGTTTTCAATGCTTGGACTGGTAGTATCTACCAACATTTTTCAGATTTACATGTTCTGGGAATTGGTTGGAGTTTCATCTTACCTGTTGATCGGTTATTATTTTGAAAAACCATCTGCTGTTGCGGCTTCGAAAAAAGCATTTATAGTTACACGTTTCGCCGACCTGGGATTTCTTATTGGTATTCTCATACTAGGTTTGGGTGCCGGTAGTCTGGATTTTATGACCATTATGGAACGGCTTACAGGATCCTCCTCTCCTGAATTAACAGGAATGATCACCACTTCCTTTCTGGGAGTATCTGCTTTAACGTGGGCACTAACACTTATTTTTATAGGCGGTGCAGGAAAATCTGCCATGTTCCCGCTTCACATCTGGTTACCGGATGCTATGGAAGGTCCAACGCCTGTATCCGCTTTGATTCATGCTGCAACCATGGTTGTTGCCGGAGTTTACCTGGTGGCGAGGCTATTTCCGGTATTCGCGAATGATCCGGTTACTATGGATATCATCACCTGGGTAGGAGCTACTTCTGCAATATTCGCTGCCATTATCGCATGTACGCAAACCGATATAAAAAGGGTGCTCGCCTATTCAACCATGTCACAGATCGGTTACATGATGTTTGCATTGGGAATATCAGGAATCAATGATGGAAACAATACCGGTTATATTGGCTCACTGTTCCACTTATTCACACATGCATTCTTTAAATCATTGCTCTTCCTTGGTGCCGGAGCAGTCATACACATGGTTCACAGTAATGATATGAAAGATATGGGTGGACTGAAAAAGTTCATGCCGGTAACACATTTAACTTTCTTAATTGCCTGTCTGGCCATCGCAGGTATTCCACCCTTTGCGGGATTTTTCAGTAAGGAAGAGATTTTACTGGCTGCCTGGAATTCAAACCCTGCAATTTACTGGATTGCACTTATTACTTCCGGTATCACTGCATTCTATATGTTCCGGTTGTATTTCTCAATTTTCTTCAGTAAGCCTGCTGCCATACATGATCATCATGGTGAAGGAACATTCACCATGAAACTACCGCTTATTATTCTGGGAGTACTAACCGTTGTTGCAGGGTTTGTGCCCTTCGCTTCACTGGTAACACCTTCAGGGCTTCCCTCCCACTCTGAAATTCACCTGGTTTTTTCGATCGCACCGGTATCACTGGCTCTAACCGGAATAATTATTGCTTACGTCCTTTATTTCCGTGAAAACGAAAAACCTGTAAAAATAGCTGCTGCTATGGGAGGCATTTACAGATCTGCCTATAACAAGTTTTATATTGATGAAATCTATTTTTTTATCACAAAAAACATTTTATTCAACCTGGTGGGTCGAACTTCAGCATGGGTCGACAAAAAACTTGTAGATGGAACTATGAATTTCATCGGCTATTTAACGGTACTCACCTCCGAACTCACACGGGGAATGCAATCGGGCAGGGTTCAGAATTATGCTATTTACTTTATTTGCAGCATCCTTACATTGACAGTGTATTTTATTTACTTCTGGAAATAAATTATGAATTTAAATCTACTCCTGCTCATTCCGCTGCTTACTGCTGTCGCAATTTTGTGTTGCAACGGATTGAAACAAGTACGTATTATAGCACTGGCCGGTTCGGTTATTCAACTGGCACTTTCTCTTTTGCTGCTGAGTGAATTTAACTTGGAACGCCTTGCAGGAAATGCAGCTACTATGTTGTTTGAATCCAAATATAGTTGGTTCGAAACCCTGAATATCAATTATCATATAGGCGTTGACGGTATATCAGTTGCAATGATTTTACTCACCGCATTCGTGGTGCTGGCCGGTGTTCTGGTATCGTGGAATGAAAGCAGGATGAGCAAGGAATTCTTCTTCCTGTTAATCTTTCTCAGTCTTGGTGCGTATGGTTTTTTTATATCGCTCGATTTATTTTCCCTGTTTTTCTTCCTGGAAGTTGCTGTAATTCCAAAGTTTTTATTGATAGGAATCTGGGGGAGCGGAAAAAAAGAATACAGCGCCATGAAACTGGTACTCATGCTGATGGGAGGATCGGCCCTGGTATTTGTAGGGCTTGTTGGAATTTATTACAATGCCTACACTCCGGAGGGCATTCGCACACTCGATATGTTGGAAATAGCAGCATTGAATTTGCCGGCCGATGTACAACGTTTTTTCTTTCCATTCGCTTTTATTGGTTTCGGAATATTTACTGCCTTGTTTCCTTTTCATACCTGGGTTCCCGATGGTCACTCCTCCGCACCCACTGCAGCCTCCATGTTTCTGGCAGGTATTTCAATGAAACTTGGAGGTTATGGTTGCCTCAGGGTTGCAGTATTCCTGATGCCTGATGCGGCTGTTGATTATTCCGGTATTATCATAGTACTTTCAACTATTGCAATTATTTATGGCGCCTTTGCCACGTTGATGCAAACCGATTTGAAATACATTAATGCGTATTCTTCGGTGAGTCATTGTGGATTTGTTTTATTGGGCATCGGCATGCTTACTGAAACAGCCATAAAAGGAGCGGTGATGCAAATGGTATCACATGGCCTGATGACTGCTCTCTTCTTCGCCGCCATAGGAATGATTTATCAAAGAACACATACCCGTGAAGTAAAACACCTGGGAGGATTATTAAAGATAGTTCCATTCATCTCCACCGTGTTTGTTATTGCAGGGTTGTGTTCACTGGGACTTCCCGGCTTTAGTGGTTTTGTTGCCGAAATGACCATTTTTATGGGATCGTGGGAAAAAGTTGATTCCTTTTACAGGATAGCAACCATTTTAGCATGTGCTTCAATCGTTGTAACGGCTGTGTATATATTACGTGCAGTTGGAAAGGTGATAATGGGACCCCTCGAAACACACAGCGAACATCCGTTCGGTGATGCAACATGGAATGAAAAACTCGCAGCGGTACTGCTGATCACAGGGATCGTTGCCATGGGAGTTGCACCTTTCTGGCTGAATGATCTGGTTGCACCGGGTGCGTCGCAGGTAATGATGAGGGTGATGGGAAATTGAGTGTCAATTGTGAAACGCAGTGAAGAAATAAGGCAGTGTAGCGATGTTAGTATAGAAATGCAGTGATTAACTTTTAAACGACAGCAATACAGAATAACAAATCACAGAACGAAAGCTTTGTAACCGCAAAGGCGGATATACCAGACGCATACATTGTCAACAATAAAATAACAGTTACCCGGGAAATGAACGAATACCTTATACTAATGAAAAGTGAGTTGCTGGTGACAGTAATCATTTTCGTTATTTTATTTTTTAAAATCCGGAATGCGGAGTCGACTGAAAGCAGCCTGGTGGCAGACAATACAGCAGTGCTAGGATGGGTGAACATCCTATTGCTGATAAATTTTATCTCCGGATTTTTTATGAATGGTGAAGGTGCCTTATTTGGTGACATGTTCCGTAACTCCGCCCTGCTCTCATTTGAAAAAAACATGCTGAACCTGGGAACTTTGCTCATATCCATGCAGGCATACGACTGGCTGAGAACCCATCGTCACGTTTATGAATTCTATATCCTGCTGCTGTCAACATTACTAGGGATGTTTTTCATGATATCCACTGATAACCTGATGATGTTTTATCTTTCACTGGAACTGTCCACCATTCCACTTGCCGCACTGGTAAATTTTGATCTGCACAGAAAGCGTTCATCAGAGGCAGCAATGAAGATGATCATGATGTCGGCATTTTCTTCCGGACTGTTATTATTTGGTATCTCCCTGTTTTATGGCTCAACAGGAACTTTAAACCTTACAGCCTTGCCCCAGTTGCTGGATCATGGTGCGTTGCAAATGTTTTCATTAATATTACTGGTAGCGGGATTTGGATTTAAAATTTCAGCTGTGCCTTTTCATTTATGGACGGCCGACGTATATGAGGGAGCACCATCATCTGTAACTGCATACTTATCGGTAGTTTCAAAAGCCGCTGTTCTTTTTGTGATGATCCCGGTAATGTACACTACATTCCAGCCACTCGATGTGGAATGGTACCGAATGTTTATTTTAATTGCGGTGGCCACCATGATTGTTGGTAACCTCTTCGCCTTAAGGCAAAATAATTTAAAGCGGATGCTGGCATTTTCTTCTATTGCCCAGGTTGGTTTTATACTCGTAGGTTTTGCCGGTCAATCTATTGAAGGTGCAACCTCTGTAATTTATTTTGTTCTCATTTACATTTTCTCTAATCTTGGAGCATTTGGTGTAGTGACTCTTGTAAGCGCAATTACAAATAAAGAAACGGTATACGATTACAGGGGCTTTTACCAGACCAATCCGTTTCTGAGTTGGGTTTTGGCCATCTCCTTGTTTTCCCTTGCGGGGATACCTCCTGCAGCGGGTTTCTTTGGAAAATTTTTCCTGCTGATGGCCGGAGCCGCTAAAGAAAATTATACGTTAATCATTATCGCCGCGTTGAACATGATTATTTCGCTGTACTATTATCTTAAGATCGTTAAATCAATGTTCATGGATAAAAATGAACAACCGATTCCTGCAATTAAAATCAGTATGCTTCCCGCTGCTGCGTTGATTTTTTGTGTGATTGGCATGGTGGTAACCGGAATGTACGGTGAAGTGTATCATTACATCTACAATTTAATTTCTGCTCAATAATGGCTATCAATAAGAATCATCTTTTTGAAGATCTGGATGGTATTAAGTGTGCTGTGGTGGAATCCGGTATCAAAGAACAACGGACAGCATTTTTAAAATCACTTCTCGAATTAAATGGGTATACTGTGGTGATTGTACCGGAAGCTCCTGCCAAATCACCTGCACCTCCGCCTCCTGCAGTGGATCCACTTACCGATCCTGAAACCAATCCCGGTCCGGCGGTAATTGCGCCTCCGCCACCCCCACAGACTTTTAAACTTGGAGTCACCGATGTGGTGTTCAATGCTACAAATGCCATTTACGGAAGACTTTTAAAATCAAAAGAGGGCCATGTGGTAACTATGGCCTATTGGTTACAAAAGGAAGCAGTTTCAAATGATGAAATTCCCTATTTCGACAGGAAGATTTCCTGAGACTCCTTCCCACTGATATTCCTCAATTTTCCGTAATTTTGCCCCCTGTTTTATGGAAACGAAGGTACAAGAGGGATTTTTAGAACAAATAGAGGTTTTTGGCGCCAGGGTTCACAACCTTCGCAACATCGATCTGGTTATTCCCAGGGAAAAACTGGTGGTTATCACCGGTTTAAGTGGCAGCGGAAAATCATCACTGGCTTTTGATACCATTTATGCGGAAGGGCAACGCCGTTACATGGAAACTTTTTCAGCCTATGCCCGAAATTTTCTTGGAAATATGGAGCGGCCTGATGTAGATAAAATTACAGGATTAAGCCCGGTGATTTCCATAGAACAAAAAACCACCAACACCAATCCACGCTCTACAGTAGGCACCACTACGGAAATTTACGATTTCCTTCGGCTGCTTTTTGCACGTGCCGGAGAAGCAGTCTCCTATGTAAGTGGTGAAAAAATGATCCGGTTGTCTGATGACCAGATTATTCACCTGATACTGGAAAAATTTAGCGATAAAAAAATCATATTGCTTGCCCCGGTAGTTAAAGGCCGTAAAGGACACTATCGAGAATTGTTTGAGACCATCCAGCAAATGGGATTTCTAAAGGTACGTCTTGACGGAACCATTGTTGACATAAAAAAAGGTTTACAGGCCGACCGTTACAAAACTCACGACATTGAAATTGTAGTCGATCGCATTGCAGTTACTGAAGATCAGAAAATACGCATCACCGAATCGGTACGTACCGCGTTAAAACATGGTAAGGGATCTCTGATGGTATTGGATGAATCAAAAAACGAATTGAAACATTATTCACAGCACCTGATGTGCCCCACCTCAGGCATCAGTTACGATGAACCAGCGCCCAACACATTTTCTTTTAACTCCCCTTATGGAGCTTGTCCGAAGTGTAACGGTTTGGGCACAATCGCAGAAATCGATCTTAAGAGTGTTATCCCTGATAAAGCCATTACCATAAAAGCGGGAGGTATTGCTCCCCTGGGTCCTTACAAGGATAACTGGATTTTTTCACAGATACAGGCAATTGGCCGCCGTTATGGATTTACTTTAACAACTCCTATAGGTGAAGTGCCTGATGAAGCAGTGAATGTAATTTTATATGGCTCTGATGAAGTATTCCAGGTTAGCAGGGAGTACAAACAAGGGGATTCGCACCAGTACTCACTGGCGTTTGAGGGAATTGTAAATTTTATTTCAGGCCAGTTGGATGAGAATGCTTCACCTGCCATAAAAAAATGGGCACAAAGTTTTATGCAGGCTGTTGAATGTCCTGAATGTAAAGGCAACCGTTTGAAAAAAGAATCGCTTTATTTTTTGATCGATGGTAAAAACATTGCCGAACTGGCGCATATGGATGTTTTGCAGCTCCAGGAATGGTTTACTAAAATAGAATCACGGATTAGTTCGCGACAGAATAAAATTGCCCAGGAAGTTTTGAAGGAAATCAGGAAGAGAGTCCAGTTCCTGCTGAATGTAGGTCTTGATTATCTTACCATGAACCGCACTTCACGCAGTCTTTCAGGAGGCGAATCACAACGCATCCGGCTGGCGACACAAATAGGTTCGCAACTTGTTGGAGTTTTGTATATACTCGATGAACCCAGCATCGGTTTGCACCAGCGCGATAATGTAAGACTTATAAAATCATTGCAGGAATTACGTGATGTGGGTAATTCAGTCATAGTAGTGGAGCATGACCGCGAAACCATTATGTCGGCCGATTATGTAGTTGATCTCGGTCCGGGCGCAGGTGTACATGGCGGGCATGTAGTGGCTCAGGGAACACCGGATGAGATTCTGCAAAGTTCTTCATTGACCGCGAAGTATCTGAATGGCACCATTTCCATTAAATCCGCTAAACTACGTCCCGGCAACGGAAAAAAATTATCACTTACAGGTGCTACCGGTAACAATTTAAAAAATGTTACTGCTAATTTTCCGTTAGGAAAGTTCATATGTGTGACGGGCGTTAGTGGCAGCGGGAAATCCACTTTGATTAACGAAACACTTTATCCTATTCTTGCACATCACTTTTACAGGGCAGGTACCAAACCTTTACCTTATAAAACCATTAAAGGATTGCAATATATCGATAAGGTAATTGAAATTGACCAGTCGCCGATTGGAAGAACACCGAGAAGTAATCCTGCTACATATACCGGTGTGTTCAGTGATATCCGGAATCTTTTTGCGCAATTGCCCGAATCAAAAATAAGAGGTTATGCACCCGGATGGTTTTCTTTTAATGTAAAAGGCGGGCGTTGCGAAACGTGCCAGGGTGCGGGAATGCGTGTGATTGAAATGAATTTCCTGCCCGATGTATATGTGCATTGTGAAAGTTGTAACGGCAAACGTTATAACCGTGAAATTCTGGAAGTGCGGTACAGAGGAAAATCAATTAATGATGTGCTGAATATGAGTATTGAAGAAGCAGTTGAATTTTTTACCAACATGCCTTCCATTGCTCATAAAATCCGGACCATTAAGGATGTTGGACTCGGATATATTACACTTGGACAACAATCAACAACACTTTCCGGTGGAGAAGCTCAAAGGGTGAAACTGGCAAGTGAACTGGCAAAAAAAGATACCGGTAATACTTTCTATATTCTTGATGAACCTACAACAGGATTACATTTTGAAGATGTCAGAATTTTACTTGATGTATTAGGCAAACTGGCTGATAAAGGAAATACCGTAGTAGTAATTGAACATAACATGGATGTAATCCGGTGTGCCGATCACATTATCGACATCGGTCCGGAAGGTGGTCAGCGCGGAGGAGAAATTATTGTGGAAGGTAAACCGGAAGATATTACTGCTAACAAAAGAAGCATCACCGGGCAATACCTGAAAAAGGAACTGAAGCAAATGGCATTCTAACTTTTTTATCCGGGTAACGTAAACACGTAGAATGGAAATTAATAAGTATCATTTTTTAACTATCTGATATGAATCTGGAAGACGCAAAAATCCGTAAAGCATTTACCGACAAGGATTGGCAGGAAATAAGGGCTGATGATACCTGGTCGATTTTTAAAATCATGGCTGAGTTTGTTGAAGGTTATGAAAAGCTTTCCAAAATAGGGCCCTGCGTTTCTATTTTCGGATCGGCCCGTACCAAACCGGGAACACCCTACTACCAGCTTGCCGAAGAAATAGGAGCTAAAATCGCAGGTGAAGGATATGGAGTTATCACCGGCGGTGGTCCCGGCATTATGGAAGCAGCTAATAAAGGTGCTCAAAAAGCAAATGGGAAATCAGTAGGTATCAATATTCGGTTGCCTTTTGAACAACAACCCAATCCTTTCATTGATCACGATAAATCGATCACCTTCGACTATTTTTTTGTAAGGAAAACCGTTTTTATTAAATACTCACAGGGATTTGTTGTGCTTCCCGGTGGATTTGGTACACTCGATGAATTGTTTGAAGCTCTAACTTTAATACAAACCGGAAAGATTGCTAAATTCCCAATCATCTTGGCCGGAAAATCATATTGGCAGGGCGTTTACGACTGGATTTGCAACACCATGCTCGAACAAGCCAACATCAATAAGGAAGATCTTGAACTTTTTAAACTTGCTGATTCCGCTGATGAAGTGGTGAAACATATCAATGATTTTTATTCAAAATATCTGCTGAAACCCAACTTTTAGCAGTCTACAATTCATTTTGAAATTTCGAATGATCCCCACGTTTAAAAAATTTGGGAAGCAAGCATCCTGCAATTCCTTTGTGTAAATTTTATAACAAATAGCTAACCTGATCACCCCCATTTTTCGACTTGTCAGGTTCCTGTTTTTCTCCCGTAACATTTCCGATACTTTAAAGTATAACCCCCATTGATTTCAGGAGCTTAAGAACCTGAACATCTAGTAAATCACTGGTTTACAATAACTTAATAATGGAGGAGAAACTCGTTACAATTTTGCTTGTGGAAGATGACAGCGTTGATGTAATCAATGTGCAACGTGCTTTTAAAAAGAATAACATTAAAAATCCGTTGTCGATTGCAAAAAATGGTTTAGAAGCTCTGAATATGCTTCGCGGTGAAAATGGCTATGAAAAAATTGAGCCGCAACCGCAGGTTATTCTCCTCGATCTGAATATGCCCCAAATGAACGGACTGGAATTTCTGAAAGAACTCCGACAAGATCAGGAGTTGAGGAGTATCAGTGTATTTGTAATGACCACTTCCAATGAAGATCGTGACCGTTTGGATGCTTATAACCTGAACGTTGCAGGATACATATTAAAACCTGTTTCATTTGAAAAATTTGTTTCTGCTGTATCGATTCTCGATAGTTACTGGAAACTCTGCGAACAACCATAAAATAGCAATTACTAATAAAAAATGACTGAAAAAATTAAAATACTGGTTATTGATGATGATGAAATAGATCGTATTTCATTAAAACGATCCATAAAAGCATCAGGCTTTAACGCGGAAATTATTTCTGCAGTCGACAAAGCAGAAGGTCTTGTAGCTGTTTCACAAAATAGTTTTGATTGTATTTTTCTCGATTACAATCTTCCTGATTGTAATGGACTGGATTTTTTAAGGGATCACCGTCACGAACTGAATGGTGCACCTGTTATTATAGTTACATCTCACGGTGATGAAAAGCTTGCTGTTGAAGCCATGAGGTTAGGTGCCTGTGATTACATTCCAAAAAACCACGTTACTCCGGAAGGAATATCTCAAAGCATCCGTTATGCGTTGCGTATCAATGAAGCGCAGGTGAAAAACACCCATTTTGAAAGAGCGTTACAGGAGTCTGAGAAAAAACTGGATACCGTGATTGCCATGTCGCCTATTATTTTATTTGCCATCGATAAAAATGGTGTGTTTACCATGTTCAAAGGCAAAGGCGTTGAAATGCTGAAACTCAATCCAAAAGAGATCATCGGAAAAAATTTCTTTGATACACATAAAAAACTTCCTATTGATATAAAAGAACTAAGAGCCGTAATAGATGGGAAAGAACTGAACACCACTATTGAAATAAATGGCCGACACTTTGAAGTTACCTGCATCCCGCAAAGGGATGAAAACTTTGAGCAAGCCGGAATGATCGGTATAGCCACTGATGTAACGGAACTCAAAAAGAGTGAGATTGAATTAAAAAACAACCTCTCCTCTGCAGTGGAATCACAAAAAGTGAAAGAGCAGTTTCTTGCAAATATGAGTCATGAAATCCGTACACCAATTCATGGTATTATGAGTTTGACCAACCTGCTTATTAAAACAAAAATAGACACTGATCAGCTTACTTACCTGAATGCAGTAAAAAAATCGGCCGATAATTTATTAGTTATCATTAATGATATCCTGGATCTTTCAAAAATCGAAGCACAAAAAATGACTTTTGAAAGCACTATTTTCAGTGCAGTGGAAATGGTGGAAACTACTTATGAATTATTCAAGGCTAAGGCCAATGAAAAGAATATTAAAATTACAATGGGTGTTGACGAATGCATCCCGGAATATATAAAAGGTGATCCAACACGGTTAAGCCAGATATTGAATAACCTTGTGAATAATGCCATCAAATTCACCAACAAAGGTAGTGTTGAAATTGGTGTGAAGCTCGTCGACAGCAATGAACGATGCAGCATGCTTACTTTTTCGATTCAAGATACCGGTATCGGAATTCCACAAAATAAATTATCCACCATTTTCGACATGTTCACCCAGGCCGGTGATGACATTACCCGCAAGTTTGGAGGAACCGGTCTTGGTTTGAGCATTGCTAAAAAACTGGTTGATCTGCAGGGTGGGATTATCAAGGTCGACAGTATCCTCAACCAGGGTACAACCTTCACATTCAGCATGCCATTTGATCATCCAGATCCTGCTGAACTCGAAGCGCATCATGCTGTATCGGAAGAACCGGAAAGCCGCATCGACAACAATCTTAAAATTCTTGTGGTAGAAGATAATGATATCAATCGTCTTGTGATTAATAAAATCATGAAAGACTGGGGAGTAAAACCTGATAACGCAGTTAATGGTGTGGATGCCATTGAAAAAATTAAAGCAGGTGACTATGACATCATCCTGATGGATATTGAGATGCCGGAGATGAATGGGTATCAGTGCATCCGTGAAATAAGAACAGCATTACCGGAACCTAAAAACCGGATTCCTGTAATGGCCATGACCGCTCATGCAAATAAAAAAGAGCGTGATAAATGTATTGGATTGGGTATGGATGATTATATCTCCAAACCGTTTGATCCTTTTGATCTGAAACAGAAAATTGTTGCACTGAGTAAAAAATCTACGAGTGGAGTCATTGATTATTTACAGGATGAACCAGCTGAAACTGTTGCTGCTGCTCCCATTGCACCCGCAGCAAAGCTTACCAACCTTGATTACCTGAGAGAACTTTCAGAAAACAACGAATCTTTCTTCCGTGATTTCATCACATTGTTCCTGAACAACACTCCTGAATCATTACAGGATCTTATAAAACATCTGGAGCAAAAAAACTGGGAGGGCGTTCGGCAGGCAGCTCACAAAGTGAAACCTTCACTGAATTATCTCGGACTGAAAGGCGCACAAAAAATAGCTGCCACTATTGAAGAATATGCATTGAATAAAACCAACCTGGAAGCAATAGCTGAATTGGTGAACGAATTAAATGATATCTGCAAGGCAGCATTTGCGGAACTGGAACAAGAATTAAAAACAAGTACAATAGCATAACAGGAAAAAAATATAACATGGCAAAACTATTCATTATCGAAGACGACCTGGTGGTCGCTACATTGATCAAGCAAGCGCTCTCAAAATATGATCATGACCTGACGCACTTTACAACAGCTGAAGAATGCATTCAAAACCTGCATCTCAATCCCGATATAGTCACAGTAGATTATAACCTTCCCGGCATGAACGGAATCGAGCTGATGAGCCGTATAAAAACCTATAACTCCGCTATAATGGTAGTTCTGGTATCAGGACAAGAAACCATGGAAGTTGTAGTGGCGGCTTATAAGGGAGGTGCTTCAGAGTATATCATTAAAAATGATAACCTGTTTGTCAATCTGGAAAACGCCATCAAAAATTTATCAATGAATGTGGTGTTGAAAAAAGAAGTTGAATTATTAAAAGACCAGGTGATCGATCGTCATAAATACGCGAATATTCTTGGTAACAGCACACCGGTGATGCGTGTTTTGAAATTAATTCAGAAAGTTGAAAAAAGTAACATCATGGTGCTTGTAACCGGTCAGAGTGGTACCGGGAAAGAACTTGTAGCGAAAGCACTTCATTATAATTCTCCTCGTTCACGCAGGCCTTTCGTAACTGTTAATATGGGAGCTATTCCTGAAGATCTTGTCGAGTCGGAATTGTTTGGACATGAAAAAGGTGCCTTTACGGATGCCAGGGATAAACGGATTGGAAAATTCGAGGAAGCCCATGAAGGAACAATTTTCCTGGATGAAATTGGTGAAATGAACCTACACCTTCAAACAAAATTGTTGCGAGTGCTTCAGGAAAAGGAAATTACCAGGATCGGAAGCAATAAAATCATCAAACTCGATTTCAGGATGGTAGCTGCTACCAACCGTAACCTGGCTACTGAAGTTAAAGAGGGCCGTTTCCGGGAAGATTTATTTTATCGCATCCAGGGATTTTTAATCCACCTCCCACCCTTGAAAGAGCGGGGCGATGATGTCGTTCTTCTTGCGAAAAGTTTCCTCACAGAATTTTGCAAAAACAATAAAACCGAACAGGTTCACTTGTCTAAGGAAGCAGTTAAATTTATGCTTGCCTATGAATGGCCCGGAAATATCAGGGAATTAAAAGCGGTGATGGAACGTGCTGCACTGTTGTGTGAAGACAATACGATCAAAGTAGATGACCTGATGTTTGTGCAGGCCTGATTTAAAAATAACTTGAAAAACAAAAAACCTTGTAGTAATACAGGGTTTTTCTTTTTTCTCACTTTTCAAACCAGACAAATCGGGTTAAAATCTTACAGTTGTAAGATAGGTTTAACCACACCGGAACCAATCTGAAACCCAAAAGTTAAAGTAATACCGGGTGATCATATCTCTCACATCCCGCAATACCTATGGATTCAAAGAAATCAAAGAAAATCAGATCATCGCAACGACAGCGGTTTTCCATGCGGTTTGTAATCGCTGCAGGAATTTCAGCCGCTTTTATTGCTCTGGTATTTGTTTTATACTTCCAGTTTTTTCAAAATGAGGTTACCAAGGCAAAAAATACGGAAACCCTTACACCTGAACATTTGCCGGTGGATTTTAATATAGAATCAACCGTTATAGTAAACACCGACACCTTGACCCGTAACGGCAGTAGCTATAAAGTAGCCAGGCCACTCTCACAAACACCTCCCGCCCCTGTTCAATGAGTATCACTGCGAATATATCCAGATGGAAATCAGGAGCTCTCAAAAACGTTTGCCTGGCAGGCTTGTTCATGCTGTTGGTATACGGAAACCAGACATTTGCAACAAACAGGGTTTCCACATCTTCAGGTGATTTCAGCAAGCCCGGAACATGGTCACCAACAGGAATCCCGGTTCCCGGCGATCAGCTTACGATTCAGAACGGTCACACTGTTACCATCGATACCATTTGTAGTGCCGGGCAGCTTACTGTTGCAAATGGAGGACGGCTTGACTTTATGCCGGGTAAAAAATTAACCTTACACAATAACTTCCTGGTATATGGAATCGCTGACATTGTTGACGGTGATATGGATCTTATTACCCAGGGTGCTTCATTTCATATAGGTGCAACCGGTAGTGTTACCTGGTCACCAGCCAATAACACAAGTTCAGGTGCTACACTGTTCCTTAACGGGGATGAGTACTTCCATCCTGGCAGTACACTGATTATTAAGAAATGGTATAACTACTCCAATGTGCCCCTGGGCTCAGTTGTTACAGGAAATTTTGGAAACCTCACGTTGAATACATTAACCAACGGTTTGTTATACGAATGGAACCAGGATAACGAATTCGAAACTCACAAAATTGAAGGAACATTAACGATTGAACAGGGTTGGGTTGTATTCGACCGCTCAGGATCAATCAGTAATACTACAGTTGGTGCCATTCACCTGAGTACGGTCAATGCTTACCTCGACATACACTCCGGAACACATCCGGGTTCTTTTAATCTCACAACAGCTTCCATCACCAATATAGGCGGAAAATTTAATGGCATTTATAATGGTGAAGGCAATATTCATGTAAAAGTAAATGGTGACTTCACAAATCTTGGCAATGTTGTGCTTATTTATAATTCAGGCATTCAAGGTATCGCGAATGGTAACGCCTCAATGGAAGTAACAGGCAAGTACTTTCAGTCAATGGGTGATTTCAGAGGTGTTTTTAACCTCTCATCAACCACTTCAGGAAAAGCTGATCTTGAATTTGGCGAAGTAAAACTAACAGGAGGAATTTTTATGGGAAATTATGCATGCCACACTGCAGGCAATAACGCATCCCTTACCATAAACGGAAACCTGGAAATTGATTTTTTATCAGGCAATTCAAAATTCCGGGGAAATGGCTTGACCACACTTTCAGGAACTGATAATAATTTAAGCCTACAACTTATTATTGATGGTGACCTTATAGTTAAGGGGATCGCTGCTGCAGAATTTACAAGTTCAGGAAGCACGGGCGCTGAAACTACAATGATTAAAGGACAGGCTTTTTTTGAAGGATGTACTTCCAATTTTAACTTCGGATTTCATTCCACCACAATCAGCATACTTGATAATGTTGAAGTAAAAGGAGGTACTGTATATTTTTCAAGAACAGGAGGCACCTTAACTGCATTGCTGCAGAAAAATTTGATTTTGAAAACCGGAAATCTGACAGTTACCGGGGGTACAGGAAATTGCAATCTCATTATCAATGGCGATTACCAGCAATCAGGCGGTTCCCTATTCTTTCACAACAACAACACCTCGCCTACTTACAATGTAATTTACACCATTGTTCATGGTAATTTTTTCAATCATTCAGGAAACATCACATTTGATAACAATTCATCTTCCACCGTACAGCATCGCTTGTCATTGAATGGTGAGTACTTTACCATTGGCGGAAGTGCAACCATAAACACAACCGTATCGGCGGTTGATCCGAAGTTTGGCATTATTTATTATGATCACTTTGGCGAAATGCAGTACCTGCAAAACAGTAGCGGAAGCATTCTGAAAAATGTTAAGCAGGTGATTAATTCCGATTGCAGTTTGAAAGTCATGAATGGTAACATGCAGATTGCAGAATCTATCACACCGATTGAGGATATGTTATTGGTGACGATGAACGGAATACTTGATTTAGGCGATCATCAACTTTATGGAATCAATACGAATCTGTACACCTCACTTTTAATTGATGAAGACGCCAGATTACGAATCTCTGGAGAACAAGGTCTCTACAACGGAACAGTGAATGCATCAATCAATGCAACAGGTAACATGGTTTTTATCCTTCACCCTAAGAGTGTAGTGGAATACTATGGTTCAAATGAACAAATTATTACCGGTACAGGATTAGGCAATGCCGCTTCCTACCATCAGCAGTATGGCATCATTGAAATTAACAAAACCCGTAAGGCTGCAAAATTAAAAAGCAACCTGGTAATGGCACGACAAGGTATAGCATTGACTGATGGAGAGCTTGATCTGAATGGATTTAACCTGATGGTGAATAACGGTGCTCCATCGGCAATCACCAGAGTTAATGGGTATATCCGGAGCGAAGGAAATTCATCAGGAACCAACAGCATGGTGAAATGGAAAAACATATCACAGGGATTGCATATAATACCATTCGGTATGTCATCAAATGATATGCTGCCATTTTCATTTACCCCCATCTCGGGATTCGGAAATGAATTCGCAGTCAGCACAAGAAGCACAGGAACAGATAATCGTCCACTGACTAACGGTGTGCTGCATTTGAATTATGGCGGAGGCGAATCCGGAAACAAAAAAGTAATTGATCGTTGGTTTCATGTATCAGCCACCGGAATAAAAGCGAATATAACCGCCTCTTATCTGGGAGAAGAGAATACCACTCACTCAGACATCGTTAACAAAAACTTTTCGGTGATTGCGTGGAATGGAATTAACTGGAAATTACTGGGAGGTACCGGAACCGGCGTTACCAGTGGATCAGGTGCAGTGTCAGCCAGTGCGGTTTCATCATGGGGGCCATTGTTACTTATTTCGAATGAAAGGCTGGAGGCAGCCGACATTCTGAGCTTTAATGCAATGCTGATGGACGATCATGTTGCGCTTGACTGGACCAGCATGGCGAACATTGCTCCGGAAAAATATACTATTGAACGATCAGAAGATGAATTCCAGTTTGACGATCTTCTAATTAAAACAGCATTACCTCCTGCTATGATACCTGTTAATTACAAAGCTGTGGATAATGATCCGCTTAAAGGAATATCCTGGTACCGGTTAAAACAACATCAGCCTGATGGCAAACTGAGATATTCACGAGCTGTAAGGATTGATAATTCAAAAATTTATGCAACCGGTATTGCAATTGAATCGGTGAGTCCGAATCCTTTTTCACAAGGCTTCCTCGCCATGTACACTGTTCCAAAAGCCACAGTGGTTGAAATAAAACTTACAACATCCAATGGACAGGTGATGCATTCGGAATTCATTCAGGGTAAAGAAGGAAAAAACACATTTGAATTTACCGATAACGGAAAGGTCACTCCCGGAATTTACATCTTAACTATCTCTAACGGAACATCAACAAAAAACATTAAACTATTTCATATCTGATATTTAAAAATCAATAACGAGTATTATGGGAAAATATGCATTACGTAGCAGGCAGAAAATGAAAACCATGCACAAAACGGTTTTCATGGTCGCAGGAGCATCCATGCTGGGATTAGCAGCATACATGACAATTTTTATGAATACCACGCAGGTTACAACTTCCAAAGCCGCGCAGTTTACCAACATGATGGTTGGTTATGAAATCAATAATGGTGAAGAAATAGCTTCCTATAATTTTGATAACAGTACAATTGTAAAATCCGAATCTGGTCCTGATGCAATTTTTGTTTCGGCAGCAGCAATATGGTCGAACGGTGGTACTGAAAACTCCAAAGGATTAAGTCCGGGTAAAAAACAAGAGCCATTGAATTTTGAAATCCCCGGTGTGAAAGAACTGAACCTGGGTGGTATTGATTTGAGCCTTGATTACCGGAAGTCGGAAAATAATTGCAACCTGTTTACAAGGGGAAAACAATTTAATATGGGTGTTAAAGATGGAAGAATTGCCATCGATTATAAACTCAAAAAAGGAAAAAAGACCGTAACTGTTTCCGAAGTAACCCGGTATGAGATTCCCGATGATGATGAATTCCGGAATTACCGGTTCGTTTATGATCCGGTTGATGGGCGGTCAGAGATATTTGTAAACGGGGTGGCCATCTGGAGTCATGATGAGGAGCCGGAAAGTGTGCTTATATGGAAAGAAAAGGATAACCTGGTTGTTGGAAAAGATCTTAAGGGTGATGGATCCGGCAAAATAGTTATTGATAACGTTTTGGTTAAGGCCACTCGCCAGATCAGTGAACTGCCTGTTAAACTGCTTAGCTTTGAGGCTAAGGCCGAAAAAGACTATGTGATGGTGACCTGGTTCACTGCTTCCGAAACCGAAATTGATTCTTTTATCATTGAACGATCCCTGGATGCTAAGGAGTTTTCACAAGTCGGCAAAGTAAAAGCAAAGGGTGGAGAAAACCTTTTGACCGCTTATGCCGTAATAGATAAAAGTCCGAACACAGGCCTTGCTTATTACAGGTTGATACCATCGAATAAACCGCTTAAATCAATGACCATCTCACTGATTGGCTATAAATACCGCGGGGCGAATGGGGATTTGAAAGTAACCGACGTGGTGATACCTGAAGAGACAAAGAAATAGATTCATAACTTTTATGAACATTGCCCGGTCCCTTGTGCCGGGCTTTTTTTTTGCTTAAAAAGCTACAAGGCCATCACCGTTTCAGGATTTACAATGGTTTTGGAGCCACTTTATCATATAACTACACCTTTGAGCTCCATCGTTACAAGTCACCTGCTTGTTTTTTTTCATTATTTTTACAGCAAAAGAACTCCTTTCGCTTATGCCGGCTAATGCTCTGGTAATCTATAAATCTTCTGCAGGATCGGGCAAGACGTATACTCTTGTTCTGGAGTATTTGAAGCTGGTATTGAAAAGACCCGGACTTTACAGATCTATCCTGGCTATTACCTTCACCAACAAAGCCACCGAGGAAATGAAAACCCGCATTATCGGGTCGCTGGTGGAACTGTCGCAAAATAAAAATCCCCAGTTGCAGGAAGTACTTTCCAATGAAACCGGGTTGGCTGTTTCAGAACTGCCCGGAAAAGCTACGCTTGTTCTTGATAATATCCTGCATGATTATTCCGGCTTCGGGGTTTCTACCATCGATAGTTTTTTTAGTACCATTGTCAGAGCACTTGCCCGGGAACTGAACCTTCCGCTGCGTTTTGATATTGAACTTAACATTGATGCGGTAATAGGGGAAATTTCCACTATGATGCTTGATGATATCGGCACTAACCCGTGGTTAAAAAAATGGCTGGAAGAATTTATATTCGATAAACTCGACCAGGGAAAGAGCTGGAAAATAGAATCCGATATTCACAATTTGTCATACGAACTTTTTAAGGAATCCTACCGCACACTGTTTCCCAAAGGACCTGCAAAGCCGGATGCTTCTTTTATAAAGGAACTACGGGAAATAGTATCGGGATTTGAAAACCGGATGGCGGAATATGGAAATACTTTTCTTGCAATCATTGCTCGTAACGATCTTAGTATAGCTGATTTTGCTTTCGGAAAATCAGGTGTAGCAAACTACTTCAGCAAAATAACAAAAAAATTAAAAGCCCGTGATTATATTCCCGGTTCACGGTTTGAAGGTGCGCTTACGAATCCGGATGCATGGGCAACAAAATCGTCGGCACGCAGAAGTGAAATAATTTCTTTGGCAGGAAGTCAGCTTATTCAAATAGCCAACGACGTTAATAATTTCCGCATCAGCGAAATTCCGCGTTATTCAGGAGCCAAAATAGTATTAAACACCATTCACATTGCCGGTATTTTCAGTCTGCTGGATGAAAAACTGACCCTCTTCAGGGATGAGAATGACATTGTGCTCATCAGCGATACCAACCAGCTACTTCAAAAAGCTATTAACAATGAAGATGCTCCATTCATTTACGAAAAAACTGGAAACCGGTTTACACACTTTATGCTCGATGAATTCCAGGATACCTCCGATTATCAGTGGCAGAACCTGGCACCGCTCATTGAAAATGCTCTTGCTGCAGGAAATTATGCAATGATTGTTGGCGACGCAAAACAATCTATCTACCGCTGGCGCGGAGGAAATATGCAACTGTTGCTATCAGGTGTACAAAAAAATCTGATTCATTATGCTGAAATTACTGAGTTAAAACATCTTGGGGAAAATTACAGAAGCCGTGAACAAATTGTTAATTTCAATAACGATTTTTTCGAAATCGCACCTTCATTACTGTTACCCGATGATGAAAGTAAAACACTGCGGATCGCTTACCATTCCGACGAACTCCGCCAAAAGTGGAAAAAAGGTAAGGATGCGGAAGGATATATTAACATTCGCGTTGTTGACGTTAAAAACAACGGTACACCAAGTATAATCACTGAAAACGATACCGAGCACACTGCTGCCACCTGGACCGAATGTGCGTTGCAGGAGAACCTTGCCATTGTAAAAAAAGTATTGGAACTGGGTTACGAATATCGCGACATTGCTTTCCTGACAAGGTCCAACAAAGATGCAAGGTGTATCACGGAGTTCCTGATCCAGAACAACATTCACCGCATCATTTCCCCGGAGTCAATGCTTTTGAATGCTTCCCCGGCAGTGCAGTTCCTGGTAAACCTGTTGCATCTGGTCGATGATTACCAGGATGATATTGTTTTGGCCCAGGTGGTTTATTACTGGAACCATATAAAAAAGGGTGATACGAAATTGTCATTGCACTACCTGTTTGCTGCAAGCAGGAAGATAAAACTTGATTTGTTACCTGAGGCCTTTACCAAAAAATTTCTTGAATTCCGTAAAATTCCACTCTTTGAAGCAGTGGAAGAACTTTCAATAATTTTCAATCTCGGATCGCCACCGGAAGCTTACATACAACGCTTTTTCGATGTTGTGCTCGATTATACCAAAAAAAATCCTGCTAATATTACTGATTTTCTTATTTGGTGGAATGACAACCAGGAAAAAGATACCTGTTCGGTTATTATTCCTTCCGGAGAAAATGCTATCCGGGTAATGAGTATTCATAAATCGAAAGGATTACAGTTTCCGGTTGTAATTATTCCGTTTGCCGATTGGGAATTAACACCAATGAGTCAGTCGATACACTGGATGAAAAGCAACATCCCTCCTTTCGACCGTACACCGGCTCACCCTGTAAAATTTTCACCGGATCTTGAACTATCGGTATTTAAAGAAGATTATGAAAAAGAAATGTTGCTGAATTATGTCGATAACCTTAACCTGTTATATGTTGCCTTTACGCGTGCTGAAGAACAGTTGTATGTTATTTCTAAAAAACCATCTGCTGCAAAAAATAAGGAAAATGTTTTGCCTTGCCGTGCGGGAGAACTTATTGAAGCAACGCTGCTATCACACCCTGAATTTTCAGCAATGTATACTGCAGCAGAAGGGTCCTTTGAAAAAGGCTTATGCAGTGGTCCGCTCCGATCATCCCCGCAAGGGAAACAAGAAGGCAAAAACCTGGAGCAATGGTTTTCAACTTCCTGGAAGCCCCGCATTAAAATGGGGATCAGCAAGAAAAAAATTTCTATAGATGATTCTGAAACTCCCGAAACGCAATACGGAATTTTATTTCATTCCTTGTTGTCAGAGATTCAAACATTAATCAATCCCGAAACTTTTGTAAAAACCAATGAAATTTCTAAATCACTTGAGTCATCCATACAACACCGATTGATTGATGAAATTAAAATGTTTGTGGATGCTGCATTAGGTTATGGATGGTTTGATACCGGTTCGGTTACTGTTAATGAAGCGGAATTGTTGTTGCCCGATGGCTCGTTGTTGCGACCCGACAGGTTAATTTTATCAGGTGATAAAGTTGTGGTGATCGACTACAAGACTGGTGCTGAAGAAAGTTATCATGCAGAACAGGTTCAGCAGTATGCCTCGGTTCTTGAAAAAATGGGGTATAAAGAAACTAAAATGTTTTTGGTTTATGCTACTTCGGGGAAAGTGATGGAAATTCCGTTTTATCAATAAGATCTTTTGATTTAAATCCATCAACCAGTTGGTATGAATAATGAGGGACTGGAAACATATTTTGATTTTGTTATGTAGTATATTTTCTCAATGAAATGAGATTTGAAAATCATCGGGAAGCTGTGGCATTACTACCTCTTTAAATATCATATTTTATTCAAATTCAAAAGGTTAAAATTAATTTTTAATCAAAATGAAATCATATGCAATTTTACTTATACTTTTAAATTAATTTATTTTCTGCTCAAAGTTTTATTTTTTAATATACACTGATGAGAATATTATTAATATTTTATATTTCTATTAACCATTTATAGAGCTAGTTCGCAAAACCTGGTACCGAATCCGAGTTTTGAGCAAAATGATTCCTGCCCGCAGTTTGGGAATCAAATTCATCTTGCAACGGGGTGGGGAAATTTTAGTTCTACCAATACAACTCCAGATTATTATAACTCATGTGCCCCTCCTTCTTCTATGGGGGTTCCTAAAAATTATGGATGTTATCAAATTGAACGCAGAAATTGTAATGCCTATTCAGCAATAATTACATTTTCTTCAACAATTTCAAATTATAGAGAGCATATTGGTATACAGTTAAGCCAAACACTTACAATTGGTCAAAAATATTTTGTAACATTCTATGCTGTTTTAGGTGAAATGAATGTAGCGAGCAATTATGAATCTATGCCTTCTATAACTTAGGAATAAGATTGACAACCGTTCCTTACAATCCCAGTAATCCTGTGCCCATCGATAATTTTGCTCATGTTAATTATTCTACAATATTAAATGATAGCATCAATTGGACTCAAATAACAGGAAGCGTTATTGCTGATTCTGCATACAATTATATTATTATTGGAAATTTCTTTGATGAAATCAACACTGATACAATTAATTATAGCTGTGCCGCATGCATTAACACTTTAAGCTACTACCTTATAGATGATGTATGTATCTCTCTTGATTCTTTAACATGTTATGGTGGATTCGATTCATTGCCATGTATAACAAATATTAATAATTTATCAATTGAAAGGGAAATAAAAGTTTTTCCAAATCCCTATAATGAAAATATTACAGTTAAGTTACTAAATTTTCTTAATGCAGAGATAATAGTCTATAACATTTTTGGTGAGCGAATTCTTTTTCTTACCCCTGAAAAACTGGAGATGATCACACTATCACTTGCTCCACTTCCTAAAGGAATCTATTTCCTTAAACTAAATATGAAAGAAAACAATAATTCATTTTCAAAAACTATCATTAAAAATTAATACCGTCATGAAAATAATAAACATTTTATTATCGTATTAGTTCATTTGGCTTTTGTATACTCATCTTCCGTTGCTCAAGTTACTCAATTAAACAATATACGTCCTTCGGGGCCAGCATTTAATGGGTGGGATGGGACAGGTTTTAATCCAGGTTCTCTGCAAATTCGTAACAACTTTGATGATATAATTGAGTTTCATACAAATAATTTGTTACGTATAACAATATTGGGAGGGCCTATTACAAATGGGTTTGTAGGAATAGGTACAGCATTTCCAACAAGGAGATTAAATGTGATAGACGATATTGACATAATTTAAGCAGTGGAATTTACACTTATTCACTATTAATAGACGGAGAACCTGTTAAAACCAAAAGAATGATGAAAGAATAGTTTTTAAACTGAATTATAAAAAAACCTAACTGATTATGGTGTATCCTAATTTTTAGCTCCTCATTTATCGAAAATTACTCTTCGAAGTTTCAATGAAAAAGAAACAGGGCTGAATCTTTGATAATCTTTAAAAACTCAATCGTGTTTTTCGTGGCTTGCCCGAAACGTGACGTGTTAAGAGTTCTTTGTAATGGATGCTGTTATCATAAATCATCCAGATAAATTTTTGAATACCCCGCGCGTCTTCCGATTTCATAAAAGTAAAATCGCACACACTGTAATAACCATTACATTCAAATTCTACCTGCGGAAAAAATAAAGCGTCCCCGGTGTCTTTGTTTTGCTGGAAGTGGCTGATGATTTTCCATAAAAAAGGAAACTCTCGTTTGATACCTGAAGCCGTAAGCCTCGACGTTTGAAAAAGCGTATCACAGCTTCCCATAATCCTGCCGTTCTCATCGAAGGTGATGCATTGGCACTTCTCATTCTCCTCGTCACTTAAGTAGTTATTTACTTTCATAAGCTTTATTTAAGGAATGAACTAATGATTGCCGCCCGGTCAAGTGGAAAGCTTTCAAATGGTTGTACTCGATTACCAACCAAAAGTTTCAATTCCTACTGCCTACTACCCACTACCTACTGCCAACTACCTACTGCCTACTGCCAACTACCTACTGCCTACTGCCGTTCTCCACACTCTTTTCCTTACCTTTGCACTCTCAAATCCCAATTTTATGTCAAACGGAATATATCGTGTACCACAGGCCATTAATGAACCAATTTTAAACTATGGATCCGGTTCCCGGGAACGCGCTGAATTACAGGATGCTCTTGCCGAAGCCCGATCAAAAGTTAAAGATGTGCCGATGTATATCGGGGGGGAAGAAATACGCACCGAGGTGACTAAAAAACTGTCACCTCCCCATGATCATCAGCACATCCTTGGTCATTACCATGAAGGAGATGCTTCCCATGTTACCCAGGCGATCAATGCCGCACTGGCTGCCAAACAAGCCTGGGCCTCCCTTGACTGGGAACACCGGGCTGCCATTTTTCTCAAAGCCGCCGACCTGTTAGCGGGTCCATACCGACCTGTGATTAATGCAGCAACCATGCTTGGGCAGTCAAAAAACGCTTTCCAGGCGGAGATTGATGCTGCGTGTGAGATGATTGATTTTCTGCGCTTTAACGTACAATATATGTACGAAATTTACCAACAACAACCCATATCTTCCAAAGGAGTATGGAACCGGGTTGAGCATCGTCCGTTGGAAGGATTTGTTTTTGCTTTAACACCTTTCAATTTTACAGCTATTGCGGGAAACCTTCCCTCGTCAGCAGCGATGATGGGAAATACTGTTGTTTGGAAGCCTGCTAACTCGGCCATTTATGCAGCAAGTGTACTCATGGAAGTATTCATCAAAGCAGGTCTACCTGCCGGAGTAATTAACCTGGTTTATGTTTCCGGTCCGGTAGCGGGGGATGTCATTTTCAATCATCGTGATTTTGCAGGAATTCATTTTACCGGCTCTACTGAAGTCTTCCGTAATGTGTGGAGCGAGATCGGGAAAAATATTTCAGTTTATAAATCATATCCGCGCATTGTAGGTGAAACAGGTGGTAAAGATTTTATTATGGCTCACGCTTCCGCAGAAGCGAAAGTTGTGGTAACTGCACTCAGCCGGGGAGCTTTTGAATTCCAAGGGCAAAAATGCAGTGCCGCATCCCGGGCGTACATTCCTGCCAGCCTGTGGCCGGAAGTAAAAAAAGGTTTGCTTGCAGATCTGGCATCCATGAAAATGGGAGGCACCGAGAATTTTGAAAATTTTATCAATGCGGTTATAGATGAAAAGGCATTTGATAAAATTACTTCATACATCGACCAGGCAAAAGACAATCCTGATGTAGAAATTATTTCAGGAGGGCATTACAATAAATCAAAAGGTTATTTTATTGAGCCTACAGTAATCGTTGCAAAGAAAGGCGATTATGTCACCATGTGTGAAGAAATTTTCGGACCGGTACTAACGATATACGTATACGAAGATAACATGTTTGATCAAACACTTGATCTTGTCGACCGTACCGGAATTTACGCATTAACCGGGTCAATCATCGCCCAAGACCGTTATGTGATTGATCATGCCATGAAAAAACTGGTGAATGCCGCAGGTAATTTTTATATTAACGATAAATGTACCGGTGCAGTGGTGGGTCAACAACCTTTCGGCGGAGCACGCGGATCGGGAACCAATGATAAGGCCGGTTCAATGATCAACCTGCTCCGGTGGGTGTCGCCACGCACTATCAAAGAAACCTTTGTGCCACCGGTTGATTACCGGTATCCATTCCTGGAAAAATAAATTTCAAAATTTTATTTTAAGGGGTATCGTTATGTAATTGATATATACTCATTGTTTGAAAAATCTGCAGCTAGAATTTGTTGCAGGTTTTTACGAAGCACATGGAAGTCGTTTGATTTGGTAATAAAAAATTGTGCTCCAAATTCTTTTGTCAATTCTTTGTCGCGAATTATATTTGATGTAGTGAAAATGCCTACAGGAATTTTGTTTAACCGATTTTCTTTTTTTATTTGAATTAGAAAATCAAATCCGTTCATAATAGGCATGTTCAGGTCAAGAAAAATTATGTCGGGCAAAGAAATGCTTGCTTTTAATTTTTCAAGAGCAATTTTTCCATTGGTTGCTATATCACATTGCAATGATGGATTAATCAATTCTAAAGCTTCTTTAAAAAAAAGCTGGTCATCTACATCATCATCAACAAGAAAAATTTTGTTCATGAGGTGGGAATAAAAATAGTGAATGTTGAACCTATGAAAGGTTTTCCTTCTGCTATAATAAAACCATTGTGATTGGTTACAATTTTTTTGACAATGGCTAAACCAATACCTGTTCCTGAATATTCATTCTTCTGATGAAGCCGCTGAAAGATTTCAAAGATTTTATTTTCATATTTTTTTTCAAACCCAATTCCGTTATCAACAATTTTTATTGCATGATATTCCTTTTGATTATTTGCCGATGGGTGTTCGATTTTTTGTCCTTCTATAATTGAATAAGAAATTTTGATGTGCGGTGTGATTTCTGGTCTGCTGTATTTAATAGCATTGTCAATAAGGTTTGTGAAAAGTTGGGAAAGTTGCACATACACTCCATTTATTATAGGAAGCTTTTCTGATTCAATTACTACTTGTTTTTCAAGTATGTTTTCGTGTAGGTCGTGTTTTGATTCTTCAACAATGGTATTTAAATCGCATGGTTTAAAAATCGGTTCATTAGTATTTGCACGGGAAAAATCAAGCAAAGAGTCAATGAGATTTTGCATTCGCTCTCCCGCTGAAATTATACGATTGAAATAGTCCTGTGTTTTGTCTGAAAAATTTTCTATTTCAATGATGCGCTTGCTAAATGCCTGAATTTTTCGTAATGGTTCTTTTAAATCGTGGCTGGCAACATAACTGAATGAAGCAAGCTCATCATTGCTATTTTCAAGTTCCTTGTTTTTTAATTCAAGCGTTTGATTCATTTCTTCTAATTGCTTTGTTTTAACAATTAATTCTTCTTTATTCTGCTTTTCAAGAGTAGTATCTCTGAGAAATGCAATAAACAATTTATTTCCCTGCTGCATTGTCTGCGAAATAGTGAGGGATACAGGGAACTCTTTACCGTTTTTATTAAGAGCAGTAAGTTCTAATGTTGTATTTAAAACCCGTGATACACCTGTTTTCAAAAGGCGTTTCATTCCTTCTTTGTGAGCTTCCCGATAGTGTGTTGGAATGATGGTATCAGTTAAATGCAATCCCAAAACTTCCTCTGCTTTCCATCCGAATATTTCTTCTGTCTTAGGATTCCATAAGTTGATAATACTATTTTCGTTAATTACAATAACAGCATCGGGAGCATTGTTAATTATCTGGTGCAAATAATTTTCCTTTTCTACTAATGCTTCAGCCGCTAAAACATCCTTGCTAATATCCTGCACGGTGCCAATGAGCAAACGCTTGACACCCTCACCGGAAAATTTTCCGCTTGAACGGAAGTATTTGATAGTTCCGGTTTTGCTTATGATGCGGTAAGGTGTTTCTACCAAAGCTCCCGTTTGCATTGTTTGCTCCCCGTTGCTAATTACCTGTTGCAAGTCATCGGGGTGTATAAAATATAAAAACTTTTCAAACGAGGGAACAAACTCCTGTGGTTCACAATCCAATAAACGGAATAAGCTATCAGAATATTCCAACGCACCAGTTGTAATGTCCCAGCTATAGCTTCCAAATTTGGCAATGCTTTCCGCAATTTCAAAGGTTTGATTTTGTAACTGCAATTGTTCTGTCCGCTCAATTACTTTTGTTTCTAATTCTTTGGCAAACTTTTTCTGCTCCTCTATTTCGGTGCTGGTTCCTATCCATCCGATAATGTTGCCATGATTATCTTTTTGTGCAATCCCATGACTTAAATGCCATCGGTAAGTTCCATCATAACGGCGAAGGCGTTTCTCCATTTTAAAATCTTCGCCTGTTTTAAGGGAATGATGCCAAAGCTGCAAATCTCTTTCAAGGTCACCTGGAAAAATAATTTCCATCATGCCATTGCTATTTAATTCTTCAAAAGATAATCCTGTATAATCGAGAAAATATTGGTTGAAGAAATTTTTATTCCCATCGGGAGTAGCTGTCCATACCATGA
The DNA here is from genome assembly GCA_030855635.1 of Bacteroidota bacterium. Taxonomy (GTDB): domain Bacteria; phylum Bacteroidota; class Bacteroidia; order AKYH767-A; family OLB10; genus JADKJB01. The sequence continues at coordinate 16,291 of JALYQW010000030.1, read as the reverse complement.
TAGGAATAGTTTCGGACAGCGTTCTGAATTTAGCTTCGCTTTCTTTTATTTTTTCCTCAGCTTCAATTTGTTTACTTATGTCAGTGTTGGAGCCAAACCACCTGTAAATTTTGTTTTCGCTGTCAAGAACCGGCAAAACTCGGGTGAGAAATTGACGGAACTTACCATCAGCACCTTTTAAAGGAAAAACCATTTCAAACGGTTGCCCTGTTTCGATAGATGCTTTCCATTTTTTAAGCACCGTGGGAAGTTCTTCAGGGTCGTGAACCGATTGCCATCCCCATCCTTCCATATCAATGAGTGTAGTGCCGGTGTAATCATACCATCGCTGGTTATACCAAAATATGTTGCCATCGGCATAAGCCATCCATGCAAGATTTGGAATATTTTCAGAGAGCATCCTGAAACGCGATTCACTTTCTTCAATTAATTTGCGTGCTTCAACCTGTTGTGTAACTTCCACTCCATGAGACAATAATCTATCCGTATTCCCTTTTTCGTCCTTAATTGGCTGCACTACTGAATTATAATAACGCAAAACCATTTTGCCAGTTCTTTCATCTATTAATTCAACAGGAAATTCATTAGCGATGAATGGCTCGCCAGTTGTAAAAACCTTATTTAGAATATCTAATAATCCCTGTTGTTCAATTTCTGGAAAAATCTCTTGAACAGTTTTGCCGATGGTTATTCTTCTGTCAACTAATTTTTCGTATTCAGCATTTGCAAATTCAAAAATATGAGTATCGCCTTTTAAAATTGCGATCCCTGCGGGGGCATTCATAAACGAATTGTAAAGAACGGTGCGTTCGTTATCTGAAAGTGATTCGCTTCCTTCAATTTTATCTTTTGACACGGAATTCATTTTATGCCTGGCAACTGAGCAAATTTAAAAGTAAATTTATTTTGTTTTTGTCGTGTCAAATAGTTATTGTCGCTTGGGTTCTTGCAATAGCTTTGAAGTCGCTGTGTCGCCAAAGCATAACGTACACAGGTCATTTCCGTATGATCAAAAAAACATCTTCATCATCTTTTTTCATATGATATTTTTCACGGGCAAATTTTTCAAGGTTAGCGGGATCAGACATCAATTCGTAGATGCTTACCTTGTTTTCCTCAACCTGTGCAAGATAATATTGCTTGTCGACTTCAAGTTTATTCAGCTCCTGCTTATATGAATACTGAGAAATAAAATCGTTGCGATCAAAAAAAGTCATCCATACCAAAAACACAATGATAGACAGGACGTACTTGTCTTTTAACCACGGAAGGATTTTCTCAAACTTTTTCATAAACTAAAGATATTTCAAAAAACGAATTGTCAGTGTGTAACATTGTGTAGTTATTTACAGGAGGATGTTAGTAACAGGTTTTTCTAAATTATTGGCATAATTAATTGATAAACAATTATTTAAATTTTATTGAAACAATATGTAAAGGAAAACGGCTACAATGTAGCACAGAAATTTCGGACATCAAAGAATTTTTGATACTTTAACAAAAAATACAGCTGACACGTCGGGTTTGAACTCATGACAGTTATATGGTTCAGCAACAATTTGTTCTTCATAGGCAAAATTTGTTATGAAATCGCCACCTTCGGATAGCGCCATACCTTTAATAACCCTTTCAGCAATGCAATAAAAAAGATTTCATTTATTCAACTTTCATACTCACCAAACACCCCTCTCAACGCATCAGAAATTTCCCCGAGGGTTACATAATTTTCAACGGCAAATAAAATAGGTGGCATTAAGTTGGACCCATCTTTAGCTGCTTGTTCCAGCTCGTGTAAAGCCTTCGAAACTATTCCTGTATTTCTCGAAAGTTTCATTGCTTTCAATTTTTCAATCTGCACTAGCCTGATTGAATCATCAATTGAAAAAACTTTATCGAAAGGCAATTCCTTTGAAGTGAATTTATTTTGCCCTACAATAATTTTTTCTCCCGATTCTATATCCCGTTGATATTTGTAAGCAGCAGCAGCAATTTCCTGTTGTATAAAACCTGCTTCAATGGCATTAACTGCTCCTCCCATCTCATCAATACGCTTTATGTAATCCCATGCTTTTTGCTCCACTTCATCAGTCAGACTTTCAATAAAATATGAACCTCCAAGCGGATCTACCGTCATAGCTGCACCACTCTCATGCGCGATGATTTGCTGGGTGCGTAATGCGATGGTTGCAGCTTCCTCAGTGGGTAATGACAAAGCTTCATCATATCCGTTTGTATGCAACGATTGTGTGCCCCCCATTACGGCAGCCAGTGCCTGTAGCGTTACACGAATAATATTATTCATTGGTTGCTGAGCAGTCAGCGTGGAACCACCGGTTTGCGTATGAAAACGCAGCATCATGGCTCGCGGATCTTTTGCGCCAAGCTCCTTTGTGATATGCGCCCACATGCGACGAGCTGCACGGAATTTTGCAACTTCTTCAAACAGGTTGTTGTGCGCGTTAAAGAAAAACGACATCCGTTTTGCAAACACATCTATATCGAGACCCTTATCAAGCGCTGCCTGCAAATATGCTTTCCCATCGGCAAGTGTAAAAGCCAGTTCCTGTACTGCGGTCGCTCCGGCTTCACGAATGTGATATCCGGACACGGAAATAGTATTCCATTTAGGTACTTCCTTAGAACAGTATTCAAAAATATCAGTGATTATGCGCATGGAAGGTTTGGGAGGAAAAATATAAGTTCCCCGAGCCGCATATTCCTTTAAAATATCATTTTGTATGGTTCCTGAAATATTTTTTAAAGAGGCGCCCTGCCTTTTTGCTAACGCTATGTACATGGCCAATAATGTGGAAGCCGAGGCATTGATAGTCATTGACGTGGTAATTTTTTCCAGCTCAATTCCATCGAAAAGTAATTCCATATCATAAAGTGAATCAATTGCAACACCGGCCTTTCCAACTTCACCTTCCGCCAAAGCATGATCGGAATCATAACCTATTTGTGTGGGCAAATCAAAAGCCACACTTAAACCTGTTGTTCCCTGTGATAAAAGATAACGGTACCGCTTATTGGATTCTTCAGCAGTGCTAAAACCGGCATACTGGCGCATCGTCCATAATTTGGAACGGTACATATCAGCTTGCACACCCCTAGTGAATGGAAATTCTGAAGGCTCTTCACCTTCGTTACCGGCACCTTTGTAAACACGGTCAATTTCAATACCCGAATCAGTCAAATGCTTTTTCGGTGCTGGATTTTTTTCAGACATTCTTTATATCGTATATGCTAAACCGTTACCTGTTAAAAAAGAGCATGCGCTTCATTCTTGACCTGGTCAATAGCCCGTTGTATCGGGTAATCATCGCGCTGGAGCATGGTTTCAAAAACTTTTTTGCTGAGTTCAACCCCAGCTGCGTTTGGATTGCACTGCTCCAATGATTGGTTGATCAATTTGATGAGTTCATCGCGGCTTGTTCTTACAATATTCCATGCATTGTTGGTAACATAAACCTGCTGGGTAATGTTATGCTCGTATTCCGCTCTTATGGCCATAAGCACTTCGCGGTGAAATTCCAGCACCGTCATGCCGGGCACGTACACCCGCACCAGTAAATTGTTGGGGGAAATTCGCTCGAGCAATAAAACAATCCGTTCATAGGCCTGCATCCGCAAAGGAAGCAGTTCCTTATCCATGGTGCGCTTTAATTCGGCATATTTCATCCGCTGGTCATTGTCGAGGAATTTTTTGACAAGAAAAAATGCCGTAAGGAATACTAATAAAGAAGGCGCCAGGTATACTAAAAAATCAATTACTCCATCAGGTAAATTCATAGGTGCGGTGTCTTAACGGTACAAATATCGGAAATGTGTACCAATTGATACCATCTAACCTAACAATTCAGGAAGGCTATCCAGAAGGATCCTGTTTATGACGGCCTGTTTCCTTAAGTGCCTTTTGCAGCAAATATTCAATTTGCCCATTCACACTTCGGAAATCATCAGAAGCCCACTTCTCAATTTCCCGGAGGGTTGCCGGGTTTATCCTCAGCACAAATGCTTTTTTATCCTCTTTCTCTGCCATTTTTAATGATGCAAGGTTCCTGCGTTAATGACCGGACTTGCATTTCTATCTCCACATAAAACCACAAGCAAATTACTGACCATTGCCGCTTTGCGTTCATCATCGAGGTGAACAATATTTTTCTCACTCAGTTTTTGTAAAGCCATTTCTACCATTCCCACAGCACCTTCCACAATTTGCTTCCGTGCTGCTACCACTGCGGTTGCCTGCTGGCGCTGTAACATAGCACCTGCAATTTCCTGTGCATACGCCAGGTGACTGATCCGAGCTTCTATTACCACAATGCCGGAAGGAGCCAGCCGCTCGTTTAGTTCTTTTTCCAACATGGCGTTCACGCTTTCGGAACCTCCGCGAAGTGTGATCTCGGCCAGGTCGTCTTCAAAATTATCATAAGGACAAATTCCGGCGAGGTGCCTTACAGATGCTTCACTTTGAATATTGACATATTGGGTATAATCGTCTACTTCAAATGCTGCTTTAAAAGTATCCCGCACCTGCCACACAATTACTGCAGCTATTTCAATAGGGTTCCCAATTTTATCATTCACCTTTAAAGGTGTGCCGTTCAGGTTTCTCGCTTTAAGCGAGATGCGTTTCCTCACATAAAAAGGATTCACCCAGAAAAAACCATTTAATTTAACAGTACCATTATAGGTTCCGAAAAGTATCAAAACCATCGATTCATTCGGATTAACTATCATTAACCCAATGGTCAAAAAAATGGTCAGAACCAGGAGAATAAGACCCGGGATGATGTAAAGGTTGATCAAACAAAAAATGGATGTGGCAACCAGTGCCAATATTATCAAAGTCATTAAGTAACCATTAAAAGGTTTAAAGGCGGTTTCAGTTTTCAAAGAAGTGATATTAAAATGATATCACAATGATAAAATGAAAAAATCAGCATTCCTAAAAAATCACTAAAAAAAATACAACAAACTGAAATTCAACATAAAAATAGAAAATTACCTTTCCACCACCATACTCCATTCAATCATCAAATCCCCAAATCATCAAATTAACCTTAGTTTTGCACCCAATTGTCATTCCCATGTCGAAACTTGCCGATCGTATTACTCATCTTTCTGAATCTCAAACAATTGCAATGGCAAAATTGAGCCGGGATTTGCAGGACCAGGGTTATGACATTATCAGCCTGAGTCTTGGAGAACCCGACTTTATTACCCCTGAAGGCATCCGCGAAAGCGCCAAAAAAGCAATTGACGACGGTTTTACAAAATATTCACCTATTGCAGGGTTTGCTGATCTCCGACAGGCAATATCCGCAAAGTTTAAAAATGAAAACAACCTTGATTATGCACCCGACCAGATTGTAGTTTCAACCGGTGCTAAACAATCCATAGCGAATGCCGTTTTGAGCCTGGTAAATCCCGGTGAAGAAGTTATAGTGCCAGCACCTTACTGGGTAAGCTATACACAAATGATCAAACTGGCAGAAGGAATTCCGGTTTTTATTCCATCTACGGTAGCAACCGATTATAAAATTACACCGGAACAATTACAAAAAGCAATTACATCAAAGTCAAAGCTGCTTATTTTTTCATCACCATGCAATCCTTCCGGTACGGTATATACGAAGCAGGAACTGGAGGCACTTGCCCGAGTAATTGCCGAAAAAGAAGATTTGTATGTTATATCGGATGAGATTTATGAACACATAAATTTTTACGGAAAACACGAGAGCATCGCGCAGTTTGATTTTATTAAAGAGCGTATTATAGTTGTGAATGGTGTATCAAAAGGATATGCCATGACAGGGTGGCGTATCGGTTATATCGGAGCTCCTAAGTGGATAGCGGCTGCGTGTGATAAAATGCAGGGACAGTTTACATCCGGAACAAGTTCCATATCTCAAAAAGCAGCAACTGCAGCGTTGCAATCAGGTACAGGTTTTTACAATCAGATGCGTGAAACGTATCGCCGCCGCCGTGACCTGGTGGTAACTATGCTCCAACAGGTTCCGGGTTTAAAGGTGAATGTTCCAATGGGTGCATTTTATGTTTTCCCCGATGTGAGTTTTTATTTTGGCAAGACAGATGGTATCAATACAATTTTAAATGCCACTGATTTTTGCATGTTTCTGCTTAAAGATGCCAATGTATCGATGGTTACAGGTGAGGCTTTCGGCGACAGCAACTGCGTTCGTCTATCCTATGCTACGTCGGATGAGCTGCTGATAAAGGCGCTTACCAGAGTACAAGTCAGTCTGGCAAAACTTCATTGAGTGCAAAATTCCGTTAACTTTGCCGACTCAAACCGTCATCTTAACAAATCAACGTGACCTCTACTGAAATCATTCAATCATTTACCGGGCTTAAAGTGATGGTAATAGGTGATGTAATGACCGACTCGTACGTGTTTGGAAAAGTCGAACGTATTTCACCTGAAGCTCCCGTCCCTGTGGTGCATATAACTCACCGTGAAGAACGTCCTGGTGGAGCCGCCAATGTTGCCATAAATATAAAAGCACTCGGGGCAATTCCTGTTTTATGTTCCGTTACCGGGGATGATGCAGCGGGTCACATTTTCGAAACGCTGTTAGTGAATGAGCAATTGGAAACAAAAGGTATTTTACGCCTTGCGGGAAGAAAAACTACTGTTAAAACCAGGGTTATCGGGAATAACCACCAGTTGTTGCGTGTAGATGATGAAACTATCGAAGACTTAACAAATGATGCTGCGGTAGCTTTTATTTCACGATGCAATGCCATGATCAGCGAAGAAAAACCGGCTGTAATTATTTTTGAAGATTACGACAAAGGTGTTTTAACGGCACAGGTTATTGAAGCCATAACCGAATCGGCGATAAAAGCCGGAATTCCTGTAGCCGTGGATCCGAAAAAGAAAAATTTTAATTCCTACCGGGGTGTTACACTATTTAAACCCAATTTACATGAACTCAAAACAGGGTTGGATGTAACAATTGATAAACTGGATGTGCCCCATTTAAAACGTGCTGTGGCAACACTGTTGAATGATCGTGACATGACTATGGTACTTGTGACGCTATCTGAGTCCGGCGTTTTTATTGCAACTAAAGATGATGCGGTAGTATTACCTGCCCATGTCAGGAATATTTCTGATGTATCGGGTGCCGGTGATACAGTGATAAGCGTAGCAGCTTTATGCGTTGCATTAAACCTTCCCATTAAAACTATTGCGGAACTTGCGAATCTTGCAGGAGGATTGGTATGTGAACTCGTTGGTGTAGTTCCCATCAATAAAATAAAATTTCTGGAAGAAGCTGACAAGCATAGCATCATTGCAGAATCCGTAAACCGCTGAACGCATGTCGATAGAAACCTTCCGGGAGAAGGTAAACCTGAAAATTTTTAACAGCAAGGAAGCGGTTCTTCTGATATTCAGGATACAAAGTTCACTGGTGGCGGTAATGGCGATCGGGCTTTTAATTTACAGCATCGGATTTCCCCAGAACGATGAATCACGATTGATTGAAATATTTTTTCTCAAATTTCTTTTCGGATTTTATATTCTCAATTATGTCGTTCGCTTCATATACACATTCGAGCCTGCTAAATTTCTTCGCAGTACATGGATAGAATTAACACTGGTGATACTCCTTCTGATTGAAGCCACCAGTACTTTGTTGTTCAATGCACCGGTAGTGCGATCGTTTTTATCACTGATAGGATTTGGAGGTTTTTTATCCATTTATCATCTTATTCTGCAATTTATATTATTGGTTCTTCTTGTAATCGACCTTGCCAAAGCCAGCACCCTGCTTGACCTTATCAATCTGAAAGCAAGTGTCATGTTCATTTTTTCGTTTATCATTCTCATACTTGGCGGCGCATTTCTGTTGATGCTTCCCGAAATGACTACGAATCATCAGGGATCTGATTGGATGACTGCTATTTTTACTTCCACCAGTGCCAGTTGTGTAACAGGACATATAATAGTTGATACCGCTACCTACTTCACCTTTAAAGGAAAACTTGTCATACTTTTTTTAATACAACTCGGAGGGTTAAACATCATATCATTTGCTACTTTTTTTGCATCTTTTTACTCAAAAGGTGTTGGCATAAAACATCATTCCATGGTCCAGGATTTTTTTAGTTCCGGTTCCCTGTTTGATGCAAAAGGGTTACTTCGACAAATAATTTTCCTTACGATTCTGATTGAGACCGCGGGAACAATATTGGTGTATTCGCTTTGGGATCCTGCGATTCCATTTGCCTCATTTGGAGAAAAAATTTTCTATTCACTTTTCCATACCGTATCCGCTTTTAACAATGCAGGGTTTTCATTATTTACCGATGGGTTGAACGATCCGTTGGTGAATAAATCTTACATTTTACATTTATGTTTTGCCAGCATTATATTTTTCGGTAGCCTGGGATTTCCTGCCATACGCGATATTTTCAGCATTGATTCCATGAGGGAACGCATGCGTTTGCCCTGGAAAAAATTCCAACTAAGCACCCAGATCGCTTTGTATGGTTCACTCATCCTAATTGTTTTTGGTGCATTTATTTTTTATGTGATTGAAAAAGATAACATGATGCCCGATCAGAATTATTTTGAAGCCATCATCACCTCCGTATTTCAGTCGGTAACCTGCAGATCAACGGGATTCAACACTGTAAGTATTTCTGATCTCACCGCACCCACACTCATCCTTATGATTTTCCTGATGTTTGTAGGTTCTTCATCAGGTTCAACCGGCGGTGGTATAAAAACTTCTACCTTTGCTATTATCCTGGTATCGGCAATATCCACCTTACGGGGAAAAAGAAATCTCGAATTATTCCGGCACAGCATTGCCTGGGAATTATTGAACAAGGCATTTACAATATTTATTTTTTCAACATCTTTCATTTTTATAGCTACTTTTTTTCTGGCCATACTGGAGCCTGATATTGATGTATTACACTTGCTGTTTGAAGAAGTTTCGGCATTTGGAACTGTTGGTTTGTCAACAGGAATAACTGCCGGCTTAACGGAACAATCAAAATATATTTTAATAGCCAGCATGTTCGTAGGCAGAATCGGAACACTCACGCTTGGATTCGCGTTGAGCAAGAAAGTGATGACAATCGCTTACCGTTATCCAAACGCGCATTTTATGGTTGGGTAATGTGTAACTTTAAACACCATGAATTCTACCGATAAAAATAAATCATCAACAGTTACTCCTTACGGGATTAAGGGACAAAGTAAGAAAGAGGAGGTGGCCACCATGTTCAACAACATAGCTGCCCGGTATGATTTTTTGAATCATGTATTATCAATGGGAATCGATAAAGGCTGGCGAAGGAAAGCGGTTGCCTATTTTAGAGATAATCCACCTGCTCATCTACTTGACATTGCTACCGGCACCGCTGATTTCGCGATTTCGGCTTTGAAAATAAATCCGGGCAAAATTACCGGAGTTGATATATCGGAGGGAATGCTTGAAATGGGCCGAAAAAAAATCAGGGAAAAGGGATTAGAAGATAAAATTGAACTGGTTTATGGTGATTCTGAGCAACTCCCCTTTCCTGCACATACTTTTGATGCGGCCATGGTGGCGTTCGGGGTCCGTAATTTCGCCGATCTCGACAAAGGCCTGAAAGACATCCACAGGGTGCTAAGACCAGGTGGAAAATTGGTAATCCTCGAGTTTTCCAGTCCATCAGCCTTTCCTGTTAAACAATTATACTGGACCTACTTTCGTTGTGTATTGCCGGTAATTGGAAGACTGATTTCAAAGGATAGCGCTGCCTATACCTATCTTCCTGAATCAGTTAAGGCCTTTCCTGACGGGAATTTATTCCTGGAAAGGCTGGCAGGAGCCGGATTTCATCACACTTGGCAAAAACAGCTTACCTTTGGCATTGCATCCATCTATTGTGGCATCAGTAAATAAAATCATTCGTTAAATCAGCGTGAAAAAAATATTTTTCATAATACTTCTGGGCGTAACCTTGGTGAGTACCGAATCGTGGGCACAGCGGAAAAAAGTACAAAACCTCCCCAACTACGACCGGCAAAAAATCCACTTTGGTTTTCTGCTCGGCATCAATACCACCGACTTTGTAATCCGGCGTACTCCACGTTTCAATACACTGGATTCGTTATATGTGGTGGAATCAGCTCCGCAAACCGGTTTTAACCTGGGTATTATTGCGAACCTCCGGCTGACAGATCATTTTGATTTAAGATTTGTTCCTGACCTGGCATTTTCACAACGTAATTTAGAATACACCTTTTACGAAGCTGGTATTCCCATAACCGTTCTTAAAGAGATTGAATCAACGTTCCTGGAATTTCCGCTCGACCTTAAATTTAAATCCAATCGCGTTAATAACTACCGGGTATATGTGATTGCAGGAGCCAAGTATACCATCGACATGGTTTCGCAGGCTAAAGTTGAAAATCAGGATAAAGATTTTGTAAAACTTCGTAAAAATGATTACGGCTACCAGATAGGATTGGGTTTCGATTTTTATCTCGAACGATTTAAATTTTCTCCCGAGATTAAAATGTATCATGGATTAAGAAACCTGCTGGTTGAAGATCCTAAAGTATTTTCAACATCACTCGAATCGCTTAAATCGAAAGTGTTCCTGATTTCATTTACTTTCGAATAGTTGTCTTTGATGAATGTCCGGAGGGATACCATGGATAGCGCTCCGAAGGCTGCACCTGATAAAAAATCCTAAATTTACAGAATGCACAAACGAATCGAACTCGTTTTGTCGCCCGAAGAGGCGGCCAATGAGCAGCACTGGAATATTCCTGCATCCCGGAAGTCAGGAATTCCTGTGAGTGAAATTAAAGCATTAATACTTCATAAACGTTCCATCGACGCCCGCAGCAAACATGTGGTGGTGCGGTTGCAGGTAGATGTTTATTCGGGCGATACCCCCATTGCAAAACAACAATCGGAACGGCAACTTCAAAATGTTTCAAATGGAGAACCCGTTATTATTGTAGGATGTGGACCGGCCGGATTATTTGCTGCTTTGCAGTTAATTGAAAATGGTTTGAAGCCAATAATTGTTGAGCGGGGTAAAGAAGTCAGGGATCGTCGCCGGGATCTGGCGCTTTTGAATAAAAACCGTGAAGTAAATCCTGATTCCAACTATTGTTTTGGTGAAGGCGGAGCTGGAACTTACAGTGATGGAAAATTATATACAAGGGCAGATAAAAGAGGAAACGTTAAAAAAGTGCTCGATACTTTTATTCAATTTGGAGCTTCACCTGAAATCGGCATTGATGCACATCCTCACATAGGAACCAACAAATTGCCGGGTATTATTTCCGCTATGCGGGAAGCCATTATTGGATGTGGTGGAGTAGTGCTTTTTAACACGCGCTTCACGGAATTATTGTTGAATGGGACCGCTGTTGCGGGAGTTAAATGTCAATCAGTCACCGGGAATATTAACGAAACTACCATCAAATCTAAAATGGTCATACTTGCCACCGGACATTCGGCAAGGGATATTTTCGAGTATTTGCACCATGTAAAAATAGCTATAGAATCAAAGTCATTTGCATTAGGAGTGCGTATTGAACATCCGCAAAGCATCATCGACCAAATACAGTATCACTGCAACGTTCGCGATACGTTCCTGCCTCCTGCTCCTTACACATTATCTTCTCAGGCTAACGGTCGGGGCGTATACTCTTTTTGCATGTGTCCCGGAGGAATTATTGCCGCTGCTGCTACTGCTCCGGGTGAGGTGGTTGTGAATGGCTGGTCACCCTCGAAACGAAACAATCCTTTTGCCAATTCAGGAATGGTAGTAAGCGTAGATGATGCCGATTTTAAACCCTATGAAAAAGAGGGCGCACTTAAGGCGCTTCGATATCAGCAAGCGATAGAACAAGCCGCGTACAAAGCCGGCGGTAACAATCTCACCGCACCTGCTCAGCGCATGATAGATTTTATTTCCGGTAAAAACACAACCAATCTTCCCTCCTGTTCTTATATTCCAGGCATTACACCGGTTGATCTGAGTGAAGTACTTCCAAAAGCAGTATCTGATGCATTAAAAGAAGGCCTGAAATCTTTCGGCACCAAAATGCGGGGCTATGCCACCAACGAAGCGGTTTTAGTCGCCACCGAATCACGCACATCTTCTCCCGTACGCATTCCTCGCGACAAAGAAACGCTGATGCATCCTCACATTCAAGGTTTATTCCCTTGCGGGGAAGGCGCAGGTTATGCGGGAGGGATTATGTCGGCGGCAATGGATGGAGAGCGCGTTGCGGATGGATGTGTTGTATATCGTAAAAGTGGTTTCTAATAACGGGAATGTAAAATGTAGAATGTAGAATGTAAAATGTAGAATGTAGAATTTACAATTGAAATTACTTTTTAATTTTGAGTTTTGTATTGAGCATTTTACATTCGCCGTGCGGGATCTAAGCACGACAAGGCCCGCCGTGCGGGATCCAGGCACCCGCCGTGCGGGATCTAAGCACGCCAAAGTCGGGCTGTCATCCCGCACGATCAAATAAGGGGATTTGCAATCCCCTTTTAAATGCAAAATGCTCCCGCCTATGAGGCGCCACAAAAAAGAACTCAAAACAAAAACCTCACCTGCATCTTCACCTCCGAACGCCTGCTTCCTTTTATCTCTTCGTATCCGCTTCCTATTGAATTCCGATTGCTATAAAATGTGGCTGCATACCGGAGCCAGGCATCGATGCCTTTTGCTACCCTTATCCTCGTGTTGAAATAAATTCGGGAGCCTTTATAATAGTAAGCGGGAATGGAATAACCGTACAAAACATCATTTTCATAAGCATAAATGCGACTATCATAGCCATCAGTATCAAATAAGGCGTAGCGGAGATTGAATGAAATCCTTCCCGCCATGGGATGATACTGTATGTCCTGGAAAACTACCATTCCATTCTCTGCTTGCCCATCCTTGGTCATTTTAACAAACTCAACGCGGGTGCGAAGCGTGAATTTTTTTGAGATTTTTGAAGTCACATGAAAACGAATACCTTGTTGCAAGGTTGGCGTGAGGTATTTTACTAGAACATTATCCAGGCTCGTATTCCCGTTCTTATACGACTTCCTGTAACGGACATACACCTCCGTTTTTCGGGAAGGGTTGTAAGTAAATAATCCTGAAAATTCGTAGCCTGATGAAGGTGCGTTGGTGAGATATCTTAACCAGGGAAAATAAAACCGGTCATAAGAACAGGTAATTCCGATGACCCGAGCGGGTCTGAAATTGATGCCTGCGTATATCCCCTGTTCGTTATAATTATTACCGCTTTCCTTAATTGCACCGCTATACAATACCTGGTAGTTACGCGGATAATGCCGGTAGAGTATTGCAACACCCAACCGGGGATCCACACTTGCGACCAAACCATGCACATGAGCCAAGGTACCATTTTGACTGCGCGACATTTCTCCAAAGAAATTAAGATTACGGTATAACCAGGCGTAATCCCACCCAATATTCATCAGCGAGGTACCTTGAAACTCAAACCTGTTGTATGGCTGAAGGTTTTTAACGAGAGGCAGTTCAAAACGTGTATTCACAATCGTTACACCTGACTGAAAAGTTTTGCCTGCATATCGTAAGTGCGAACCATAGAACCATTCGCCAATGGCATTTTTATCAACAACTTCTGCACTCGTCCTGTGATATCCCGACTCCTGAAAGGAAGTGAACAAATCATTTGCTGTGAGTGTATCAACGCTGCTATTAATATTGCCATCCAGTTTTCGACGCGATAAAAACAAATCAAGCGTCCAGTTATGTTTCCGTAAAGCTACTGCAGCACCACGTTTAAAAAAAACTTCATTAGTTGAGGTATAAGGCCTGATCCCCTGCGCATTTTTTTTGATTGTTACGGGATCAGCAGGTTTACCTCCCGATAAACCTGTGCTGAGCGTTAATCCCTGTCCATAATCGAGCTGAAAATCACCGATAACAATTGTTTTAACGCATCCGAAATTTCTGTATGCAAAATGGGCGGAATAAAAATCGAAACCTTTCTTTTGTGCTCCCCTGAAAAATTGCTCACCGGCATCCTTTTCCGCCGTAATTCCCCAGCTTAATTTTTTCATAAACTGAAACCGGTACCGGGTGTAAAGTGCTGCGGCACTGCCTGTGTATTCCGGGGAATCCGTACTTCTGTCATAACCTTTCTTTTTTTCAGGCACCTGCATCCATCGCATGATTAACTGATGTTGCCCCTCTCGTACCATCCTGCCAAAGGAAGCATTCGGATCATCAATAGTGTTTCCTGTGGTAACAAACTGCTGGATCTGCCGAATAAAAATTTCAGTAAAACCTTCAATTACCTGGAGTTCAAAAATGGCTAATAAACTTCCGTACTTTTCACGATGTGAGAGCAGTGCTGCCACCTGCGTTTCGGAAAACAAACCACAGGTGCGCAGTTCTTCAACACCGGCTTTATTCAGGTTTACAGGATGATCTATTAATTCAGTAGCAGTGGATGTAAGGTCCGACAAATCCGGTGATTCTTCACCGGTCCCTGTGTTTTGTTCCAGCTTTTGTTCAAGCTGTAACACCGCATCCGTCTCATTTTGTGCAAAAGAAGAAAATGGAATGAAAATAAATGCGGATGCAATCATCCGCCTGAAAAGGGATTGTATCATATTATTTGTTTTTAAAAATCAGAGAAAACCGCGGCGAAAAACCAAGTAACTGATGATAGCCCGAAGCCATTCCTATTTCCAGCTTCGCTATTTTAAAAGCATACCCAAATGAAAAAGGCTCAACGCCATTCGATATTCCTGCATGCAGTAAGAATCTCGGTGAAACTTCATACCTGAGTGCACATTGTAAAATTTCACGCAGGTTTCCAGCTTTGGTTACACCTAAAGCCAACTCGGTTTCATTTTTAAAATTCCAACTCACTGCAGCCGTCATAATAGCCGGATTGCGTTCCGAACCATCACGGGAAAATTTAGCACGCTGCGGGTTAAATACCGACACGCCCACCCGTATGGCATCGGTCACCTTTGCTATCACTCCTGCAGAACCGGTTATGGCGCCGGAATTCCCGTAATCATCACCAAAACGCACTGCCAGGTAATCCAACCTTATCGCGGCGGAAACGGCACCTCCGAATGTTCGTGAAAAGGTTGCGCAGAACCGCTGATCCCGGTACAATTCATACCCGAATTGCTGGTAACCCAACCCAAAATTTCCGGCACGCTTTGCAGGAATAACAACAGCCAGGGCTTTTGTTGCTAATTGTTGCATCAAAAACCTGGACTGGTACGAGACACCGGCAGAAAAATACTTCTCCTCCGCCAATCCTGCAGGGTTATCGAACACCGCCCAAATGCCTCTATAAACACCATGAACACCCGGAGTGCCGCCAAATGGAAATAATCCGTTACTGCTTGCACAAAGATTTGCTAAAATAAGGCAACCTGTAATGCCTGAGAAAAATTTTGAAAACATGATAAAAAAATTTAGAAAAACTGATTGTAATTATGAAAAACAGGATCAAATATAATTATAAATTTCAAATGATAGCTGTAAGAATATCGATTAAATAAACTTTAAACGTTTAATTTTCTACTTCATCTACTATTTATTTGATAATTTCTTAACGTTCCCAAAACACGTCACTAAATCAATCGTAGTAATTTTGCGCGCATAAAAAGTTTTTGTGAAACGAATCTATAAAATGCAATTGTTCCGGTTTCTCCCAAGGATGGAGAATTTTTTTATCGGGCTATTTTGCTACAAATGGCTCACCTTAGGGGCTGGATTTCATTACCGACAATTATAAGCATGAAGGAAAACAAGAAGACACGAAAGAGAAAAGTGGAACTTGTTGTTATTTCTGATGTGCACCTGGGCACTTATGGTTGCCATGCCAAAGAACTATTGCTTTATATGCAAAGCATTAAACCGGATACCGTTGTTTTAAATGGTGACATTATAGATATCTGGCAATTTTCAAAATCCTACTGGCCAAAATCACACATGCAAGTTTTGAAGCAAGTCATTGCATGGGCTGCCAAGGGAACTAAAGTGTATTACATAACCGGCAATCACGATGAAATGCTTCGCCGTTTTAAGGGATTTAAGCTTGGATCACTGAGAATAGAAAATGCGCTGGTGCTTGACCTTAACGGAAACAAAACATGGATTTTTCATGGAGATGTATTTGATGTTAGTATGCAGAATGCGCGCTGGCTGGCCAAACTAGGTTCTACAGGATATGATTTACTCATTTATTTGAATGCATTCTGCAACTGGA
>JALYQW010000029.1 GCA_030855635.1 Bacteroidota bacterium | reverse complement strand
CCTGTAACAGGATGCACAACAATTTTTTGTATGTATTGAAAGTTTGCGGTTGCTACCGTTGCGGCCAATTGGGCCCAGCTTGCACCACCATCAGTTGTTTTCCAGATGCCGTCACCACGTATGGCATCGGCATTAAAAAATCCTTCTCCGGTTCCGAAATACATAATCAGCGGGTTTACCGGGTTAAAAGCCATCGTGGTGATGGCAATGTTATTAAACATGTCATTTACCGGAGCCCATGCCGGCGCGGTCAAAGTGATATCGGTGGTTTTCCATAGGCCGCCACCGACGCCTGCCGACCATACCGTTTTTCGGGTTGCATCATTGGGATCAATCATGATAGCACGGGTACGGCCACCCACGTTTTTCGGTCCGCGTTCCTGCCAGATCATGCCCGGAATGGCTCCTGCTACCCGGTTAGTTGGGTTTTGCTGCCGAAGTGATTGCGCATACAACAATGCGGCTTTCAAACGTTCGCGGGGCACTGTATTCGTCGAAAGGTCTTTTGTAAATTCCACTTCCTGTAAAATAGCCAGGTCGATACGATCCTTTAGGGGAATGCGGCCTTTTTTATAAGCCGAAATTTTTTCAGAATGGGTGAGCAGGGTTGGATTTGATCCGGGATGATTCCAGTCAAATAAAGCCAGGAAAAATACCAGGGTGGCCAAAACCATAAATAAGAGTAACTTAAATCGCATCCTGGACAATGTTATTTTAATATAAAACACTATTAGTCAATACAAAGTTAATGATTTTCATTGATTTATTGCCAGGCCAAAGTAACTAATTGTTGTTAAAACCATTACTTGGCTTCATTCATCAAACATCTTCAACAAATAGACAAAAAAAATCCCGCCACATAAGTGACGGGATGGGGGGTGTTCTGAGATTTTCTTATTAGAACTTAAGAACTTTAAATTCTGTACGTCTGTTTTCCTGGTGTTCTGATTCAGAACATTTCACACCATTCGCGCACCGGTTTATGAGTACGGTTTCACCATATCCTTTACCGGTGATGCGGTCTTTTGCAATTCCACCTTTTTCAACAATATATTTTGCGGCAGACTTTGCACGCTTGTCTGAAAGATCCATGTTGTAAGTGTCACTTGCACGGCAATCGGTATGTGAACTTAATTCGATTACGATGGTAGGATTGTCTTTAAGTACCTGAACCAGTTTATCAAGTTCTTTTGCAGCATCGGGTCGGATGTTCCATTTAGCCAGGTCATAATAAATATTGTCGAGACGTATGGCTTTGTTAAGAATAAGTTTTTCCAAAGGCAAATCTTTCTTGATCACACCTTCTTTTTTTCCTTTGGTTGAAACAACTTCAACTTTTGCAAAATAGCCTTCTTTCGAACCTTTCACTTTATAATTTTTTTCAGGAACCAATTCGAAGTAATAATAACCATCGGATTTGGTTGTCAATGAAGAAATTTCTTTTCCATCACTACCTACCAGAGAAACAGTTGCGCCATCTAGCGGCTGTCCGGTTTCCTTGTCCGATACAATTCCTTCCACTCCAATCGATATTTTAAATAGCTGGAAGTCTACCACCAAACGGGTGTTGGTAATATTAAAAGTTGATACGGATTTGCTTTCTGTTGAATGCAGCAGCTTTTGAGCTACAATCGTATAGTCCTTATTAAATTCCAGTTTGAATTCATAAGTTCCATCCGTTTTTGTAATTACTTTTTCAAGTTCCTTGCCTTCGCGATCTTTTAACACGACTTCTGCCATTTCAATTGGCTGGCCGTTTCGCTTGTCAGTAACAGTACCGGTAACAATTATATCTTTAAACAATTGTACAAAATAAATATCATCATCCCCTTTTCCACCATTCCTGTTGGACGATAAATAACCTTTTTCTCCGGCGGCATCCAGCACGAGTCCGAAATCATCACGGTGGGTATTCATAGGATAACCCATGTTAACGGGTGCTGAAAAAGTGCTGTCAATATAATTGGAATAAAAAACATCCAAACCACCCATCCCAACAAGTCCGTCAGATGAAAAATATAACATCGTATCAACATTCATACATGGAAACAACTCATTTCCTTTAGTATTGATTTTGTTTCCAACATTAACAGGCGATCCCCATTTGTTATCTTTTTTATGCACCACATATATATCCATTCCACCATAACCACCAGGCATATCAGATGAGAAAAACATCTTATTGCCGTCTTTGGTGATCCATGCATGGGCTGCGTTATATTTCTTGTTAACAAAAGGAAGATCAACCGGAGCAGACCAGTTACCTTCAACAAATTTTGTTTCTACAATTTTAAGTTTTACAACTTTATCGGATTTATTTGAAACCTCACTGTTGTTACGGGTGAGATACATCACATCGCCTGTAGAATTGAATGAAGCAGGTCCGTCATTAAATTTACTCTCTGTTTGTTTTGCGAACAATTCCGGTGCACGAAGATTGGCATCGGTTCCTGCAGCATAATAAAGTGTTAAGAAGGGATTACCGGTCCACGAGTGGGTACGATCTTTATTTCCCGATTCGCGTGAGGTGGTAAATACGATTCCATCTTTATAAAAAACAGGACTAAAATCGGCTTTGTCGCTATTTATTTCTACTTTGGTTACTCGTGTTTTTGCGCTGTCTTTTACAAACTCATCTATCTTTGAAATGGCAGCAAGAAAATTTGTTGCACGCTCATCTGTTGTTGCAATAGCGCCATACTGTTCGAGGTACTCTTTTGCCTGCTCATATTTTTGATTGTACATGAGTGACTGTGCGTAATGTAACTTATCAATAGGCCGCGCGTCAGGCAACTCTACCACTCGTGAATAATACAACTCTGATTTTTCAGTATTGTTGGTCAGCCGGAAGCAATCCGCAATGTTTCTTAATGCATTGGCATTGTCGGGTTCCTTGAGCAATACCTTCTGATACTCATCAATAGCATCATGATAGGCCAGAGCCATATACAGTTTATCCGCTTTTACTTCCGGTCCGTTATTTTGACCGAATGATGGGATTGATAACACAAGTGCCATCAACACCAGCACGGGGAAAAATCGTTTCATAGTAACTTAATTTTATTAGATAGTCAAGAATATGTTCCTATTTTTCAATATCTTAGAACAAACGGGTTGTCTTAGGATTTTTCAACAGGTTTTTAACTTAAAAGCGGGTTAAAAGGTTACATGTATAAAAAATGTAACTGGGCTTACCCTTTCGGGGATGTAAAAACTGCCCTGAAAAGGCTTATTTTATTGCTTCACCATCAAACTTAATTTCTTCACCTGCAAGATAGGTAGTGGAAAGTATCAGTTCGCCTGTAATATCATAGGAACGCCATTCCCCATCAGGCAAACCTGATTTATAATTTCTGACTTCCTTTAATTTACCGTTATCATAATAATAGCGATGTTCACTGTTTTCGGTGCCCTCAAAATAAGATCCTTCAAAAGCTGTTTTTCCATTTGAAAATTTTCCTTTCCAGTCACCTGTTTGCAGTCCATCCACATATTTGCCGGTTGCAGTATACGAATCGCTGATAAATTTCCAGGGACCGTCACGCCGGCCTTCAATATAATTTCCTTCTGCAACTATTTCATCGCTTTCGCTGAATTCCTTCATAAAGCCTTCTTCCCTGCCTTTATTATAGAGTTCCTCCCGCAACAACTTCCCGGAAGCATAATACCATTTCCACTCCCCGTCAGGCTTATTAGCCGCATAATTTCCGGTCTGCTCCAACTTACCGTTTTCATAATAAAACTTCCATGGCCCTTCCCGCTTCCCATCTTTAAAGCTTCCTTCCGATTTAATGCTTCCATCAGGATAAAAGAATTTCCATGGACCTTGATACAACATGCTTTCATCCACCAATCCTTCTCCTACTACCTGACTATTCCGGAAAATTTTTGATGACGTGATAGCACCTTTTAAATCATATTCCCTGTACACTCCCTGTTTTTGGCCATCTATAATATTGACCGAGGATTTTACTCTTCCGTTGTTATGATAATCGCGATCAATTTCCAACTTTACATCTGCCAGTTTATCAATGATAAGTTCACCATCCTTATACATCTCCATTTTCTTTACAGAACCATCAGTGGCATAATATTTAAACGGTCCATCCAGTTTATCATCCTTATAAGAGGCTTCGCTTTTTACTTTTTGATCGGGATAAAATTCTTTCCAAATTCCCTGCTTAAAATTAAACTTATCAAGACGGTTTATTTTTTCTTCTTTCGTAATATATCCGTTCTTGTAGGTAGTCAATGCTATTACGCGACCATCATCCGCGAAAGCGCGACCGGAACCATTTTCAACACCTGTAGTGAACGGAACTTCTTTAACCATATTTCCATCTTCATCGTAATAAAAAGCCAATCCTTCTTTTACTCCATTGACTATTTTTTCATCGGAACGCATTTTTCCATTTACAAAAAATTCTTTTTGGCTTCCATTTTTGGTTCCTCCAGCATAATTATATTCCGCAGATAACGTTCCGTCTTCATTAAAAAACTTCCATGCTCCTTCCAGTTTTCCATTCACACGGTTACCTTCTGATTTCATTTTACCATTTTCATAATAGGATTTCCAGTTGCCATCCGGCTTTCCATTCACAAGATTTCCTTCGCTGCTGACAGCACCTCCCGGATAATAAAAGGTATTATATCCATCAGGTTTTGTCTCAGCCGGTTTTTGAGCAATAGCTTTAAACAAACCACAGGAAAAAATTAATATAAGTATTAAAATTTTAGCTTTCATAATCCAAGTTTTGCAGAAATTTCCAGCATTCGTTTTAAAGGTAAGAGTGCCCTTTCGGCAAGATGCTCAGGTATTATTACTTCAGGTAGTTCATATTTCATACAGAGATATAATTTTTCCAGCGTATTTAATTTCATATGCGGACAATCGTTACACGCGCATGAATTTTCAGGAGGAGCAGGAATAAAAGTTTTTCCGGGTGAACACAACTGCATCTGGTGTATAATTCCTGATTCGGTAACAACAATAAAAGTATCGGCTTCATCATTAGCTGTAAAATTAAGTAGCGCAGTGGTGCTACCAATAAAATCAGATTGCCTTAACACATGATCTTCACACTCGGGATGCGCAATTACTTTGGCATTAGGATGCTGCAATTTTAATTTTTGAATTTTCTCCAGCGAAAAAATTTCATGCACCATGCATGCGCCATCCCACAGCAACATTTTTCTTCCCGTTTTTTTCTCAATATAAGCACCAAGATTTTTATCGGGAGCAAATATAATTCCGCGATCCAATGGAACCGATTCCACAATTTTTATTGCATTTGAAGAAGTACATATGATATCACTGAGGGCTTTGATTTCCGCTGTGCAATTGATGTAGGAAATCACCACGTGGTCAGGATGTTGTTCCCTGAATGCCTTAAACGCAGCAGGAGGGCAGGAATCAGCCAGAGAACAACCTGCCCTTAGATCGGGCAGAACTACCTTTTTACCCGGGTTTAACAATTTGGCAGTTTCAGCCATAAAATGAACCCCGGCAAAAACAATCATCGAAGCTTCAGTGCGCTCAGCTTGCTGGGCAAGTCCAAGACTGTCACCCCGATAATCGGCAATGTCCTGGATATCGGCATTTTGGTAGTAGTGAGCGAGGATGACGGCATTTTTTTGTTGCTTGAGCTTTTGAATTTCCGCAAACAGATCCAGACCCGGATCGATTGAACGATGCAAATATCCGTTTTCTATTACTTCTTCCAAAATCCCGTTTTCCATTTATATTATATTATTCTTTTTTATAATCTTTAAACTATGATGTAAATGGTGTGTTCATAAGGTGTATAAGAATAACCGCTTTTACTTGCTTGCAATGGTTATAAGATGTTATGAACATAATTTTATCCATTTGTAATTATAAAGACATTGATTTTAAGGTTCTTTTCTAGTTATAAACAAGTTGCTATAAAAACAGTTTGTTAATTACTTTCTTCAAAACCGAAGTAGTTTTTGTGTGTTGCTCTGTTGATAGAATTACCATTACTTTTTTTGTATTAACCTAACAGGTGATCGTTTTATTTTTAAGCACAGCTGTTAAATCAATTGTCAAGTTAAAGTTTCAAGAAGTTATAGTCATTAAATATAGTTACTAACGAAAACCATGTTGAAAACTTGCCTTTCTAACTACCTGGCCTCCAGCAATTAAAAATGTTATGCAAAGGTAATTGTTAATAATGCAAAAATGGTGTTAATTAAGTATTTTTACTGTAAAATTGCTGCCTAACAACACACTAATCAGTTATTTAATAATAATAGACCCAAAATGATCTTTAAAACCATCACCATAGGAGCCGACCATGCCGGCTTCGAAATCAAAGAAAAAATAAGGAAGTTCCTTGAAACTGACCTTCCTGACGTTAATGTGACGGATGAAGGTACTTACAGTTCCGAATCGGTAGACTACCCTGATTTTGCACACCGGGTGGGAGAAAAAGTCAGCAGGCAAGAGGTGGAAGCAGGGATTGTTATATGCGGAAGCGGAAATGGAGTTTGCATAACGGCAAATAAACACAAAGGTGTGCGTGCTGCTTTATGCTGGACACGTGAAATTGCAGAACTGGCCCGACAACATAATAACGCTAACGTTTTATGCATACCTGCAAGGTTTGTTTCCGGCGAAACGGTTGTTGAAATGACAAAAGCGTTTTTAACCACGGTTTTTGAAGGTGGCCGGCATGCAAAAAGAACTGATAAAATAGAGCAATGAATATAGTATTACTTAATAGAGAAAAATCCGTTAATCCGCATCCTTTCATCCTATGAAATTTAAAAATTACTTCGTTTCAATTATCATTACCTGTTTTTTAAGTTCCGCAATAAATGCGCAAGACACTACTGCATTTAGATACGCCTCCTGTATAACAGGTTCATCGCTGAATAAACACCTCAGTGTGCTGGCATCTGATTCACTGGAAGGAAGGGAAACCGCTGAACCCGGTATGATTAAAGCTGCGAATTATGTTGCTTCGCAATTTGCAACCATGGGACTTACTCCCGTTAATAATACCTATTTTCAAACGGTACCTCTTATTAATTTTGTGAATGCAAAAGCATCTCTGAAAATAGCAGGGAAAGAGCTTACCACTGATTCTGATTTTTTTATAGCAGATGCACCTGTTTTAACTTCTCTTAATGAAAGCGAAATTTTTTTTGCAGGTTACGGCATTGTAGATACTTTATCAGGATGGAAAGACTACCAAACTTTAGATGTATCTGGTAAAGTAGTGGTAATTATGGATGGAGAACCAATAGATAAAAATGGAAATTCACTTATTACAAAATCTCAAGAAAAAAGCGGCTGGAATAATGACCGCAACCGGAAGATTCAATTGCTGAAAGCAACAAACCCTAAAGCTATAATTTTTGTCAGCTTAGATTATAAAAAAGTATATGAACGATTCAAAAGGCGGCTGGAACACGGACGGCTGGAACTTGATACAGAACAAAATTCAAAAACAATTCCTGTAATATATGTTTCGCGTGAAACTGCCGGCAAATTATTGGAGCAATCCACTTCTATTAACACCATTGAAAAAAATATTGCCAGGAAGAAAAAACCTAATACGTTTACTGTTAAGACGCCACTGGAAATAAACATTGCCCTGGAAAAAACCTCATGCACCAATGTGCTGGGGTTTGTTGAAGGGAATTCATTAAAGGATGAGGTAATTATTATATCCGCGCATCTTGATCACCTGGGAAAGCGGGGTGATAAAATTTATTATGGTGCCGATGATGACGGAACCGGATGCTCTTCCATACTTGAAATTGCTTCAGCATTTGCAACAGCAAAAAATGAAGGAGTGGGACCCGAACGGAGTATTTTGTTTGTCACCTTTACCGCAGAGGAAAAAGGATTGCTCGGATCAGAATACTATACCATGAATCCTGTGTTTCCACTCGATAAAACCGTAGCGAACCTGAATATAGATATGATTGGCAGGGTTGATACTATTGCAAGGCCATCGGAAAAATATACCTACCTGATTGGCTCCGATAAATTAAGTAAACAACTGCATACCATTAATGAAACAGTAAACGGATCATGTTGCCAGCTGCAACTCGATTATAAATACAACGATCCTTCCGATAAGTTAAAATTATATTACCGTTCCGACCATTACAACTTTGCTAAAAATAATATACCGGTTATTTTTTATTTCACTGGTTTACATGAAGACTATCATAAGCCGACAGACACCATTGACAAAATAGATTTTGATAAAACTGCAGCCATTGCCCGTTTGGTTTTTAATACGGCGTGGGAGTTAGCTAATAGGAAAGATCGTATTATTGTGGATGTAGTAAATGATTTTAAATAAAGTTTTAACAAAATAGTTCTAAATACGATATCATGAAAAATGTGTTTATAGTACTGATAGGTACATTTTTTTCATTGCCAACTGTGTCGCAGAACCTGGTTGTGAATCCAAGCCTTGATGGGTTTATAACCTGTCCGGGTTTCGGCCAATTCAGCAGTACTTATATTATTTCCTGGGACAAGCCTAGCATTGGCAGTTCCGATTATTATCATTTTAACTGTGCAGGAATACAGCCTGCTGTGCAAGCGCCTCACTCGGGAGAGGGATATGCCGGAATTATCTGTTATAATTTTGGAACAGAGTACCGTGAATACATAACGGGAACGTTTTCAACTCCGCTTACAGCAGGTGTGCTATATGATGTTGAATTCTGGGTAAGTCTTCATGACGGATATATCCAGGCAATTGAAGAAGTGGATGCATATATCAGCAATACATCTCCCGGACCATTCGCAAATGCGCTTCATATTAATGTTGTGCCACAAATTCAGAATGTAAGCGGCGCGTTGAATGATACGGCTAACTGGAAACGGGTAAACGGTCAGTACCTTGCAACAGGAGGTGAACAATTTATTACCATAGGTAATTTTAATGATGATGCAGGTACCACTATCACGCAACCCGGATCAACTGGATCTTACGGTGCATATTATTTCATAGATGATGTTTCAGTCAAAGCCGATAGCACCACATCAATTCCATATTATGTTGAAACTTTACAGCCCGTTATAACTATTGTCGGGGGAAACCAGATAGCTATCAAATTACCCGGTAACGAAACCTGGAGAAACAGTTGCAAGATGCTTTGTTATGATATTACCGGAAGGGTGCGGATTGACAAAATCATACACAGCGGTAATGTTACGATTAATGATTTTTCGGAAGGAATTTATATCGTAGTACTGGAAAGTGAGAGCGGGGTGAAGTTTAGAAAAAAACTTTTTATTCGTTAGCGAAACTCATTCAGAATGTTATTATTCTGTCGGAAGAGCGGAAGAGTTAAAAGGATTTTTAAGAACCTATAACCAGCATTTTTTTATCGCACCACACGCACAGAATATATTTCTTTTTCAGAAGCAATGGAAAGAATGTAAATTCCCGGTGATTGAATTCCCAAATCGATCTTGAATCGGTTGGACTCCAATGATGTGTTGTAATTTTTAATTATGGATTTACCATCAACAGCAGTTACAGAATAATATAAAATCTGTCCGGTTTTTCCATGTGAGGAAATTTCAAACACCCCGTTTCCCAATGGAACCAGCTGAATGTCATTATCGCTTATTGCGGCATCGGAAATCCCGGTTGGAATCGGGCAATTGAAGTTGCTGAAAAAACTCCAGAGTTCTTCACTGGCAATAATATCCCTGTTAATATTTCCAATTCCTCCGAGTATGGCTGTGGTTCCAGGCCACTGGTGACCTCCGCCAATTACTTTCAGCAATACAACCGAACTAAAATCAACACACGGATCATACAAACTTTTTTCAACTGTGGATCCGTCGTTGGTATTAATATCGGGAAGTGGCGTTATTACAGGAGTGGCAGGACAACTATTTATGCTTACCCATTTTGCGATGACTTCATCTACTGATTTTCCCCCGAAGCCGCCATTGTAACTTACTACATTATCGGATGTTCCGTGAATCTGCATCACGGGAGTTTTTTCTGAAGGATTACAATCGTTATAAGCATTATTCGTCATGGTTCCGCTCACCGATGCAATAGCTGCGAAACATCTCGCCGATTCACAGGCAAGCCGGTGACTCATATATCCTCCTGCTGAAAATCCGCACGAATAAACTCGGGTACTGTCGATGTTATACAAAGTTTGAAATTCATCGCGTAAAACTTCAATAAATCCAACATCATCGGCGGTAGAACCTCCCGGGAAACCGGTATTGGTATTCCACCCGTTGTTGATTCCCTGTGGATAAGCTACAATAAAATCATTCGCTTCGGCAACAGTATTAAAATCGGAAACATTCATAATTGTTGAAGCTGATTGGGTGAAACCATGTAAAACAAATACCACTGGCAGGCTGACTGCGGGAGTATAGGAGGTAGGAAGGTATACGATATAGTTCCTCGTAATGCCATCATGTACGATGGTTCCATTGGTCTGCGCTTTAGCAAAAAAACAGGAAATTGTAAAAATTAACAAGAGTAAGTGATTCTTCATCATGATTCAGGGTTTAAAAATGAGCTATATAACCAGATCCAAACAATTCAATACCCTCAAAAGTTTTGAAGCAATCTTTAAAAACACACACGAAATGTGATTATTCGCTGTAGAAATCTTCTAATGCCCCAAAATAATTGTCATTCCACCCTTCCACAATATCCTCGTAATCCTCATCGGGAATGTTCGAGTGACGTAATTCAACCGAAGTTCCTTGTTTGTGCGGATGCAATTTTATTGTTACAATCGATGACATTTCCTGTTCTCCAAAGTACCATTCCTGAACAATCTTTTTATCCTGCTCGAATTCGAGATTCTTACCCGAAATACTTCCTTCCCACATTGAAAATTCCGACCCGGATTCGGTCGACATTATTGCATCCTCACCCGTCCACAACTGAATGGTAAGTGGATTGGTAATAGCGGCATAAACATCCGATGGCGGGGCAGTAATTATGTAGTAGGCTTTAAAGTCTTTCATTTTAACGAGAGGATTTAGTTGATATTTAAATAGCAAATAAAATATTTAATTTTTGCATTTATGAAAGAGGAAATAGAGCACTATTTCCGATAATACATAAAAAAATTATTCATGAAAATAAACGCGTTTCACACGCTGCGAAACCATGGTTAAAATTTCATAGGGAATTGTTCCAAGATCCCGGGCCATTTCGATAATGGAATAACCGGGGCCAAATACAATCACCTCATCACCTTCATTGGCTGCGGCATCGGTGATATCCAGCATAGTCATATCCATACAAACTCCACCGATTATTGGACATTTTTTTTGATTCACCAGCATGGAACCGGCACCGTTTCCAAGTTTCCGGTTAAGCCCATCAGCATATCCAATGGCAACAGTGGCAACCAAAGTATCACGGCTTACTACTCCTTTGCGGGAATATCCGATGGTTTGATGCGCTTTAACTGTTTTAATTTGTGATATGGTGGTTTTAAGTGTTGCTACAAACTGTAATTGCTTTTGTTCGTGTTGCGTTGCCGCGATACCATGCAAACCGATTCCCAGTCGTACCATTTCAAGCTGGAATTCAGGGAAACGCATAATTCCTGCAGAATTTAAAATATGCCGAAAAATTTTGTGTGGGAAATGACCGCAGATAATATCAGCCATTTCCATAAATAAGTTCGCCTGCTGATTGGTAAATCCGTCATGAACAGCTTCATCGCTGGCAGCTAGATGTGAAAATACCGAAGCAACTTTTAGATGTTTATTGTTTTTGATTCGAACAACCAGCTCGTTGATATCCTGCATTTCAAAACCCAGGCGGTGCATGCCCGTATCAAGTTTTATATGAACAGGCACTTTAACTCCCGGTAATTCTGATAAGCGTCGTTTTACAACATCACTGAATTGTTGCAGCATTCTGAAGTTATAAATTTCAGGCTCCAGTTTGTAATTCAGCATGATTTCAAAGCTCTGCTCTTCAGGATTCATTACCATCACAGGAAGTGTAATGCCTGCCTTACGGAGTTCAACGCCTTCATCGGCGTAAGCCACAGCCAAATAATCAACGCGGTGAAATTGCAGGATGTTTGAAATTTCAAAACTGCCGCTGCCATATGAAAATGCTTTTACCATCACCATGATTTTGGTTTCCGGCTTTAAACGGGAGCGATAATAATTCAGATTATGAATTAATGCGTTTAAATTAATTTCAAGAACTGTTTCGTGAGCTTTTTGCTGGAGCACTTTCGAAATGCGTTCAAATCCAAAAGTACGTGCTCCCTTTAACAGGATGGTCTCACTGTTAAATTGTGAAGGCGTGTATTCTTTCAGAAAATCATCGGTAGATTCAAAAAATGTTTTACCGGTATCGAAATGCATGGCCTGTCGGCTGATAGCAGGTCCAATACCGATAAGACGAGAAACACCTTTTTTATGTAGCAGGTCAGCAACTTCTTTATATAGCTGCGCTTCATCGCGGCCGCTTTGTAAAATGTCAGAAAGCACCACGGTACGCTTTGCGTGTTGTTTCTGCTGGTTCAAAAAATCAAGCGCAATGGTGAGTGAACCAAGATCGGAATTGTAGCTGTCATTAATTATAGAGCAATTATTAATACCCTCTTTCATTTCCAATCGCATGGCAACCGGGCTCAGTAACTGTATGCGTTGTGCGATCACCTCAGGATCATAGTTCATGAATAACAATGCCGCCCAGCATTGAATCGCATTTTCAATGGAGGCATCATCGGTAAACGGAATATGGATACTCAAAAAGCTATTTTTGTAAATGCCTTGTATTTCGCTTTCAGAACCCATTTTTGAAACACGACCTATTTGCAAATCGGCCCGTTGTTTCCGCGACCAGGTGAATAGTTTCAATGAAGGGGATAAAAAATCTGCTTTGGTAATTTGATCTGCTATCAGCAGGTAATCCTTGCAATAAATTAGTGTTGAACAGTTTTTAAACAACAACATTTTTTCATTTACCTTTTCAGGAAGTGATCCGAAATTCTCATCATGTGCGGAACCTATATTGGTAAAAATACCCGTATCGGGTTGAATAATAGTCTCCAGTTTTTTCATTTCACCGGGTTCTGAAATACCTGCTTCAAAAATGGCCATGTCGTTTTCAGGTTTCATCTGCCAAACAGATAATGGAACCCCTATTTGCGAATTATAGCTCTTCGGGCTTCTAACGATATGATGATCTTCGCGAAGCAATTGGTACAACCATTCTTTTACAATAGTCTTACCGTTACTGCCTGTAATGCCGACAACAGGGAACTTAAATTGTGAACGGTGTTGTGCTGCCAGTTGCTGTAATGCCTGAAGGGTATCACCGGTTATAATAAAATTGCAATCGGGATATTGTGTTGTAACAGCAGGATCTGAAATAACAAAATTTCGCACTCCGGCCTGGTACAGGTCCTCAATAAATTCATGGCCGTCGCGACGATCCCCCTTGATTGCAAAAAATAATGAAGAGGGAGCCGAAACTATTTTACGGCTGTCGGTGAGCAGGTGTTGAATAGGAGCCACACCTGTACTATTGTTGATAAAAGTTCCTTTCAGTATGCCTGAAATATCGGTAATGGTATAACTCCCTGGATTCAAAGTTTCAGTTTTTAAATTAAAATGTAAATTCCAACTAACCTATTTTGATTCAATCAAAAAGTTATGACGAGGCTTTCACAAAACAGGATCTGCATAGTGGAATATAACTTTCTTTCTCACCAATTACGATAAGGCTGTTATCGGCAACTGTTCGGAAAGAATGGTTGGCAAGATCACCGCAATGCATGCAGATAGCATGTACCTTGGTGATGTAATCTGCTATGGCAAGTAACTGAGGCATGGGTCCAAAAGGTTTTCCGGTAAAATCCATATCAAGGCCTGCCACAATTACACGAAGTCCTGAATTCGCTAGTTGCTCACATACATTAGGCAGTTCGTTATCGAAAAACTGGGCTTCATCAATTCCTACAACATCCACATCATGGCTCAGCAATAAAATATTGGAGGATGCTGGAATAGGTGTGGATAAAATGGAAGTGGCATCATGAGAAACGATGTTTACAATATCATACCGCTGGTCCACTATGGGTTTAAAAATTTCCACTTTCTGCTTCGCAATCCGGGCTCGTTTCAGGCGGCGTATTAACTCTTCCGTTTTTCCCGAAAACATGGAACCACATATTACTTCAATGGCGCCTTTAAGTTTGTGTTGATGACCGGAAGATTCGAGGAACATGGATGTGGATAAGCAGGTGCAAAAATACCAATGAATCCGGTATAATCCAATGTATTAAATTAAGCGTAAATACCAGATGTTTGAATTCGAAGAAAACGCTCCTCAGTTTGTACTGAATGGGGAAGATTTTGCTGAATGCAATCCTAAATGCAACTCATCGGCGCGAAAAATTCTCCGGGAGCAATAAAGCGAGTGACGGGTTTGAACAGGCTCTGACACCGAACAGGACTGCAATAGCTTACGCAATTCATTTTGAATCTGAACCAGGTTATCAAGCGTTTGAGTCAAGGTATCGTCGGAATGGGGGGTCATCATAATCAGGGGCTAATTTAGAAGAAATAAACAGATGTTGCTGAATAATCAGGCGGAGAGCGTTTTGTGAAGTCCAAACAATTAACTACCAGCACTTTAGTAATTAGTATTTTTTACTTATGACAATCCATGCCTGGAAATAATTATACAATATCCACGCCACGCGTTTCGGGTATGCGGTGTTCACATTATGTTTTGCAGAAGAATACACCGGGCTATATTTAAAAACTACAGCGACACCTGGCCGCTGTAGTAAAAAGTACTTCAAAAAGGAATAATAAGGGACAAGGCGGTTTATGACCATCCTCATCCCTCCATTTAAACACACAGTTCAAAGTTCCGGGAATCCTGCAACCGGGATAAGCGGGAAAACCCCTGATTTAACCGGGTATTAAAAACAGGGGTTTTCCCCTGAAAAAGCACGTATTTTCCCGTGGCTTTTTGTGACCTCATGTGCGAAAACAGGGAGTTTCAGACAAAATGACCGAACTAAAAGTCGTCTTTAGAACGCCGTTCTAAACTCAAAATGAAATAACCTTTAGCTTTGACATTTCAAACTCCACTTTATGCCTCCTTTATTAGATCCGATTCCCAATCACGACATTAGTATTGAACAAGCCAGTGAGATGACCGCCCGATACAGAAACAGTTCCGTGTTTAATGGACTCAACGGAGGCTGTTTTGATAAAAGAGCTGTTCAGGAGTTGCTTAATCAGCAGGATTGTGAGGGGTTGCGATATTATTATGGTATGGATGGTCAAAACAAACCGGTATTGATACTGGTGGGTGTAACATCAGAGAACCACGATATGGTACAAGGGAAAGTGCTGGAAATGTCGGTGCCGTGCCCCAATT
Organism: Bacteroidota bacterium; assembly: GCA_030855635.1. Classification (GTDB taxonomy): domain Bacteria; phylum Bacteroidota; class Bacteroidia; order AKYH767-A; family OLB10; genus JADKJB01. The sequence continues at coordinate 8,366 of JALYQW010000029.1, read as the reverse complement.
TCTGTGATGAAGACAGTCCGTTGAAAACGGGTTAACGGATGAAAACCCTTGCTTATATTTCCGGCTTTTCAATTCTATTGCCGGCTATAACAGGTTTGCTGAAATTCCCCCAGGCTGGTAAAGCCATGAGAGTTATTATTGGATACCTGCTCATTTGTTTAATGGTGGAGTGTATTGCCATGTACATGAATTCGATTAAGATGAACAACAACCTGGTGGGAGATCTTTTTTACATTACCGAAGGGCTTATTTTTATTTCTTTTTTTTACCTGGTGTATGATGAAAAAGAGTTTGCTATTCCTGCAGTATTACTTGCGCTGGTGTATTTCGCCTATGGACTTTTCACCACTTTTGTTGATCCCGGCTATCTGGAATACAATGGTAATTTCAGGGCTGCAGAATCATTGATGATACAGGCGCTTACCGCTTATGCGTTAATAAAGATCAGCAAACAAGAAAACCTCCAGCTTCTGCAAAATCCGGAATTCTGGATATCAGCAGGGCTATTCATTTATTTTTCGGTTAACATTGCCGTATTTTTTACTGCTGAATTTTTGTTTGAAAATAATGTCATGCTCATGCGTAAAACCTGGCTCATTCATTCGGTAGTTAATATTTTTGCGAATTTAATTTTTACCTTCGGGCTAATATGCATCCCGGTTTCACAGCGCAGGTAGTTTCCAGGCAAAATGACTTTACGCTCTTTGTAGTTGTAATCTCATTATCGTTTTTTATCATGTCGGTTTTCCTGGTAGTTGTGGTGATGAACATCTACCGCCAGCGGGTAAGAAACCAGAAAAAATTGCTGGATGCTATTTATACAACGCAGGAAAACGAACGGACGCGTATCGCGGAAGATCTTCATGACAGCATAGGGGCTAGCCTGTCGGCACTGAAACTTCGTATAGACGCAATCCGTGAAGACAGTACGGATCCGGGGTCATCACAACTTGCGGGTGACAGTATAACGTTACTAGATGATGTTATTGGCAATCTGAGAAATATTATCAGGAACCAAACTTCAAAATACCTGCTTACCAACGGATTTGCATCGGAGTTAATGCGGTTCAGGAGCTATTTCTCAGATCACAACAAAATACAAATGGAAATTGAGCTCACGGAACCGTTGCCCGATCTGAATAATAATTTTGGGATCAACCTGTTCCGAATCATTCAGGAACTGGTTAATAATTCTGTTAAACACAGCCAATGTGATGCAATTTCGATTCGAATTTCAAAGGAGGATCATCATTTGAACCTGAGATATAAGGATAATGGCATTGGGTTTAACAGCGATCTGGTAAAAGAGAAAGGAATGGGATTGACTAACGTTGATGCCCGTACGAAATTATTCGATGGACAGTATACTTTGGAGTCGGAGCAGGGAAAACATACCAGTTATAATTTTTATTTTAATTATTCCATCATAAATCCAGCTTAATTTTATGGACATCATCAATATTATTTTGGCCGACGACCATGAAATTTTCAGGAAAGGGCTTGAAGTTACGTTAAGGCGGGTAAATTTTGTGGGAAGAATTCTTCATGCCACCAATGGCAATGAAGTGATCTCAATCATGAATTCCGGTGAACCTGTTCAGGTAATCATTATGGATATCCGTATGCCGGAATTGGATGGAATTTCAGCAACAATTCAGCTTAGGATGAAATATCAGGATGTTAAAATTCTGGCTCTTTCCATGATGGATGATAAAGCCAGCATTGTGCAAATGTTCAAAGCAGGAGCTAACGGGTACCTGCTAAAAAACACCAACAAACTGGAACTTGCTGAAGCCATGCAACACGTTCTGGAAGGGAATACTTATTATTCAAAAGAAGTTTCTGAATTATTACTCCGCCACAATCTGGAGAAATTACCGCTTCCGCGGAAAACACAATTTATAACAGAACTTACCTCGAGAGAACAGGAAGTACTGAAATTAATTTGTCACCAGTATTCAACAAAGGAAATTGCTGAAATGCTGTGTCTTTCTGAAAGAACTATAGAAGGCCACCGTAAAAATCTCATGGAAAAAACGCAGTCAAAAAATATGGCCGGACTGGTTTATTATGCGCTCGAAAATGGTATTGTCAGAATTGGTAAGTAAAAAACTGACTTCATAGTAACAATAAAGCTGCCCGAATTACCAGGCAGCTTTATCAAATCAATCAATTAATTTATTTAACAATCACAATTCTACTTGAAGTAGTGATGTGGTCAACACTCACTTTCAGTACATATACACCCTCATTTAAAGATTCAGTATTCACACGGATCTCGTTTAATCCTGAGTAATTTGAAAGGCCAACATTCATAACCAGCTTACCGTTGATATCATATATGCCTGCAGTGTTAGCTGAATTGGATTCCTTTATGAAACACACCAGGTTTAAAGCAGCGGATGCTGGATTTGGATAAACACTCAATAATGCAGGTTGTCCGCCATTCTCGATAAGTCCGGTAGCAGAAATCTGTTCCTTATAAAACTCATAATTCCCATTGGATGCTCCGCCGAAACCGGTGAAAACAACTTTCCATAAAAGGCCGCCTCGGTCGTATATGAAATATGCCAGTGAATCCTCAATGGACCATGCATTGCTATTGAAATCAAAAGCCTTCCAGTTGTTACCAATGGTATTAATGTAAAAAGAAAAGTTGTATCCCCATGGAGTTACCGTGGCAACATCAACAGGATAGGCTTTCACCGCCTGGATACTATCATTTGAAAGCACTCCCGAAACTTTATAAACAAATGGCGTTGTTGCCATATACTGTGCGAAAGTCAAATCCCAAAGATACTTGTTCGGTTCCCTGTCGAGTTCCATTCCATCAATAATTGAATAGTATCCGAAATTTTTGCCCTGGAAACTTTGTTTGTTAAGGGTTGCGTACACCTCATTGGTGCCGTCAAGATCCGCGTAAGCGAAAAAATAAGTGTTGTTTTGTAACGACTGGATCCACAATTTTTTTACAACTCCTGTTGAAAGCTTAAGGAAAAAAAGTGAATCTCCCGTGACCACATGGGTAGCTAAATCATATATTCCCCATCCGAGATCGAATTGGTTAGAAACATCGTTAGTTACATTAAAAGCACCGGCCCACCAGGATGTATCCTGGTTGTACAATTCATTGGCAGCATTTAAAACACCGGTAGTGTCGTTTGCAGTAATGGAAGACCAACTGTTAATATCAATCCCCGATTTAAACAGGCGGACATTATTTTTGCTGTTGATCAGGATCGTAGCCTGGAAACCGGAAATCTGGAAAGCCAGGTCCCAATTCGTATTGAGTTCGTTACTGATTTCACCATTCGATAAACTATAGAAGGACTGATTGGTATAGCCGGGCCCAATTGAAACCACATCGAAGATTTGTCCCTGTGCATTAATTTGATAGTGGTTCATGATCAAAACACCGAGCACGAACAATGATTTTGTAATTATTTTTTTCATTTTTTATAAAGAGATTGGTTTATTAAATTAAGTAGTATGGTTAATTTTATTTTTTTTGTCAGAGCCGTTGATACTCCAGTGATGCAGCGCCTTTATTTCCCTGGTCATCATAGAAATCGATGAAGCGGATTTTATAATAATACCCCGATGGATCTCTCAGCATATAGTACTGGTCAGGAATGATTGTATATCCCAGATTAAAGTCATATATTTTCCATTCAAAACCAATTTGCGCCGCATTATTATTAAAGTTAAATGCTCCTATGTCCGCAACCGTTACCTCATTGAAAGGCTTATAAGAAGGTGTGGAATCCTTTTTCGCAATGGCACTTTCATTGTCCGACCATCGGTTCAGTAATACACCACTAACGATGTAATAACGATAGGGCGAAGTAACGGGTTCGCTAAGATAGATATGTGTGTATTTTGTAAAAACTACATCCCAGTTATTTTTCCGGGGTGCAACATCCACCATCTGTCCTCCATTTTCAAATGAGAAATACATGAGGGAGTAATCGGAATTCTTTGGAACTGTGAATTCGGTTACCTGTGTATTGTTATACATCGAAAAACGTATGCGGTATTCGTTAGCATTCACCCATACCAGTTGTATTTTCCTCCATCTGCTGCTTCCGAAATGTTCTGTACGTCCACGATCAATAACAAAAACTTCGTTGTTGCTTTGAAGTGTGGCATCCGCCCAGTTACCGAATGCAGTTGAATCATCATAAAGATTGTCAGGCTCTGTTTTCCACTCTTTACCGGTACTGTCGGCGATAGTTAAATCGGTTGAACCGGTGTTCGCTACAAACATATATTTTCCTGTATTCAGGTAAACCCTGAAACCGGTAGCAGACGCCTCGAAAGCCAGGTCGTATGACCGGTAAGGCACCACTTTTTGAACTCCCGTTTCGAAATCAACATACACCTGGTCATCGTAGTAACTACCCATGTTTGCTGTCATGGTTTGCAGGGTACCGGGAGGTGGTAATTTTATGGGAACCTCCTCTTTTTCACAGGAAGTGAAAACAAGAATCAACGCAATATATGTTAGAATATTTTTCATTTCCCTGGAGTATATTGTAAACGCACAAATAAAGTACGCCCTGTTCCAACAGCTTGTTCATTACCTGATGCACTGTGAGCAGCACCTTGAGAAAAGGCATTTACATGGGTGATATTCAAAATATTTTTAACACCAGTTCCTACGTATAAAATGTTATTAAAAAATCCTTTGCGGATTGTGACATCAAGAAAACGATAACTATCATTGGAGAACTGAGTAATGGTATTATCATCATTCAATTTATAGCCCGGGAGCTTACCGTTATATTTAAAAAACATCGCTGTGGTAAGATTCAGTTTCGTAAATAAGTACTGTACACCGGCATTGAAATCGTAACTGTAAATATATTGCTTAAAATCACCGCTATCGGCATATACGTTATAACGACCAGTCATACCAGCCCCGCCATTGACCGATAAATTTTTCCAGCTAATGGAATGTGTCAATGATCCGCCATGCGTTGAAAAATTCCCAATGTTAATATAAGTGAACAATGAAGCATCGGGATTCGGCTGTGCAAGGGTTATCAGGTTTCGGATATCGTTATAAAATCCGGAAAGCTGTGTGTTGTGAGCGATTTTCCCGGTAACGGACTTTTTATTTAATGCAACAAAATAATTATCGGAGTATTCTGGTTGCAGATTTTCATTCCCCTGTATGTTATGGTTGATATCAACAAAATATAGATAACGTTCTTTTATCCCTGGAGCCCTGTAACCTTTTCCATAGGAAATGCGAGCCTGTAGGTTTTTAGGAAAATCATATTTAAACATTATGGATGGAACTACAGGCGAATTATAATCGGTGTTATAGGAAACACGGATAGCGGGTTTTACCTGCAAGTTGCCGGTAATTTTATATTCAGCGCTCGCAAATGCGGCATAGTCGCCCGATTGCTTTACATCGTTTTTAAAGCGGGAGCCATCCGCATTATCAACGCTCAGGTCAATGCCTGCCTGGCAGTTAATTCTAGTATTACTTTTCGCGCGGCTAAAGACCATTCGGCTCATCCAGGAATTCATGATGGTTGTGTCCTGATCTTCAACTCCGGGAAGCAATGTTTCATTCAGCGAAACAAGATCCTTACGGTAGGTGTTTTTTGTGCGATGATAATAGGAATGTGAAACAGTACCGGAAACCGACCAATCACGGTTGAGGATATATGAACCATTGAGTTGGTTGGTGAGACGGATGGTAGTGTAAAACTGATCGAAGGCATATGCGAAATAGGGAGACAAACGCGGTACTCCTTTGTTTGACAGTTTTTCGTGGAATGCACTCAATTGGTAACCAAGTATCAGGTTTTTGTGTGTGAAGCGATATTTGATATTTCCGAAATACTGTTCTTTAGGTTTCCACTCCTGCCAACGGCCGGTATCAGCTTCCGACCATCCGTCAAAATAATTACGGCCACCATTAATAAGGAAAGCTGATTTTCCATGAGCGTAGCCGGCAAAAATATCGGCATTATACTGCCCCACACTTTCATATAACAGATTGATGCCTGCCTGGTATTGCCTGTCGATTGCTTGTTTGGTGATGATATTAATAACCCCACCCGCGGCATCTGTTCCGTAAGCTGCAGCCATAGGTCCGTTAACCACTTCAATTCGTTCAACATTCGTCAAAATCATTTGACCCAGATCTATATTGCCATCCAATCGCCCAATCACCGGAACACCATCCACAAGAATTTTTATATTTTGACCCGACAAACCATTCATTATCAGGCCGGAACCCAAGGCTGGATCCTGTGAAACCCGCATTGTGAGTTGTTGAGATAACAAAGACTGGAGATCAGGAGCTGCCTGGTTATCTATTTGTTGTCTGTTGATAACTGCCACGGCATGAACACTTTCACCTGGCGTACGTGGAGCATATTCTGAAGTCACTACCACCTCTTCCAGCTTCACATTTTTTGCCACTAGGTTTATTTGGATATCCCCTGAAAGGGAATTGATTGTATCAAGGTGATTTTCAAACGAAAGATGAGAAATGAACAATTGTATTTTACCAAGAACAGGTTCATATTTTGCAGTGCCTTCCGGAGTAGTTATTATAACTTGGTTGCGGTCCTTCTCAAGGGTAGTAATGAACACCACAGCCTGGTTAAGTGGCTTGCCTTTTGAATCAAGTACAGTAATCACCTGACCTTCTGAAAGGTTTGATAATAAAAGGATACCGACAAGTAGGAGTTGTAAAAATTTCACCGTGCGAAGCTACTGCACACATTTTTTGCAGCGTCCCCATTACTGATGAGTATTGTCACAAAACGGTGGGTTTTGACAAATCCCTGACATTGTCATGAAAAATTAGGTTTGCATAATTCCAAGAAACGGGGCGATGGTATACTATATTAACCACCATAATTTATTGTATAGCAATCAAAAACTCATTAGTTAAATACCATTATTTGAAAGTTAAGATAGCACTTTAAATCATCCCTTTTAAGTACAAAACAAGGTTAAAAAGTTGATTTTCAGGGGTGTTTTAATCTAGTAAGCATTTGGAAATATTAAAAGAAGGATATAAACTATATTATAATACTTTTTTGATAGTGCCACAGTTTGACGAGTTGATTATTAATAATATAGATATTGAAACGACCAGATTCATTAGGTAAATGCTATATTACCTAATGAACTCCCCGGAAGAAATAGATGCATTGGCGCGAATGAGATTTGATGAAGCGAAAATATTGTTTCAACACAACAAGTTTGATGGGGCATATTACTTGTCGGGATATTCTATAGAACTCTTATTAAAGTCAAAAATTTGCAGGAGATTGGGCATACCTAATTTGTTTAGTGACGATGAAACAACCTTTAAGGAGCTTGAAGGAATAAGTGAAGTTAGAAAAGCCCTTAAAACGCACAATCTGTTTACATTGTTAATATTTTCTGGACTAAAAGTGCCATTTGACCAAGCAAAAGCCACAAATAAGAACTTATCTTTGGCAAACTCATTGCTGTTTCAAAAATGGTCTGAAAGTCTTAGGTATAAACCGTGCGGCCATATTGCGGAAAGTGAGTGTAAAAATTTAATAAATTTATTAGAAAGGGATAATGGTATCATGCAATGGATAACAAGGAATTAGAAAGGGAAATAGAACTATTCAAACGCACTTGCGTAGAGAGAGGTCAGCCTATCAATAATACTTGCTTAAAACCTGCTTATCCGGGCGACAATTCCACGTCTTATATTTTACAATTACAGGCTGAGTGGGTTAAGGATTGTTTTGATGCAATAGATTTTTTTACAACCATTATGTTTGAAACCATGTCGCAAAACGCAAGAGAGAAGATATTTTCTATTCAGGTGTTCAATAGTAACGATAAGTTACACTGTGATTCCGGCCAGACCGATTTTGTCGCAAATTCAGTCTAGCAACTTTACATTATCCTAAACAGCACTGCCTTTTTTTGTTTATTTCGTTGTTTTTCATCCTGTTATCTGCTTTTTTGTTAGTATTCTATATAATCGCCAGAAACAGTTCAATGTTATTTTAAACCAACCCTAACCCTGCACAGCCAATCCAAAAATAACATCCGGTATGTTCCCCGGGTTTCAGGGGTCGGAACATACTTTACGGTTAATTTAAGAGTATTTAAGTACTTAAATAGCACTTCCGGTCTCAGGGAATTGAAATCAAGCCTCATATTCCAGCATTGTTGATAATGCCATAATTCAGAATTCCTCTCAAAGAAATCAACATCTGTGCTCTCACTCGCCGATTTTTGCGAAATTTACCGCGACCATTTGCGTTATTATAAGCCGGATACCAAATAAACCCCTTGATATAAATTTACAGTATATGAATAAGAATTTCATAAAACAGGAAATTGAA
>JALYQW010000026.1 GCA_030855635.1 Bacteroidota bacterium | reverse complement strand
ATTGAAGCTGATGTTGCCGCTCAGCTGATCTGCCAGAGCCTGAATAGTAGCATTTGCCAAAGTATTTGCGATAACAAAAACATCACCTGGAGCAATAGTTCCGGTAAGCGCTGTTGTGGAGGTTGGTGTACTTGCACCATTTGCATAAACTCTGATGGCATATCCGCCGGTGCCAAGATTTACCGGTGATGATGTTCCATTGTAGATCTCAATCGCTTTATTGTTGCTTGAGCCCTCAATGTATTCTGAGAAGAAGAGATCGTTTGCAATAGGAGCAGCGGTAATGTTTGAACAGTTAAATGTGTTAGGAGAAACTGTCATAGTTGCAATTGCACAATTGTCGGTTGAACCGTCGTTAACCTGTGCTGCTGTTAGAGTTCCGTTACCATTCGGATCGAGTATTACTATAGCACTCTTGCAAATGGCTGTTGGAGGTGTAATATCCTGCACAGTTACATTGGCAGTACAGGTACTGGTTAATCCACTTGAATCGGTTACCGTTAAAGTAACTTGAACACCCGGAGGACAAATATATGTTATAAATGGAATGTCACGATCAAAGCCCGGGTTGCTAGGACTAACCGCTGTTCCGGAAGCGTAAGTTCCAGGAATGTGATGATAGGCAGTACCTGATCCTACTACTTCAAAAATATATTGTTGACCTGCAGTAAGTACTGGTGGAGTAGGAAAAGAAAAACTGGTAAAGCCCGGAAAAATTACTGAACCATCTGCAATATTAGATGTGGCAAGAATAGTTCCTGTAAAGGCATCAATCAGATTGTTGCTTACGTAAGTTCTTACACGCAACTGTAACGGATTAAAAGATTTGACATCAATTTTTTCAAGTAAACCTGAAGTCAATGCTACAAAAGTTTGACCATTTGGGCCTGAATTGGCATTCGTTGCTGGAGCAATGTAATTGGCATCCATCGGACAATTAATTCCGAGGTTGGTTATATCAGCACATGAAAACGAGTTTGGAGAAACACTCATGGATGCAATTGAGCAATTGTCGGTAGATCCATTGTTGACCTGCGCTGCAGTAATGGTTGCGGTGCCTGATGCGTTCAATTGAATAGTGATATCCTTGCAAATAGCTGTAGGAGGTGTAACATCATTTACGGTAATTGTAAAACTGCAATTCACCGATGGAAAACCCGTTGCCTGGTAACAAATTGTAGTTGTTCCTACCGGAAAAAAACTTCCTGAGACCGGACCGCAGGTTTGCTCTACTGTAGTCACCGATCCTGAAGCAACAGCATCAGGGAATGTAACAATAGTGCCACATTGACCCGGAGTATTTGACGTAACTATGTTAGCAGGACAGGAAATTGTAGGAGGAGGTACTGTGGCATTGGTGAAACTTAATGAAAAATCATCCACTGCTAATCCGTCATCAGCACCGGCTGCATTAAAATCACTCCAGCGGATATAAAAATTTGATCCCGCAGGAATGTTCAATCCGGTGATCACAAAAGAAATAGTTGTTCTGTTTAAACTATTATTACCATCTAACGATCCTAAAGTTCCTCCAGTCACCGGTGCTGTAAAATCAAGTGCGGCAACCGCTAGCCAGGTACCGGATGATAAATCTGATGCGTTCAGACTGTAATCAAATATTAACCGGTCGGGGCGTGCGGCTGCACCAAGGCGCCATTGTTCACCAGTATAATTTATAGTAACACTGTTGATGGCACTTCCTGAATTATTTTGAAAAAATGCCCCTATAAACGGAGTGAGTGAACCCGATAAGAGACCACCGAATGCACGATCAGCGGATGCTGTAGCTCCAAAACTGTAGGAGTCACCTGTTGTACCCGAACCTGTGCCTGCAGTATAAGTACTATTGGCGTTGGTCCCTGTTTCCAGGAAGAGCCATCCTACAGGAACGCTAGATGATGTGCCGCTTGCTGCAAGTGTATTAAAATTTTGGACATAGGTTCCAGACACCAGGCTTACCTGTGCATTGACATGGATTGCAAATAACATAATGAACAAAAGAATGCAGGCAACAGACATGCGCTTTCGAAATTGATTGGTACTTTTCATGATGATGGGATAGGGGGTTATTGAGAGATTGTATTTTGTCAATTAAGATTCACGGATGAAAGAATTCGTCCGTTTTTTTTCTTGAAATTCAGATTTAAATCGATACTTTTAATACTACTATAAAGGGGACAAAATCGATATTTCATGCAAGTTAAAATATTTCCCCGGTTTACCAAATGCACTTAATGTTACCGGATTAATAACTTTGTGTTATTGCCATAGAAATAATAAAATTTCAATATATAATATTTTGATAGTTAGTTTATTATGAAAATTTAATAAACAAGTGAAATAATGAATTGTTGATAAATTTCTGACGAAAATGAGGCTGTTTTTCCTGTGCCAACTAAAATTTAAGTGGATTATCCTTCATCTCTCTCCAGGTGTTGAATGTGCAACAAGCACGCTTCCTTCAGATTTTGGAAACAAAAATCAGTTCTGTACCGGGCTTCATTTTTTAAAATCCATTATGGAAATATTTTTCAGGAGTGAAAATGCGGATGTATAAGTCAAATTGTATTTTCATCTTCTTTGTTGTATCATTGCGCTCTCATTTCCAAAACATATATGTTGAAAGTTAAAAAGTCGTCTCTCCCGGGAGCCGGAAAGGGATTGTTTACCCCTAGTGATATCAAAAAAGGACAAATTGTTTGTGAGTACGAAGGAGAACGCATTACCTGGAAACAAGCCATAGAACGAAACGATGAAAATAAAGGTGGCTATGTTTTTTTTATCAATAACAATAATTGTATAGATGCTTTTCACTATAAAGATACTTTTGGACGCTTTGCAAATGATGCCGCTGGAGTAGGTCGTATCGATGGATTCAGAAACAACTCGACTTATGATATTGTAAAAAATAAAGTTTTCATTCGCGCAACCCGAAATATTGAGGCAGGTTCAGAAATTTTTGTCAGTTACGGAAGAGCTTATTGGAACGTGATGCGTGAAGAAATGAAAGAAGCTGCTAAGAAAAAGAAACAGAAAAAATCGAAGTCGAAGAAAAAGTGATTGCGCTTTTGTAATTTAAGGATTTTATAAGGACCGTATTCTTGCTGCGTTCTTGCAATCAACTTCCTGTTTTGTCACTTGGTGAATCCGATTTTTTTCCCTTCACTTTTCTGACTTTTTAATCCCGCCATTTTTATTGCTGTAATGGCGGCTTCAATACCTTTATTGCCATGTTTTCCCCCGGCACGTTCGAGTGCTTGTGCTTCGGTGTCGGTTGTAAGCACTCCAAAAATAAAAGGAATAGATGTGGTAATGTTGAGATTGGCTAATCCGGTAGCGACTGCCTGGCAGATAAATTCAAAATGCCTGGTCTCTCCCTGGATCACACAGCCAAGGCAAATTACAGCATCGAGTTTGTGATGGGTAGCAATAAATTTTGCACCTGCAGTAAGTTCGAAACTCCCCGGAACGTTTATGCGGTGAATGTTAGCAGGATCTACTCCGCAAGTTTGCAGAGTTTCAAAAGCACCCTGAAATAAACTTTCAGTTATTTTGGAGTTCCATTCGGCCACCACGATGCCAAATCGCATGTTGCCGGCATCCGGCAAATTATTTTTATCGAAAACTGATAAATTTTGCTGTACTGAAGCCATGTGGATCAGCTTTTATCAGCCATATTTTTTGCTTTCACAATGTAACGGTCGATATCCCTGGCCTCGGTGCTCTGGGGATAATCTTTTTTGATGCGCTCATAAAGATCAGCCGCACCTTTGTAATCATTGTTTAGCTCTCTTGCCATGGCTGCCTTCATCAGGAAAATAGCAGAGGTAAATTGGTTCTTATCGTAATCAACAGCCTTCATGTAAAACTTTTCAGCTTCCTCTTTTTTGCCCAGTTCCATATTTGCATCCCCGATGGCTCCTAATGCCAATGCACCGGTAACATCATCTTCAGCATCATATTTTGAAAGGTAATCGATCGCATTATCCCATTCACCTTTTTTCAGGTAGGACATACCCAGATAGTAGTGTGCCAGGTTCGCTGAACTGGAAGAACCGTAATTGTCGATTATTTCCAGGAATCCGGGAAATTGCCCGTCACCATTAATGGCTTTGTCGATAGAATCCTGTTGAAAATACCGCTCCGCCATGTACATTTCCTTTTGAGCATTCACTTCCTGTGGTTTTACAATCAGGTTTGTATACGCAAAATATCCAAGGATCAATACCAGGATTGCACCGCCAATAAATGTTATGCTCTTTTTGTTTTCAGTAACATATCCTTCAGCTTTCCCGATTGATTCGGTAATTTCAAGATTCTGGTCACTTTGTTTATTCCCTGGATTAGCCATTGAAACAGTCTTTTGATTTTGGAAGTGCAAAATTAGAAAATATAACCATATAAAGAAACAGCCGCTTACCTTTTTTTACGGTTTGTAACTCCATCATACCAGACTGCTTAATTTTGCTGATATTATTGATAACCAGATACCTGTGAGTTGTTTATTTTTGGCGGACCAATTTTCGGAGATAGCCTGCTATTCCTTATCTTTGCAGACTCATAAATATTTTCACAAAGTGACCCTTATCAAATCCATATCAGGAATCCGGGGAACCATAGGCGGTCTTACCGGTGATGGCCTGACTCCTTTCGACATTGTAAAATACACCGCAGCCTATGGGATGTGGATCAACACGCGGATAAATGGCAATGAACGGCCTAAAATTATTTTAGGGCGAGATGCGAGAATTTCCGGTCCAATGGTGCATCAACTAGTGTGTGGTACTCTTGTTAGCCTGGGCATAGATGTTATAGATGCGGGACTTTCCACTACGCCAACTGTTGAAATGGCGGTAACGCATCATAAAGCCAGGGGTGGAATAATTCTTACCGCCAGCCATAATCCAAAACAATGGAATGCGCTTAAACTCCTGAATGAACAAGGGGAATTTGTGAGTGCTGCTGATGGTGCTTTAATTCTTGAAATCGCGGAAGCGGGAAAATTTGATTTTAAAGATGTCAACCATCTGGGAAATGTGGTAACTGATGACCAGGCGCTTCAACGGCATATTGATGCTATTCTTGCTATGCCCCTGGTTAAAAAAGATACCATCAGTAAACGCAAATTTAAAATTGTAGTCGATGGAGTGAATAGTTCCGGCGGTTTTGCTGTGCCTATGTTGCTTAAAGCACTTGGCGTGGAAAATATTGTTGAATTGTTTTGCACACCCGATGGCCATTTTCCACACAATCCTGAACCTTTGCCCGAGCACCTGACTGAAATTTCTAAGACTGTTATCAAACAGAAAGCCGATCTGGGTATCGTTGTAGATCCTGATGTTGACCGACTGGCACTGGTTTGTGAAGATGGTGATATGTTTGGTGAGGAATATACGCTTGTCGCTGTTGCCGATTATGTTTTGCAAAATTCAAAGGGCGATACAGTTTCTAATTTATCTTCAACACGTGCCTTACGGGATGTGACTGAAAAAGCAGGTGGTAACTATCATGCTTCTGCTGTTGGTGAAGTAAATGTTGTGGAATTGATGAAGTCTACCAAAGCAGTGATTGGAGGAGAAGGGAATGGTGGCATCATAGTACCTGAACTGCACTATGGCCGCGACGCCCTTGCAGGTATCGCGTTGTTTCTTACGCATCTTGCTCTCTTTGGAAAATCAACATCCATGCTGAGGGCTAAATATCCTGATTACTATATTTCGAAAAATAAAATTGAACTCACCCCTGATATTGATGTCGATAAAATCCTGGTTGCCATTAAAGACAAATATAAAAAGCATCCTGTAAATGATATTGACGGAGTTAAAATAGAATTTGATAAGGAATGGGTTCATCTCAGACGATCCAATACCGAACCGATCATCCGTATATATGCAGAGAGTCAGTCCGAGACTACAGCAGAAAATCTTGCTGAAAAAATCATCAGCGATATAAAAGATATCATCAGCCAGCCAATGGCACGAGTTTAAACACATGAAAATCTACCTCGATAACGCGGCTACCACCCGCATCCATCCTGAAGTTCTACAGGCAGTGATTCCTGTTCTTGAAAATCAATTTGGCAATCCTTCCTCCATTCATTCTTATGGCAGAGAAACCCGGTCGCTAATCGAAGCAGCTCGAAAAACAGTAGCTAAATTACTGAATGCATCACCGGCGGAATTTTTTTTCACATCAGGCGGAACCGAAGCCAATAATACTGCCATCCGATGCGGCATCAAGGATCTTGAAATAAAGCATGCCATCAGTACCGAAATTGAACATCACGCAGTTTTACATACTCTTGAAGAACTGGCAAAAAACGGAACCATCCGGCTCAGCTACGTAAAAATTGATCCTCAGGGACACGTGGACCTCGGTCACCTGGAGGAATTGTTAAAAGACAATCCGCGTTCATTGGTGTCATTGATGCATGCCAATAATGAAACCGGTACAGTAACTCCTATTGAAAAAGTAGGTGAGCTGTGCAGAAAATATGATGCTTTTTATCATTCTGACACAGTGCAAACGATGGCACATTTTCATCATGATCTTTCAACATTGCCGGTTGATTTCATCACGTGTGCGGCACATAAATTTCATGGTCCGAAAGGTGTTGGTTTTCTTTATGTAAACAAACGCGTTAAAATTCAACCTTTTATTACCGGTGGTGCCCAGGAACGAAATATGAGAGGCGGAACTGAAAATGTTTACGGAATAGTAGGTCTTGCAAAAGCATTGGAAGTTGCTTACCGCGATATGGATCATGATACGCTCCACATAAAAGATCTGAAAACATATATGGCCGACCGTTTGACTGCTGAGATCCCGGGTGTTGCTTTCAATGGCGATGTTGCAGATAGCAATCTTTTCACAGTGTTGAATGTCTCCTTTCCGCCAAGTGATGCCGCCGAAATGCTGTTATTTAATCTCGACATTGCGGGCATAGCAGCCAGTGGCGGCAGTGCCTGTTCAAGCGGCAGCGAAGTGGGTTCCCATGTTTTAAGAGCTATGCATGCTGATCCTTCCCGGCCTGCGGTTCGTTTTTCTTTTTCACGATTTACCACCCGTGAGGAATTGGATTATTGCGTCGATAAACTGAAAGAGTGCTTCCTGGTGAAAGCCTGATATTTTCTATACCGGAGATTCATGATCGTCCTCAACCTGATTCTGTATTACCTGGTTATTATCCCCATTTCACTGTTGCCATTTCCGGTTCTTTACTTTTTTTCAGATTTTCTGTATGTTGTGCTATATAAAATTGCCGGATACCGGCAAAAAGTGGTTTTACAGAATTTGCGGAATTCTTTCCCTGAAAAATCTCCTGCAGAAATAAAAAAGATAGCCGCCCTTTTTTATCATCACTTATGTGATGTTATTGTTGAAAGTTTTAAGTCGTTTACTATTTCTCAGGAAGAAATTCTTAAACGAATGGTATTGCTGAATCCCGATTTGCTGAACAGTTATTATGATAAAGGGCAAAGTGTGATTCTTTCCGGTGGCCATTACAACAACTGGGAGTGGATTGCTACCTCTATCGATCAGCAAATAAAACACCAGAGTATTGCCATTTATAAGCAACTTGCCAATAAATTTTTTGATAAGAAAATGCGTGATACACGGGGCCGGTTTGGACTTATCATGGTAGCTACCAAAATTGTTAAGGAAACATTTGAAGCCAATAAGAACGCGTTAACTGCAACGATTTTTGGAAGTGATCAGTCGCCAGGAAAAGTTGCAACAAGTTACTGGATGAAATTTCTTAACCAGGATACGGCTGTTTTATATGGTACTGAAAAATATGCCAAAGAATATAATTTCCCAGTCTTGTTTGGCACCATTACCAAAGTAAAGAGAGGTTACTACACTTTCAATTTTTTAGTTGTTGAAAATGACCCGGTATCGTCACCATTTGGCGCAATTACGGAAAAATCAACACGGATGCTGGAAGAAGAAATTATTAAGGCTCCCCAGTACTGGCTTTGGACCCACCGCAGGTGGAAGCATAAAAAGGAGGCTAAGGAATTAGTTTAACTTTGATAAATTCTTTGCTCAATGAACAGGTCTGAAGTCAAGGCATCGTTCATATTTGAATGGAACTATGAGCTCTCCTTTTTCATTAATAAAACCCCACATTCCATTGGTTTTTACACTTGCTGTGCCATTGCAAAAATCTTCTGCTTTTTCAAAATATTTATCCGCAAATAATTTTTTACCGGACCTGTCAATATAAATCCATTCACCCCCGGTCGGTACGCGCGGCAGTGGGACTCACTTTTACCCGACCGATGCCATTGTCAAAGTCACTGGCATAATAAAATTGTGGTTCAATTACCCATTGTCCTTTTCTATCGATATATCCCCATCCCTTAACAACATTAACCCTGGCTAAATTATCAGCAAAATCTTCGGCATTAAAAAATTTCTGGTTTCCCGGAAGTTTACCGGTCGTATCGATAAAGCCCCACCAGCTATCTTTTTTAATTCGTGCCAGGTGATTAACAAAAGGAAAGGCTTTATCAAATTTTTATTGAGTTACAAAAGTTCCTGAAGTATTGATATAGTCCCACCGCTCATTGGTTTTTACACGAGCCAGTCCTTCGGTAAAATTAAAGGCATCATCAAAAGAAGGTGGTATTACTAAATTGTTCTGATGATCGATGTATCCCCATTTTTTACCTTTCCTCACAGCAATTAAACCCGTAGTGTTATTCCTGATTTCGTTATAAACATTTGGGATAACCCACTCCCCATTTTTATTTATGAACCCCCATTTTTTATCCAGGCAAACTGC
Organism: Bacteroidota bacterium; assembly: GCA_030855635.1. Lineage (GTDB taxonomy): Bacteria > Bacteroidota > Bacteroidia > AKYH767-A > OLB10 > JADKJB01. The sequence goes on along the minus strand of JALYQW010000026.1, from coordinate 9,391 downwards.
AGCCAGTCCAAAATAAAATGACCGTGCTTCATCATATATGGGCTGCACGACCCAATTACCTTTCTTATCAATAAAACCCTATTTGCCTTTCCACAAAACCGCGGCCACCGAATCACTAAAATCCCTGACTTCTTTGTACTGATGCTTGATAACTTCAAATCCAGTAGTGTCAACAAAGCCCCACCGTGAGGCTATACGAATTCCTGCCATGCCTTCCTGAAATTCCCACAACACTGATTCTGTGCTGTGCTCATCGTCCACATAATCACCATCCTGCCAGAAACGATCGTAGGAGGGAGGAACCATCCAGGTAAGATCTTTCCGGATGTATCCCCAACCTTCTCTGGTTTTTGCGGGTGCTGCCAATTGCTGGCAATAAGAGTTTAACGAAAATGTACTAATTATAATGCTTAGAACTAATCGGTTCATGGCTCAAATAATGAACATGAAAATTATTAAAAATTAACCAGGCAGCAAAAACATTATTTCATGAAAATATATGTGGCCTTCTGTAATACTATTTGTGTTTAATTATTGATTCACTGTATCCGATAAAAAATGAAATGTAATCTCCGGGTTGTTTTTTATCATCTGGTCGAGCATCCATTGAGAATCGGCAAAGTATACCACATTCTGATCTTTATCAAAAGCAATTTGTGATGATTTGAAGCGAATGAATTCCTCCATTTTAACCGGATCTTCACTTGTGAGCCAGCAGGCTTTATAAATGTTTAACGGAACGAATTTACAAGAGGCACTGTATTCATTAAGCAACCGGTGCTGGATCACCTCAAACTGAAGTTCACCTACGGTACCAATTATTTTCCTGTGCCCCCCGTTTTGTAAAAACAGTTGTGCTACTCCTTCATCGGTTAACTGCATCACACCCTTGTCGAGTTGTTTTGATTTCATGGGATCGGTGTTAACGAGTTCCTTGAAAATCTCCGGAGAAAAGCGGGGAATGCCTTTGAAATTTATAGTTTCTCCTTCAGTTAAGGTGTCACCAATTTTAAAATTACCGGTGTCATATAATCCGATTACATCACCGGGATAAGCTTCATCAATTATACTTTTTGCCTGGGCCATAAATTGTGCAGGACTATTAAACCGGATATCCTTATTCAATCGTACATGATGAAAGAATTTTCCACGTTCAAATTTTCCGGAACAAATCCTTAAGAAAGCAATCCGGTCGCGGTGTTTTGGATCGAGATTGGCATGTATCTTAAAAACAAATCCGGTAAAGTTTTTTTCTTCAGGATGCACCACACGCTGTTCAGCCGAACGGTCTCCGGGTGGAGGAGCAATTTCAATAAACGTATCTAACAATTCCTTCACACCGAAATTGTTGATGGCACTTCCAAAAAATACAGGAGCTACATTTCCCGCAAGGTATTGTTCCCTGTTAAAGGGGTCATAAACACCATCAATGAGGTGGATATCTTCCCGAAGCTGGTCGGCATATTTACCAACTTTTTCATCCAGCAATGGATCTTCAGAGTTTTTAATCGGTAACACATCTTCCTCGGTTGCTTTTTTGTTTGGAGAAAAAAGGAGGAGGCTCTTATTGTAAATATTATAAACCCCTTTGAAAGTGGAACCCATACTGATAGGCCAGGATAACGGCCTTACCCGTATAGAAAGTTTTTCTTCCAGTTCATCCAGCAGATCAAATGGATTTTTACCCTCGCGGTCAAGTTTGTTTACAAAAATAATTACAGGTGTGTTTCGCATCCTGCAAACTCCCATAAGTTTTTCGGTTTGTTCCTCAACACCTTTTACACAATCTACTACGAGTATAACACTGTCAACAGCGGTTAAGGTGCGATAAGTATCTTCAGCAAAATCCTTGTGACCCGGAGTATCAAGCAGGTTTATATTAAGTCCTTTGTATTCAAAGTTCATGACCGAGGTAGCAACTGAAATTCCACGTTGCTTTTCAATTTCCATAAAATCGGAAGTAGCGGTCTTTTTGATCTTGTTGGATTTGACAGCACCTGCCACCTGGATAGCTCCTCCAAAAAGCAGGAATTTTTCTGTTAAAGTGGTTTTACCCGCATCAGGGTGACTAATAATGGCAAAAGTTCTTCTCTTTTTTATTTCTGCTGTAAATGGCATTCGGCTACTAGTGCTTTAAATGGGCAAGGGGCGCAAAATTAATGAAAAAAGCCCATGTTTCGGGATGAAAAAACCATTTCATGGGTATTTAAAACTGGTTGGTATCTATACCATACCGGTCCTTTAAAATCTGAAAGTGATGCAACTCATGACCTGCAATTATTGCCCCAACCATCTGCACAGAAAATTCATGACCATTGGCATAGCCGGTGCGGCTGAGCATTTCCTTATCACAATATTCAAAAAGAGTGAGCGTGGCAGCTCTTACAGCCTTATATTCTTCAATTATAGAAACGTCACTTCTTTTGGCAGCATTGGAATTAGGAGCATATTCATCTTCATCAAAACCCGATAATTCAGTTTTATCATTCCGCGCAAAGCGCAAAGCCCGGTACGCAAAAATACGTTCGCAGTCGGTGAGATGCAGCAGTACCTCTTTCACAGTCCATTTGCCGGGAGAATAGGAGTAGTTCCATTTATTATCCGGGATCGATAACAGCAAAGCAGGATTTCTCCCGTAACTCTCTCTAAGCACTTTCATAAAATCCCGGCTTCTCAATGCATTGATATATCCCTGGTACCAGTCAGGTACCGATACTCCGTATAGTGCATTCATAATTTTCAGGTTTGTATAACAAAGATATACAAATGGAACGAATCTTTTTCACTTGAAATTTTTTGGGAAAAACCGTCCTGTTTTCAACTTGTACGATGAATATTCAGGGAATTTTTCCAATAAAAGACGCTCCTCATAAACAGATTTGAAATACAACACCAAAAGCAGCACAAGTGTGATGCAACTTCTTGGGATGTTGTACGAGTAAAGTGCAATTCCTCCAGTAATCAAAATTAATCCGGTGTAGAGTGGATGCCGGATCCATTTGTAAATTCCTGTAGTAATTAAATTACCCGCTTTGCGCGGATGAGGTAGCGGAGTAAAGGCGGGACCTAAACGCAATAATCCCAGAGAAATAATTAAAGCACCTCCTGTGACCAAAATAAATGCCGTTGCCTGGATGCCAAACGGAGCTGCATGCCCTCCTGGAATAACTGCAAATACAAGTAACAGGATGAGTTGAAGGATGACAAAAAACAAACCCTGCAATGTCATTGAGCAATGTTTTTACTTAGACGATTCTTTCTTCCATGTTCCGTATCCACCATCCAGGTTATAGACTTCCAGGAATCCGTTTTTCTTCATCATCTCCATGGCTTCACCGCTTCGGCCACCGCTGGCACAATAAACATAAACCGGTTTTGATTTATCCAGCTTGTTTATTTCTGCTTCAAAATTATCTTCAAAAATATCATAATTCACCGAATTTGGAATCGCACCTTTCGCCACTTCGTTTTTAGTCCGCACATCCAGCACTAGTCCAGGCTTCGCCTTCATCAATGCGATGAATTCTTTTGCTTCCACCTCTTTCGCAACCTGTTTTGTTTGTGCCGATACCCACAGCGTTACCATCATCATTAATCCAATAAGTTGAATTTTCATTTTCAGTATTTTAATAATCGTTAAATAATTTTATCCATTTTTCTCAATAACTATCATCACCATGACCCTTACGATAACCATCAAATGATAACCGAATACTTCACTTTAGCAGTTCAATCTTATTTCTTCCCAAACGAATTCCTCCGTTATGTTCCAGTTGTTTCAACAATCTTGATATCACTTCTCGCGTTGCCGGCAACGGAAAAATCATTTTGACTTGCATAATCACACTCAAAGGTATAATTTCCCAATAATTTTTTCACCGGGTAATACTCAGGCCAACCGGTTTTCAATCTCCTTGATTTCCGGGAGGGCGTTGATAAGTGAATCAAGTGAAAGCCTGATTCCTTTTTAGCACGTTCAATTGTGTTGCCGTCTCCAGTTTATTAAGTTTATAGTCCGAAAAGGGGGAGATCCGCAAAACTTGACATTTGTCTCATTTGCGAATAATTATGTTAAGTAGTTTAATGATCAATTTCTGAATGAACAATTAAATGGGAAAAGTAAGCATGGTGAATGCGATACGGTTTTGTATTCTGGGTGTGTAGGGAGAGCGATTCAAACCGGTTTCACTAGCCGGGGAAAGTATAAGGCAAAAAAAAACACGCTTCGAGAGCGTGTTTTTTTTTCTTCAAAGAACGGTTAGTCTTGCAGAACTTTTACGTTAACTGCGTTCAAACCTTTTCTTCCGTTTTGTACTTCGAAAGTTACTTTGTCGTTTTCACGAATGTGATCAACCAGTCCAGATGAATGGACGAAGATATCTTCACCTGAGTTATCTGGCTTTATAAATCCAAAACCTTTAGTGTCATTGAAGAATTTTACTGTTCCTGTTTGCATAGTAATAATGTTGTTAATAAATTTGAGCAAAGATAATCACTTTATTGTTCAAATAAATGATTATCAGTAAAATATTTGTAACTTAAGACTTAAAAATCACATTTTCATGTAGTTACATTAATTAAGCTGACTTACCCGGAGCGTTTTACAGGTGCATCGGTATAAAATTCCTATCTTGCGGGTAAAATAATAACCCTTGACATTTCACGATTTTAATTTCAAACCGGAACTCCTCGAAGGCATTCTTTCAATGGGTTACGACAAACCAACACCCATACAAGAGCAAGCAATCCCGGTAATTCTTCAGAACAGGGACCTTATTGCCTGTGCCCAAACCGGGACAGGGAAAACCGCAGCGTATGTGCTGCCCATTATCCAAAAAATACTTTCATCGCCCCGTCATCATTCCAATACGTTGATTCTTTCCCCGACAAGGGAACTGGCCCAGCAAATCGACCAGCAGGTCGAGGCTTTCGGGTATTTTACAGGTGTAAGTTCCATGCCGGTTTACGGTGGGGGAGACGGTGTGACCTGGGAACAACAGAAAAAGGCCATCCGTGAAGGCATCGATATTGTAATTGCTACCCCCGGAAGACTGATTTCACACATGGCCTCAGGCGACTTAAAAATGAATCACCTGGAACACCTGATCCTGGACGAAGCCGACCGGATGCTGGATATGGGTTTCCATGAAGATATTTTAAGGATCATCAGTTTCCTGCCAAAGAAAAGGCAAACACTTTTATTTTCTGCAACAATGCCTCCTAAGATTCGTGCACTAGCTACCCGGATCCTGAACAACCCTGAACAAATTAACATTGCCATTTCAAAACCCGCTGAGGGAATAGTTCAGCAGGCGTACAAAATTGGTGATGATAATAAACTGGAACTCATCAAAAAAATTCTGGAAGGCAACACCTATAAAAGCATTATCATTTTCGCATCAACAAGAGAAAAAGTTAAGAAACTGGATGCCACTTTACGAAAATCCAACCTGGTGTGTAAAGCATTCCATTCTGATCTGCTGCAATCGGAACGCGAAGAAATTATGAGGGAATTCAAGAATAAACAACTTCCCATGTTAATCGGTACCGATGTATTATCGAGAGGTATTGATGTGGAAGGCATCGATCTTGTTGTAAACTATGATGTACCACCCGATCCTGAAGATTATGTTCACCGCATTGGGCGTACTGCCAGGGCGGAAAAAACAGGAACTGCCATCACTTTTGTGAATCATGCTGATGGGCAGAAATTCAAAAGAATTGAGGAACTTATCGGGCGATCCATTCATCTGGTTCCGAATCCGGAAGGAATTGCTGCCATGTCGGCCTCTTCACATACTCACGCTCCTGAACGCAGCCGCGGCAGGAAACCATTTCAGAAAAAACGCCCGCAACGCCAGAGCGGCAGCTAATTATTAAAGATCGTAACCACACCGACGCATAGCGGGTCCGCAGATCTCCAAAAACTGGTTCTTGTAAAATTCCGGCCACTGATCATATTCCGGTAACGGATCTTCCACAAAAGGCTTTCCTTTTATTTTAGCATATACCCACCGGTAGGCTGATGACCGGGTTTTATTCACTTTCGTGGAAACACCGGCCGCCCACGCTTCAACAGATAAATCAATTTTCAATGGATCAAGTATCCGTTCTTTAAAATAGGAATAATCAGTTGTGATTTTTTCAAAAATGATCAGCTCTGTATCCTGGTCAAGAAGCTGATTGGTTGTATTCGCCCAGTTCCAGCAAACCTGGTAAAACTTGTCATTGTCGAGCCAGTTTTCGATTTGAATACGCTCTTTTGGAAGCAGGTGGATATCGGCATCATTACGTCGGGTATAGTACGACCTCACCACAGATTTGGGATTTCTTACTACATGAAAAATTTTCTCCGGTTTAAAAACCACTTTTAATTCCGGAACACAGTTTTGAAGGTACCCGTTCACATCAATAAAAATTTCTTTCTTATAACCCGACTCAATCTTATTTTTAGCTCTTTCGAGGAAAGGATTGGCATATTCAGTTCCCTGCAAATACCAGCTGAGCAACCAAAACTCCCGGTTACCGATATATTCATGAACCGAATGCACTTTCGGAATTTGTCCAAGTAATGAGGTAAGAAATTTTGTACCGGAACGACCCATGCCGGTGAAAAAAACATATTTCATATTGGAGTTTGTGATTTGATGATGGAGTGGCTAAGTTAGTAAGTATTGCAACTTATCCATATACAAAACCTGCCAGGACATTTCATGGAATAATTTTTCAACTAGTAACTTTCAACTATTTCAATTTCAAATTCCCAGTAGCGATTTTAATTTTCCATATCCCGTTTTACTCAGTGGCAGGGGAGTGCCATCACGCATAATTCCCAGGTAACTTTCTTTTCCCTGCGGTTCAATTCGGGTGATTTCACTCACATTAACAATGTAGGACCGGTGTACACGGATAAACTTTTTATCATCCAGCAGTTGTTCGGTTTGTTGCATGGTTTGCTTTTTCAGGAAGCAATCGTTTTTAATGTGAATCTTGATGTAGTCGTCATAGGCTTCAATATAAAGTACTTCTTCAAGAGGGATAATCCTGATATTATGTCCGCTTTTCACAACAATCCTGTGAACAGGGACGACTGGTGCCGGAAGGTTTTTGATTAATTGGTTATGTAATCCCGGCAAGGTAGCGTTTTGCCGTTGTTCGCTCCATCGTGCTATTGCTTTTTCAAATCGTTCGCTGCTGAACGGTTTTAACAGGTAGTCGATCGCATTGGCTTCGAATGCTTTTATCGCGTACTCATCAAAAGCCGTAGTGAAAATAATTGCAGGTGGTTCATCCAGTAATTCCAGCAATTCCAGACCGCTAATTTTAGGCATCTGAATGTCGAGGAAAACAAGATCGGGCAGGTATTGGTTGATGGCTTTCAATCCCTCATAACCATTGGAACATTCCGCCACTATTGTTAAATCATCATTAGCAGAAAGATAATCCAGGATCACCTTTCGTGCCAACGGCTCATCATCAATTACAATTACCTTAAACATGATGTTGTGGAATTTTCAGCAAAACAGTAAATGTATTATGAGAGTTTCGGACTTCCAACAAATCGTTCCTGTTAAACAACAAAAATAACCTGCGTGACACTGCGGCAAGACCAAAACCTGTTCCTGGAACCGCGCCTGAAGTTGAAGGATCGAAAGGATTGGATATCGATAATTCCAGATACGCTTCCTTGCTGAAGGCCCGTATTTCGATCCTCACATTATCGATAACGTCGTACAATCCGAATTTAATGGCATTTTCAACCAGAGGCTGCAACAGGAAAACAGGTATGAGCAAGTCACCTGCAGGCGGTTCAATTTCGATAGCGGTTTCCAAACGGTGACCGAACCTGACTTTTTCAATTTCAAGGTACAGTTCCAAATATTTCAATTCTTCTATCAGCGGCACCGGCTTATGATCTTCTTTTTTGAGAGTTCCCCTGAGGAAATCAGAAAGCTGAATCACCATTTTTTTTGCCGCAACGGGGTCGGAACCAATCAGGGCACTAACGGAATTCAGGGTATTGAAGAGGAAATGGGGTTGCAATTGCTGACGGAGGTGCATCAGTTCCGCTTCTCTGGAAAGGCGCATTACTTCAGAATTACGTGCCTTCTCATCAAGTTGTTCTTTGAAGAAATAAGTAATCCATCCAATGAGTGCGAATAGGGTGATGGTGAAAAATCCCCATAAGAAACGGATGATTGCAGTCGTTTTAAGGAACTCCAGATAACGGGTTTCTTCAAGGTAAAGTTCGGTTAAGATTTGAGTGACGGCCCAGATCCATAATCCTGCAGAAATCAGGAACCCGGTGAATAAAACAGCCAGCTTTTTTATTTCCGGACGGTTGTATTGAACCGAAAAAAGTGCTCCCGAACTCAATGCTGCAAGAAGCACATTGCTGACAAGACTATCAACCAAAGAAATTTCATTATTCCATCCTGATTGCATCAGGTACAGGTAATGAAACCCAAACCAGAATAGCCACCACACTAATGAGAAGATCCAGGTTTTATTCAGGTTGTGCACAAAGAGGTGGAGTTGTAGTGGGTAGTCTGGAAAGGGTAAAAGTAAACATTGTGAATCTGAACCGGGTTATCAGAAACTTTTCACACTGATGCCACCGAGCATGGAAAATCCTTCTATAACAAGAATTTTGTTGCTATCGAGTGATTCCTTTGATGAAACCCGTGTATCCTGGATATCGCCGAATATCGAAACAATCTCCGAATGTATTTGCCAGTTAGCAGGAATAATTAGTTTGGTTCCTCCAAAAATCTGAACAATTTCCAGCTTCACTTTACCCTGGATATCGGCCTGCATCAGGTTGATTTCTGAGCCACCGAAAATAGTTACAGATTCTCCGCCTTTAAAGCTCTTCGAGATCACATTTTTTTTCACTCCTCCGAAAACAACAACCGATTCCATTACTTCATCAATAGAATCAACTCCTTCACCTGTTACTACCTGGTTCGAACTCCAGCTCTTCCGCATGCGTTTGCCTCTCGGAGTGAGAATCATCACTGTACCGATAATTATCAGGATGATTGGAAAAAAATAGGGACGAAGGTTGAGATCGGGAAGGAAGCGGTCGAAGAGAAAAATTCCCCCTATGAATATGGGTATCAGCCAGCCGCCCATGCGGAAATTTTGCTTTGCGCCGACGAATATTCCGATAGCAATTATGATCATTTGCCAGGAGAAGAGCCAGTTGGGGAAATAAGCGCCCATCTTTTGAGCCAGTAACAGACTGCCGATTAACAGAACTACCAATCCCGCTAAAATCCGTCCTTTGGTTTCGGGTCGCTGAGTTGTTTGCATTTTACGATTTTCAAATTCTTGTTTTTGTTGAGGGTCGATGATTTCCATTTTTTTTAGATTTATGAGACAAATGTAT
>JALYQW010000005.1 GCA_030855635.1 Bacteroidota bacterium | reverse complement strand
ATAATGTTGTGGGATGGTTTCAGGGAAGAATGGAATTTGGACCCCGTGCCCTTGGTGGAAGAAGTATCCTTGGAGATCCGAGAAGTCCTGAGATGCAGAAAAAATTAAATCTGAAAATAAAATATCGCGAAAGCTTCCGGCCTTTTGCCCCTTCTGTTTTAGCGGAACAGGCAACTGAATATTTTGAGCTCACTGATGTGTCGCCTTACATGCTTATTGTTGCTGATGTCAGGGAGAACCGAAGAAAACCAATTCCTTCTAATTATTATGATATGCCATTAATGGACCGGCTTTACGTTCCCAGATCCGATCTCCAGGCAATTACACATCTCGATTTTTCTGCCCGAGTTCAGTCAGTGCATAAGGAAACCAATCCTAAATATCACCTGTTGCTGGAAAAATTTCGCGATAAAACCGGTTTTGGAATGTTGGTGAATACCAGCTTTAATGTGCGGGGGGAACCTATTGTTTGCACACCGGAAGATGCCTATCGTTGTTTCATGCGTACAGAAATGGATTACCTGGTCATAAATAATTTCATGTTCTCAAAAACCGAACAACCGGAATGGAAGGAAAAGGATAACTGGAAAACTGAATTCACACTCGATTAATACATAGTCTCAAAAATGGAATTTTTAAAAGACATATTTAGATTTATGGGAGCACGCAAAAAGTTCTGGCTGGCTCCGGTCATAATTGTATTGCTGTTGCTGGGTATCCTGATTGTGATCGGGGGAGGATCTGCACTCGCACCATTTATTTATACCCTTTTCTGATATGGAGAAATTCAGCAAACAAAAGAACCAGGAAACGGTTCTTGCAATCGTCCTCGGACTTTTAGTGTTCTGGTATTTTACACGGCTCAACCTATTAGTTTATATTTCATTGGCCCTGGTAACAACCGGCTTGTTAATTCAGCCTTTAGCAGGATGGATTACCTGGTTTTGGCTGAAACTATCTCATGTAATGGGATGGATCATGTCAAAGGTTATATTATCTGTGATATTTTATTTATTCCTGTTCCCGATTGCCGCCTTATCCCGTCTCTTCAAACCCGACTTATTACATCTTAGAAAGGGAAACAAAAATTCGCATTATACAGAGCGAAATCATAAATATATTTCTGAAGACCTGGAGAACCCCTGGTAATACCTTCGGAGCATTAAATCCTTTTCTTTTTTATATTTTTATCAGCATGAGAAATTTTATTAATAAGAGCATTCCTGTCCTAATAATGCTGCTGATCATTGGGATGCTTTTATACAAAGGTTATATCTTCTATGACCCCCAGGTGGCGGCACTTTCAGATACGATTTTCAATTATACGGGTAAATTGATTCCAGTGACTTTTTATGGTCACACGTTAAATATTTTTTAATTAGCATTCAATTGAAGATTTCTCCCGGATTGCAGCTATATTTTTTTTTATTCGTTCTTGTTGTTATTTCTGCATTGCCGCTTTTTAACAACCTTAGTTATTTACCCATACGCCTCTTTGATGAATCCCGTCTTGCATGCAACGCGTTGGAGATGAGTCGTGATTATGAATTTTTAGTGGTGCAGTATAAAAATGAACCAGAAATGTGGAGTACAAAACCCCCTCTCATGATATGGTGTCAGATGATATGTATTAAGCTGTTTGGCGAAAATGAATTTGCTATAAGGTTCCCGGCAGCGTTAAGCGGACTGTTTACTATATTATTAGTCTTTGTTTTTTTGGAGAAAGTTACCAAAAAGGCCTTGTTTGCGTTTATTGCCTCACTGGTATTGATTGCTACACCGGGTTATGTAACCGAACATGGTACACGCACGGGTGATTACGATAGTATGCTAGTACTATTCCTGATGATGCAGTTGTTCAGCTTTTATTTGTATCTTGAAAATTCCGGAAACAAAAAATACTGGTACTTATCGTGCCTGGCAGTTGTTCTTGCGGTTTACACGAAAGGTATTGCCGGTCTGATGTTTCTGCCAGGTCTCTTTTTATTCGCACTTTTTACTAAACAACTGGCCATTATTTTTCGGGCTCGCGAAACCTGGATCGGTGTAATAACGACTGTCATTATTATCTTCGTCTATTATGGTTTGCGGGAAATGTACAATCCCGGTTATATCCACAAAGTAATTGAAAATGAAATTGCCTTCCGGTATTTCGATGTAAACGAAGGTCATGTGGGGGAATGGAATTTTTATCTTGATTATCTTCAAAATACCGGTTACGCTGCCTGGTACCTGATTGCTTTGGCTGGAATTGTGTGCATTTTTTTTACAAAAAATGCATTGCTGAAAAAAGTTGGATTATTTTCTGCGTTGAATGGATTTGTTTTTCTGTTCGTCATCAGTTACAGCCAGACTAAAATATACTGGTATGCACTTCCTCTTTATCCTG
>JALYQW010000129.1 GCA_030855635.1 Bacteroidota bacterium | reverse complement strand
CCTGCATTTTTTTCAAGCTGTTTAATTACATCAGTACGTTTCTCTTTGTCTTTTGGAAGATATCCATGAAAAGTAAATCCCTGCCCGTTCATGCCGGAGGCGGCCAGAGCCAGAAAAATAGAAGACGGTCCGGTGAGAGGAACAACGTGAATTCCTTCCTTATGAGCCTGAAGCGCAAAAGCAGCACCCGGATCAGCAATGCCGGGCATTCCGGCTTCACTCACAAGGCCGGTGTCCGTTCCAGATCGTAACTTCTCAAAATAATAATTGAAATCAGGTTTATCAGAATGCTTGTCCAGCTCCATCACCTCAATTTCCTGCAGCGAATAATCGGAGGGAAGTTGTTTTAAAAATTGGCGGGCCGATTTTGCATTTTCAGCAATAAAACATTTTATCCCGGATGCTATCTGAATTGTTTTTCCGGGAAGCACGTCTGTGACACCTGTTTCGCCAAGCAAAACCGGAACCAGGTATAAGATGCCGGGTTTACCTGTTGTCATTCCATTTACTGATTATTTTTTCGCAGGCATCATTCACAAGCTCATACACCTGCTGAAAAGCTTCCATTCCGCTGTAATATGGATCCGGAACCTGGGTGCCTTCAGGGTAACCGGCATATTCCATAAAAAGATGAACTTTATTTCGAACCTTATCATCAGTAGCAAGGTTTAAAATGCTGTTATGAACGGATCGATCCATTGTAAATATAAAATCGTATTCCTTAAAATCAGACGGTTTTATCTGCCTTGCTCTTTGTGATGAAATATCTACACAATTATCGCCTGATATCCTGATAGCCCTTTTATCTGGTGCCTGTCCGGAGTGATACAACAAAATACCCGCTGAATCCACCTTCCCCGTAAGGTTATTTTTTTTCATCACCGACTGCATAACACCTTCAGCAATTGGGGACCTGCAAATATTCCCCAGGCAAACCATCAGAATTTTAATTTCCATTAGATGCAGTTAAAAAAAAAGTGAGCTGACCATAGCCTGCTCACTTTCTAAATTTTTAAGTACGATTACTTATCGTGAACCTGGATTCTTTTCTGTATGTCGGTAACGTAAGTTTTGAATTTTTTATCAGTCTCCATCAGATTATTCACTGTTCTGCAGGCATGCAGTACAGTTGCGTGGTCTTTACCTCCGCAATGGATTCCTATATTTGACAACGACGACTTGGTCATGCTTTTAGAGAAATACATGGCTAACTGGCGGGCCTGCACGACTTCACGTTTGCGGGTTTTTGATTTGAGCACTTCCAAAGGAAGGTCGAAATAATCACAAACAACTTTCTGAATGTAATCGATTGAAATTTCATGAACCGTGTTTTTCACGAACTTATCAATCATTTGTTTGGCCAACTCCAGCGTAATAGGCTTCTTATTAAGCGACGATTGAGCGATGATTGATATAAGTGCTCCTTCCAGTTCGCGAACGTTGCTGGTAATGCTCATAGCAACGTATTCAGTTATCTCATTTGGCAGTTCAATACCATCCAGGTACATTTTCTTTTTCAGGATGGCAATGCGTGTTTCCAGGTCAGGAATTTGAAGATCGGCAGATAAGCCCCACTTAAAGCGGCTCAACAGCCGTTGTTCCATTCCCTGGAGATCAACAGGTGGTTTATCAGAGGTAAGAATAATTTGCTTGTTATTCTGGTGAAGATGATTGAAGATCTGGAAGAATACATCCTGGGTGCGTTCTTTTCCTGCAAAGAACTGGATGTCATCAATGATCAGTACATCGATCATCTGGTAAAAGTGAATAAAATCGTTTGAAGAATTATTTTTTACAGAATCAACAAACTGATGCATGAACCTATCGGAAGGAACATATAGCACGGTTTTGTTTGGAGCAGTATTTTTAATTTCGATTCCAATGGCATGGGCAAGGTGAGTTTTTCCCAAACCAACTCCACCATAAAGCAGTAACGGATTAAAGGAAGTGCCACCGGGTTTACCGGCAACAGCAAATCCTGCAGAGCGCGCCAGACGGTTGCAATCGCCTTCTACAAAATTTTCGAATGAATAAGAAACATTCAGTTGTGAATCAACGTCCAGTTTTTTAAGTCCCGGTATTATAAACGGATTCCTAATAGTAGAACTGATATCAAGCGGCATAGTAACTGAAGGGTTCTTCAGGTTGTTACTATTTTTTGCCGGGAATTTTACGGTGTAAGGTTTTGAATTATTAAAAGCGTTTTCCATCACGATTGAATATTCAAGACGACCCTGAACACCCAATTCATGTTTAATTGTTTTTCTCAAAAGATCGAGATAATGTTCTTCAAGCCACTCATACACAAACTGGCTGGGTACTTCAATAGTGAGAACTTTATCTTCAAGTTTAATAGGTTTTATTGGTTCGAACCATGTTTTATAATTTTGCAGGTTTACATTGTCCTTGATTAGTTGCAGACAATTTTCCCAGACTTGCTCTAATGATTTTTGCATACTTAAAACTGGCTTACTTTTGATTTTAATGTGTAATAATGGTGATAAAAAAACGGGACGCTTGGTTGGTTGTAATTAATACGCAAATTTTGGTGAAAAAAAAATAAAAAAAAAATTATTTTTCACTTGATTTATTCAATTCTTTAATTGTGGATACCTCATTTACTTTTTTTCCGGTTTGCTTTTCAAAGTGATAATCAATCCTGCCCAATCTTAAACCGGCCCAACCGGCCTGGGTAATCAACACGTTTTGTCCATTTTTATTCTTGATTTTAACTGGTTCATCCAGAAAGGTATGGGTATGACCACCAATGATAAGGTCGATATGCT
>JALYQW010000039.1 GCA_030855635.1 Bacteroidota bacterium | reverse complement strand
TTCACCGCGGGTATACTTAAAAATATCTTTCCACAACCACTGCAATGACTCATATTCAAATGGAATCAGTGTGAGATCGTTTTTATCAATGACACCAAAAAGTTCATCTTTCTGGCATATGGCCATTTCGTTATTAAACCCGCTGGCTGATTCATACTTAAAGGGGATTACCACAGTACCGGTTCTATTGATGTATCCGTACAAATCCGATTCGGTTGCAGCTGCCAGGCCCTCAGAAAAATCCGCGATTTCAAGGTAGCTTAAAGGCACCACCATTTTGCCGGTTCTGTTTATCACCCCATATTTCTCTTTCTCTCCAACTATAGCAAGGTTGTCATGAAAGTCTTCAGCGTCATCGTAAAATGGCGGAATAATTTCTTCACCGGATTTATCAATATAACCCATTTTTCCGTCCTGAGAAACAACAGCAATACCATCATGAAATTTGCCAATGAAATCATAACTGGGTTCCATCACCATTTTGCCATCAGTAGCCCATAATCCATATTTATCCTTTTCTTTAACAGCAACAAGCGTGATGCTTGATAATCTCAAATCTTCATTCAGTTGCTCCTGATTGGGATAATCGGGGTACTTATTTTTGAACTGCAGTATTGATTTTTCATCATAACTGGTAAGATGCAAGTCATAGATTCGTTGCCAGGCATCTTCGATTTGAGGATAGTGCGGATATTTTAAGATAAACTGATGGTACACATCCGGATCAAGGCTGTTAGCAGTAAAAAGTTCATACACTTTTTTCATTGCTGCATTACCAAACGGACTTGCGGGATGCTGTTCAATAAACTTTGCATACGATGATATTTTTCCATCAAAAACCGATTCATCATACATGCTTTTCTCGTAACGTGCCCTTGCTTCAGAAGCCAAATGTGACCCCGGGTATAGTTCCATGTATTGCTGAAAACTAACTGAAGTATTGGCCTTACGGGATAATTCAAAGGCAATACTATCGCGGATGCGGGCCGCGCTACTTACATCAAAATGCAATTGATAGCGTTTAATAAAATTATTCATCGCAGTTGTATCATTTGTCGCAATGGATCTATGATAAGCAAGTTGTATGATTGCTATTCTTGTTTTGATAAGGGAATCCCTGTCTAAATTAAATTCTTCGAATTTTTTTAGTTCGGCATCACCGGCATTATCATAATCGGAAATGGCGGAAGTGATCCTGCTATAAGCAGAATCCACCTGGTGAAAGGGATTATCGGTACGGAAATAAATAAGGCTTAAACCAAAACCTGCCAGAGCTGGATATTTCCTGTTTGATTTTTGAAAAAGATTCCGGGCTTCAAAATAATTGTAAGTATTCAACGATTCAAAAGCTTTTTCAATTTTACCTGTAGGCGGTGCAGCAGGCAAATTGAAATTCGCTATTTGTACAAAGAAGATGGTCAGAATTATATATTTCATACTACTAATAGGGCTGAAATATTGACTGCAAGATTTAACACCAATTAATCTCTACTCAAGATACTGCTTAAATTTTCACTTATCCCTGTGAACTTGTCACCCGGAAGGAGAGATTTCGCCGCATTCGCGAGAGAATCACCTTTCCGCGTAAACTTTCAACTTGTCCCTTTGAACTACCTTTTTTAAAGTATCCACTTTCGTGGGATGAGGGAAATTCAATAACTGCATTTTTTGTCACTTCAACACACATGAAAAATAAAAATAATTTTTATTAAAATTTTCATCCGGCAAACTTTTTTTAAACAATCCATACACCGCTGCTCCACTCCCGGTCATGGAGGCATAAACCGCACCCAGTTCATATAACTGCGCCTTTATGAATGCAATTTCAGGGTTATTTGAAAAAATAGAATGTTCGAAATCATTAACCAAGCGATCTTTCCAGGAGGTAACATCCATCTTTGTAAGTTCTTCTATTCGCTCCACCGGTAGTCGTGGAGTAATACCATTAAAAGCCGCAGCGGTTCCAACGTGTATGTCTGGCATGATAATAACAAGATGAAACCCGGCCAGTGAAATTGTTGAAGCATTAAGTAGTTCACCTCTTCCCTGTGCAAAAGCAGGAGTATTCCTGATAAAAAAAGAACAATCGCTACCAAGTTCCGCAGCCAATTTCAAAAGCTCACTTTCAGTCGCCCTTAACCCTGCTAATTGATTCAAAACGTTCAAGGTGTAAGCAGCGTCGGATGATCCTCCACCCAGCCCCGCTCCCATCGGAATAACTTTATGTAAATGTATAGCTACATCTCCCGGCAGGCCAAAATTTTTATCATAGGCTAAGCACGCCCTGATGCACAGGTTATTCTCAGTATCACCCGACACCGGCAACCCTGATGATGAATAGCTGATTGTGAATCCACTGTATGTCTCAATCTGAATGATGTTATCATTTTTGCCTGAAGAATTTTTCTTAACGATTACTATTTCCAGTACATCACACAACGGTACCGGATAAAAAAGGGTTTCCAGGTCGTGAAAACCATCCTCTCTTTTGCGCAATACATTCAGACCAAGGTTTATTTTGGCGTTAGGAAAAACAATCATAATTCGTTAACTATCAGACTAAAGTGAGTTATAAATGGTACAGGTTTATAAAGCTGCCGGCTGGGACAAATATCTTAATATATTTGCTTGTAAATATCTTCTGAAAAAATGAGCCATTTGGATTTCGAAAAACCACTGGATGAATTAAAGGATCAGCTGGAAAAAGCTAAGCAAATAGCTGAAAAGGGTAAGGTTGATGTAAAAAACCTGATTGATGAAATTGAACAGAAGATTGAGGATACGCGAAAAAGTATTTACAGCAATCTTTCTGCCTGGCAAAAGGTTCAGTTATCAAGACATCCCGACCGACCCTATTCCCTGGATTATATAAAAAACATCACAAACAATTCTTTTATAGAGCTATTCGGTGATCGGAACGTTAAAGATGACAAGGCCATGATTGGCGGTTTTGGTGCCCTTGACGGACAAACCATCATGTTTGTAGGACAACAAAAAGGAAACAATACAAAAATGCGGCAATACCGGAATTTCGGGATGCCCAATCCTGAAGGTTACCGTAAGGCTTTACGGCTGATGAAACTGGCGGAAAAATTTAATAAACCCGTTGTCACTTTTATCGATACGCCCGGAGCATTTCCGGGTCTGGAAGCAGAAGAGCGGGGCCAGGGAGAGGCCATTGCCCGGAATTTGTACGAGATGGCCAAATTATCCGTTCCGGTTATTTGCATCATTATCGGCGAAGGAGCCTCGGGAGGTGCCTTGGGAATCGGTATTGGCGATAAAGTGCTGATGCTGGAAAACACCTGGTATTCGGTCATTTCACCAGAATCGTGTTCATCCATTTTATGGCGCAACTGGGATAATAAAGAAAAAGCAGCCGAGGCGCTAAAATTAACCGCTACGGATATGTTTGATTTGAAACTGGTTGATGGTATTATTAAAGAGCCTGTTGGCGGTGCGCACAGCAACCCCGATAAGATGTTCCAAATCGTCAAGACGGAAATAAAGAAACATCTATCAAAACTGTCTGAGATCGATGGTAGCAGCCTGGTGGCAAAACGTATTGAAAAATTCTGTTCCATGGGAGTTTATGCTGAAAGCTGAAAGCATAATTTTCATACTGAACCACTTACCCTTACACACCATTATTTCCTCTGTTGAAAACTAAATACTAACCTATTTGAGTCGTAAGAACGGCTATTGAGTAATTTTGTCAAATGATTGAGAATAAAGAAAGTCAGGGAGTATCAAGGAAAAAACCAGGCGTAAAAAACAGTACCACTTCCGTACTTACCCAGCAGTTAGGTAAGCTGCCTCCTCAGGCAGTTGATATTGAAGAAGCTGTACTTGGAGCATTGATGCTCGAAAAAGACGCGCTCTCTGCAGTAATTGATGTATTGCGTCCTGAATGTTTTTATAAAGATTCTCATCAGAAAATTTTTGCCGCCATTCATTACCTTTTCCATAAAGCAGAGCCCATTGATATCCTAACAGTCACGCACACGTTAAAAAAAAGCGGGGAGCTGGAAATCGTAGGAGGTGCTTATTATATTACTCAGCTGACAAGCAGAATCGCTTCGGCGGCCAATATTGAATATCACGCCCGCATCATTCTTCAAAAATACATCCAGCGCGAGTTGATCCGCATTTCAGGCGAAACTATTAAAGATGCCTATGAGGATACGATGGATGTACTGAACCTGCTCGATCGTGCTGAAAAAAATCTGTTTGAGATTGCTGAAGGAAATATCCGAAGGAATTTTGAGGATATGCAATCGCTCATTTCAAAGGCAATTAAAGAAATCGAAATTGCCAGCAATCAAACCTCGGGAATCACGGGTGTGCCCAGCGGTTTTACGGAACTCGACAGGGTTACTGCGGGCTGGCAAAAATCTGACCTCATCATTATTGCTGCCCGTCCGGGTATGGGTAAAACCGCTTTCGTATTAACGATGGCACGAAATGCGGCTGTTCAGTTTAAGAAGCCGGTTGCATTTTTTTCACTCGAAATGTCTTCAATTCAGTTGGTCAATCGTCTTATTTCCAGTGAAGCTGAGATTACTTCCGAGAAAATCCGTAAAGGACAACTGGCTAATCACGAATGGGAACAACTGAATGCGAAAATTAAACCGCTTACCGAAGCTCCTTTATATATTGATGATACGCCGGCCTTATCTGTATTTGAATTAAGAGCAAAGTGCCGCCGCCTGGTAGCCGAAAAAAAGGTGGCTATGATCATCATTGACTACCTGCAGCTCATGGTAGCGGGAAATGACAATCGTAACGGAAACAGGGAACAGGAAATTAGTACCATTTCGCGTTCGTTAAAAGCAATTGCCAAAGAACTCAGTGTGCCGATTATTGCTTTGTCGCAATTAAGCCGTGCCGTTGAAACCCGTGGTAGCAGCAAGCGTCCGCAGCTGTCGGATCTTCGTGAATCAGGAGCTATTGAGCAGGATGCCGATATGGTTATGTTTATATACCGCCCGGAATATTATGGCCTTACTGAAGATGAAAGTGCACAGTCAACACAAGGAATTGCGGAAGTTAACGTTGCTAAGAACAGGAACGGTGCTTTAAAGACTGTTCAGTTGAAGTTTATAGGCCATTTAACCAAATTTGCTGATCTTGACAGCTACGACCTTGTGGATGATTCTTTATCTATGTCGCCACGAGCTATTGAACCCGACCGGGTCACGCGTCGCTCCAGGATTAACGACATGGAAGATGAGCCTCCATTTTAGTGACATGAAAAAATATGTACTTCTTTTAATAACAATGCTGTTTGTGGTTTTTTCCGCATCAGCTTCCTACGTGCTCATCCCAATGGATGAGACACAGAAAAATCATTTAAAAGCGTATGGAATTGCCTATTGGGAGTTGCAACACCAGGGCGGTGAACTGGAATGGCTGCTTAATTATAAAGGAGGCAGCTTTTTGTTTCAGTATTCAAAAACAATAGAAAAGGAATGTAACATCCGCGGTGTTTCATACAAGGTGATTGCCGATGGACAGGCTGCACAGATACGGCAGGAAATTGCGGACCCTGAAGTGAATATGGAATTGGTGAAGCTGGAAAAAGCACCAAAAATTGCCGTGTATTCGCCCAAAAATAAATTACCCTGGGATGATGCCGTTACTCTGGCACTCGCTTATGCAGAAATTCCTTATGAAACAATTTATGATGCAGAAATAATACAAGGAAAACTCCCACTGTATGACTGGCTGCACCTCCATCACGAAGATTTTACAGGTCAATATGGAAAATTTTATGCCATGTACCGAAATGCGCCATGGTACCAGGAACAGGTTCGGAGTATGGAATCCCTGGCAAAAAGTTTAGGCTTTAACAAAGTTTCGCAGCTGAAACTCCAGGTTGCAAAAAACATTCGCGACTTCACTGCTGGCGGCGGATTTCTATTCACCATGTGTTCGGGCACCGACTCGTACGATATAGCGCTTGCCGCGGAAGGTCTTGATATCTGCGAAAGCATGTTTGATGGTGATGGTACCACTCCCGATTACAATTCAAAACTGGATTTCAGTAAAACATTTGCATTTCAGAATTTCAGATTGAGTACAAACCCGCTGGAATATGAATTTTCCAACATTGATGTGAAGCAACCAAGACGTGTTACCCGTGATCAGGACTTTTTTACGTTATTTGAATTTTCAGCCAAGTGGGATATTGTTCCCACTATGTTGTGCCAGAATCATGAACAAGTTATTTTTGGTTTCATGGGACAATCGACTGCTTTCAACAAAAACGTTATCAAACCAGGTGTGCTTATCATGGGAGAAAACAAAGCTCTCAACGAAGCCAAATACATCCATGGTGAATTCGGCAAAGGAACCTGGACTTTTTACGGCGGTCATGATCCTGCCGATTACCAGCACATGGTTGGGGATCCTCCCACCGACCTGAATTTGCATCCCAATTCGTCAGGATACAGGTTAATTTTAAATAACATTCTTTTTCCTGCTGCCAAGAAGAAGAAGCAGAAGACGTAATTGAATTATTTATCCGGTTTAATTAAATTAAATAATAAAGGGTCTTAGAAATACGTCGCAGACTTTTATTAATTCACCAGATCCCATGACAACCCGAATTTAAATGTTCTTCCGGGAAGCGGGTAGTGATAGGCACCATAATAAGATCTTTCACCAAATCCGGAATTTAAATGATCCACCCGGATAAAAAGGGTAAGAGCAGTTTTTATTTTTAGTTCCACAAAAATTCCTGCCATAGGATAATCGCCAATACGCTTTTCATCCTGCACATAAAAAATACCGGTTGCCGGCATATATCCGTAAACGTTATAACTTGTATTGTAACGTAAATCAACTCCCATTTTAAAACCTAATACTTGTTTAAAAAACCGGTTATGATAATAAATAGCCGAAAAAGTAGCTGCTGAAGGCACCGGCAAAACATCTGAATTACTGGTAGTACTCACCGCAACTTTATTATCCAATCCAAACTTGCCAATTCTGAATATATTGGATACTGAAAGTTCATAAACCGCAACATAATCATCATAAGTTTGAGGTAGAAAATCTTCCCGGAAAAAAACAAAATTCTTAGAAATGCGGGAACGCGATTCGAGTATCAAATTCAGTTTTTTAAAACTTATTCCTGCCGATACATCATACTGTTCCAGCAAATCAAAATCATTTTTCCATATAAAGTGATTTGAAACATACATCAGTTCTTTAGCAGAATGTGCGAGTCTACCCGCACCGGCTTCCAGGTAGAGATGGTTTTTATTTTTTCCAAACTTGTAAACCACTCCTAACCGTGAACGGTAACCTTCTTTAAAATCACCATAAACAGTTTTGGAATAGAACAATGAAATACTGAGCTTCCTTGAATCAAAGCCCGCGGTTAAAACAGCTGCACCTACATTATAAATTGTATCACTCCATGATGTTTCATAATCAATGTGCTGATATTCGTAACCTCCTCCCAGGCTGAATGAATTCCCTGATGAAGTGGGGAGAGTAGAATACTCCAGCACTACCACCTGGTAAAGGTCATTGTAAAAGGAAGAGTCAAATGTTACTGCACTGTCGAGGAAGTAATTGTTAAAAAAAGACGAATCAGCGCTCATCGACATGAATGTATTTGATTTTCGGTTCCACCAAATGCTGTGGTTCAGAACCAGAGAACCGGATTTGAATTTCCCGGCAAAGTCGGAACTGTCACCCGGCTGAATTAATCGGGAAAGGTTAAGTTCCTGTTTCAAAAAATAATCACGTGTTCGTTGAAAGACGGATGCATTGGGCAGGTTAATAGGAAGTGTCCGTGTATTAAGTGACGATGCATTTTCGAATACAGAATCACTTGATATCCCACCATTCTCCTGATTATCTACCCTGTTGGAAGTAAAACTGATGTAGTTGCGGTACACTTTGGAGGGAGCTTCATATCCAAAATAAATGTCAAAATTCCGTATCCTGCTAAGTGTCCTTGAAAAATCACCCGGTGCCGATAAAGCGCCGAAATCCAGCCCTGCAATCATCCACGGCCGAATTATTTGTTGGTGCGTGATAAAAACATGCTGTTCCTTTTTAGATCCTATATGATAATTTATATTGGTAAACCGACGCTCCACATTTGGCAAAGGAAATGATTTCAGTGGAGTGATCTCATAAGGAACAAACTGGTTAAAGCCGGAAGTCAACGGTTTAACGGATTTAGTTGCATCAAATAAACGGTATGAAGCAGAACCAATATTTCCGCTTACAGGAACGTAAAGCTCTTTTTGCTTCAATATATCAAAAAAGAAATACGATTGCAACAAAGAATCTTTTTTCAAGCTATCATTCCTAAAAACAGAGGAAGCCAATTCAAAATCTGAAAAATACTCAATGTTAATCGAGTCTGCAGGCGCCTGAGCAGCAAGCTGCAACGCAAACAAACTTATCAAAAAACATATTACGATCCGGACAACTAATTTCACAAATTCACTTCTTAACTAATCATTTTTTTTATTGACAGGTCCAACACTAATTCTTTTTGACAATCTTAAAAAAGGTTCTTCCACAAGTTTATAAAATACCCAGGCAAATGCAATCGCTATTCCCAAATAAATTAAAAACATCAAAACTTTTACCGGTTCAGACGGATCATTACCAGAAAGATTCCGCAATACGAACTCAGCAACCACACCGGAATTGTGATGGGTGATATACAGGCTGAACGAAATTAAACCCAGGAAATTGGTTACTGGGTTTTGAAATCGTACGAACGCAATGGTAAAGATACCTATTACCGAGGCTACGCCGGAATAAATTCCAAGCTGTGCATAACAGGCAATTGCTGTGAGCCCGGAGGCATAAATAAAATAATTACGTTTAATAAGATTCATGCGATACAGAAATAATAATATTCCTAAAATAAAAAATGCATTATACTTAAAGAAAAGAATACGATCATTATTAAACAGGAATGTGGCATTAACCGCAATTAGAATCAGAGAGAGTAAAACCTGGTTGTGCGCATATTTTAATATCAATGGAAGTAAGAAAGCTATCAGGATATAAAATTGGAATTCAACTTCCAGCGTCCAGTACACTTCAATGAATTTTTCTACATTAAAAAGACTGTAAGAAAACAGCAGGTTGCCCGCGATCGCTTCAAAGGAGGTGCCGGGCCAAATCATTCCTTCGATGGGTTTGCCATTCATGAAAACAGCGCCCAAATAAATTGCAACAATAATGAGTATGGAAATGTAGGCAGGCGGTGCCATCCGGACCATGCGTTTCAGAAAAAAGCGTCCGGCACTTCCAATTGAATATCCCGCTGTGTACATAGCGTATGGAATCACAAAACCGGAGATGATAAAAAAGCCCGGAATACCAAGTCTCGCCCATTCAAAAAAACTTCCGAAAGAATTGGGAACAAGGGTTGGTAATGTACCATTCCCAAAATGAAAGAAAACCACTCCGAGAGCGGCTATCCCTCTCATTGATTCAATGACTTCAATAAAAAGCCGTGGTTGAGTTGGTTCCTGGATCAACTTGTTGGAAATTCCTGTATGTTTAAATTATGAATTAAGCTGTGAAAACCGGAGGGTGTAAATTTACTTCTCATTTTATCAGAATACAAAGAAAGATATTGGCTTGCCTTACTTTTCCTTTAATGTAAATCATCCGGCAAACAATTTAAACAATACAAATAACATTGGCTTTTCAGTCGCATAATCAAGGTTCCACTGTGAAACAAAATTGACAGGCGGGAACACCAGACAAAAGAAAAAGGCTGCAAGTAGTAAGTGTCGTATCGCAGTTAACTGCATGTTGACAGCAATAATGGTGAGCCAAACAAACAGTAAGGGAAACATGTAGGATCCGCTCCGGGTAACATCATAAACAAAGATCGCTCCTGCCGTAGAGATAGCAATTTGAACCAGGATCAGGGCAATCAGTACATAATTTTTATTTTTAAAAGCTAATAACAGTACAACAGGCAGTAATAGCCAGAGTCCTTCAAAAAATGTAAAAATACCAAAACCCGAAACGAACATATTATCTTTTACGGTATTCAGGCTCACGTTGTCGAGAGGTGTTTTCATACCTGCATAAGCCGTGAGGGCCATGCGGGAGGCCATAGTCAAAACAAACGCTGCCACTACAGCAATGGATTTCTTATTCAGAACTATAAAATGCATTAATTCTTTTACGGTGTTTCCCGATGGCAAATTTTTCATTTGGTGAAACAGGATCAGGGCGGGTAAAATCACAATAGCTCTTTCATCGACCCAGGCAGCAAGCACAGCGAAAAAAAATACGGCAACTGCATTTGGAAGCATCAATGCCATCAGTAAAAAGAAATAAGCCCAGCCATCAAACCAGGTGGCGGTAATTTCCGTAAAGCAAGTGCGACCAATATAAAGAAATACCAGGGCCGCTGTAAAAAGCGTTGCGGCTACGGCATCTTTGAGAATTCTTTTTGAAAAAATGTAGGTAAAATATAAAAACAGCAATCCAATCAAAAACTGGACAATTATAACTGCAGGCCGGTTGAGATGAAATATTTTGATGAATAAGGGAACTGTGAGGCGGAACACTTTTTTAGCCAGCCAGGAATTAGGATCAATGTGTGAGAGATCATTCGAAAGGTCACCGGATTTAAGCATTACCACCTCCCAGTTAGCAGCAGTTTCCTGGTATTGATCATAACGAGGGAAAGCGAAGAAGAGGCTGCTCAGGGTAAGAAAAATTGTTAGGGCAAGGGCGTAAAATTTTTGTTGCGAAGCGCGATCAATCCAATTAAAAAGTCCGTTGAATAATTTGAATTGTTCCATAAACCGACTTTTGATATCAGGAGGTTAATTACCTGTATGCAGGCCGGGGTAAAGTTAAAGAAATAACAGAAAGGGTGAGAATGGAACTAATATTGCCATCACTAAAAAAGCGGTATAAAAAAAGCCTCATATCTTTCGACATGAGGCTTTAAAATTTAGGGCGACGACATACTATCCCACAAGTAAATGCAGTACCATCTGCGCTGATGGGCTTAACTTCTCTGTTCGGAATGGGAAGAGGTGGACACCATCGCTATAATCACCATAAATAACTTTATGACAAATAAAGAAAGAAAATAAATTGAACATCCCAGGATAGAAAGCTAACGGGTAATTAGTAATACTCGGCTTTGACATTACTGCCTTTACACCTATATCCTATCAACGTCGTAGTCTCCGACGACCCTTATAAAGAAATCTCATCTTGAGGCAAGTTTCGTGCTTAGATGCTTTCAGCGCTTATCTTAACCGAACGTAGCTACCCTGCGGTGCCGCTGGCGCGACAACAGGTACACTAGAGGTTCGTCCGACTCGGTCCTCTCGTACTAGAGTCAGGCCCTCTCAAATTTCTAACGCCCACAACAGATAGGGACCGAACTGTCTCACGACGTTCTGAACCCAGCTCGCGTGCCACTTTAATGAGCGAACAGCTCAACCCTTGGGACCTTCTCCAGCCCCAGGATGTGACGAGCCGACATCGAGGTGCCAAACCTCCCCGTCGATGTGAGCTCTTGGGGGAGATCAGCCTGTTATCCCCGGCGTACCTTTTATCCTTTGAGCGATGGCCCTTCCATGCGGAACCACCGGATCACTATACTCTACTTTCGTACCTGCTCGACTTGTAGGTCTCACAGTCAAGCACCCTTATGCTATTGCACTCTACGCACGGTTACCAAGCGTGCTGAGGGTACCTTTAGAAGCCTCCGTTACTCTTTTGGAGGCGACCACCCCAGTCAAACTACCCACCAAACACTGTTTTCCGCTGTGCGGAATTAGACTCCAAATAATTGAAGGGTGGTATTTCAAGGTTGACTCCACGATGGCTAGCGCCACCGCTTCACAGTCTCCCACCTATCCTACACATCAATTATCCAAAGTCAATGTTAAGTTGTAGTGAAGGTGCACGGGGTCTTTCCGTCCCGTTGCGGGTAATCGGCATCTTCACCGATACTACAATTTCACCGAGCTCATGGTTGAGACAGTGTCCAGATCGTTACACCATTCGTGCAGGTCGGAACTTACCCGACAAGGAATTTCGCTACCTTAGGACCGTTATAGTTACGGCCGCCGTTTACT
>JALYQW010000110.1 GCA_030855635.1 Bacteroidota bacterium | reverse complement strand
TTAAAGAAGGTTCTGCCATTGCTTTATCACTTGATGAAAATTTTGCTATAACAACTGCTATAGCAACAAGAGTAATGGTTGCAATAATAAATTTGAGTTTCATTTTAATTGATTTTATATTGTTTATATAAAAACTTTGAACAAATATTCATCCAGCCCAAAAAATATATGTCGTCATACTGACAATGTAAGTAACATAGTTCCTATGAATGCTACAATTCGATACTTCGTTTGCAAATTTGCCTAGGGAAATCTTTAAAAATGATGACTAATAAAATTTCCAATAAAATGTCGTAAATCATGATTGACCAAATACAATTATTAAAAATTTGAGATATAACGAGTCGTTTTGTACTCATAAAAATTTAAAGTGGGTAAGTGGGGAACTATATGCCCAGCTTTCAGTGATAGATCTAATTTGGTCTCCTGAAACACACCTGGCAACTTTCCCTGGGGGAAAATGGGTGTAGGGAACGAAGGGCTTGGAAAAAATATTTACATAGACTTCTATGAGAAAATGAAAATCATTGCTATTTTATAGAATAGCGAAACCCGATTGGAATTTGAATACGAATTGAGAATTTTATAAGACTTCTCCCAACATCGGTTTTTCATTATACATTTGCAATAACTCTTGCCAGCTACAACCTATGGAACATGCTTTTTAATACACTTGATTTTGCTTGCTTTCTGCCCATAGTATTCATACTATATTGGTTCGCAACCAAAGGCAATGTAAAATGGCAAAATGTATTATTGTTAATTGCGAGTTATTTTTTCTATGCCTGCTGGGACTGGAGATTTTTATTCCTGTTAATTTTTTCAACATTGCTGGATTATTATACAGGAATAAAAATGGCTGACGCCAAAACGCATCCGATTAAAAAATTTTGGTTCTGGTTAAGTATATGTGTCAACCTTGGATTCCTGGGTGTATTTAAATATTATAATTTCTTCGCTGATTCACTAGCTGAAAGTTTATCGTTACTTGGATTGCAAACTAACTTCTGGTCCTTACAGGTAATTTTACCGGTAGGCATTTCATTCTATACATTCCATGGTTTATCATATGTGATTGATATTTACAAAAACAAGATACAGCCTGAAAGAAACTTTATTGATTACTCCGTTTTCGTGAGTTTTTTCCCGCTACTCGTGGCAGGACCCATTGAAAGGGCTACACACCTTTTACCTCAAATAATCAATAAAAGAATTTTTAATTATGCAAAGGCAGTTGATGGCTTGCGCCAGATAATATGGGGACTATTTAAAAAAGTTGTTATAGCCGACAATTGCGCAGAATATGCAAACATTATTTTTAATAATTCCGGCGAGTACTCCGGAAGTGAATTATTATTAGGAGCTGTGTTTTTTGCTTTTCAGATTTACGGAGATTTCTCGGGATATTCTGATATAGCCATTGGGACAGCAAAGCTGTTTGGTATAAAATTGCTACGAAACTTTGCTTACCCATATTTCTCCCGGGATATTGCTGAATTCTGGAGACGTTGGCACATTTCTCTCACCACATGGTTCCGTGATTATCTCTACTTTCCATTGGGAGGAAGCAAAGGAGGCACCTGGATGAAAATCAGGAATACTTTTATAATTTTTCTTGTCAGTGGATTCTGGCATGGAGCGAACTGGACTTTCATAGCATGGGGCGCTCTTAATGCGCTGTATTTTATGCCTTTGTTGCTTTTTAATAAGAACAGAAATAATCTCGATATTGTTGCAAGCGGGAAATTCCTTCCTTCCTTAAAGGAGACCTTCAGCATAATAATGACGTTC
The DNA here is from genome assembly GCA_030855635.1 of Bacteroidota bacterium. GTDB lineage: Bacteria > Bacteroidota > Bacteroidia > AKYH767-A > OLB10 > JADKJB01. Next base: position 3,862 of record JALYQW010000110.1, on the reverse strand, counting down.
AGTCTGACTGTGTTCGCATGGATTTTTTTTAGAGCCAATTCCATTACCCATGCTTTTAGTATCATAATTGAAATATTTTCCAACTCCTTATTAACCGTTCCTGTGCTCTTTCCAAAAGTCACCTCGCTGTTAATCCTGTTGTTTATGTCAATTGAATGGATTGGAAGATCACATGAATTTGCGATTGCTAAAATGGGAATTCTCTGCAAAAGACCTGTAAGGTGGTTAATGTATTTAATTATAATTACTTTTATTATACTTTTTTCAGGTAAGGAACAACAATTTATTTATTTTCAATTTTAACTGATATGAAAATTTTTCTGCTCAAACTGATATTGTTTTCATGTTGCTTCTTTTTGTTCGATAAACTTTTTATCCCGGTAATGAATTATAGCCCTCAAATACAAAAAGACAAGCGCATAGAGTCTATGATTAACGGGGAAATAAACAAGAAGCTTATCGTGCTTGGATCTTCAAGGGGAGCGAGGAATGTAATTGCTTCAGGTTTGGAATCAGCAACCGGGATGTCAGCATATAATTTATCTTACCCCGGTTCTGATATTGAATTTCATGAATTCATATTACGAAGTTTATTGAAGTTCAACAAACCACCTAAAGCAGTTCTACTTGTAGTGGATGATCCATCAGAACTACTGCCTTCGGAATCAATAACATTTCGTTATGAAAGTTTATATCCTTATGTGAAATATCCTCATATAATTGAAGAAATGGTCAGGCGAAAAGAAAAAAACCGGCTGCTGGCGGAATTGTTGATACTATACCGTATGAATAGCAGCAATTTTAATTTTAGAAAAATAAATTTTACTCCTTACGATTCCCTCATGAAATGTGGTTCCATGCCTGTTTCATTTATCAGTGATAGTAATTTGAAATTTGACGAGGCAAGGATCCATTACAACAAGGAGAATGAAGTGCCGGAGAAAATAGTGGCCTTTCAAAAATTAAATATGCTTTGTACTGAAAATAATATCAAACTTATAATTGTATTTCCCCCAAACTATAAAAATTACAGTACTGCTTTCGAGCAAAGAATTCGTGAACTTTCACGCAAAGAAGTACTGTTTTATGTTTATAATTCAAACAATCCGGTTTACAGAAATAAAAATTATTATGCTGATGAAAATCACCTGGTGCTGGAAGGCTCTAAAAAATTCACTGCTGAAATTGCTTCTTATATCTCATCATCAAAACTGGGCCATCCGCAATGAGAATCAAACTTAATATTGGAACGATATAGCTGAGTAATGCTCTGCGGCATACATAAGTGTCTGTTTGTTATTGTCATGGTATTCACCGGTGCCAGGCCGTTCGATTCCTTTTATGAAGGATTACTCTTTCTTCTTCAGTGAGAATTCTTTTAAATTACATTGATGTGTTTTCTTAAATATTATGTGATTTATCTTAAAAAAACTCACTTATTTCCTTTTCCAGTATTGGTATCGAGACCTTTTAAAATAAATTTAGTCACTTGGGTAAAGAGGAACACGTGTTCTTCAACAAAAGAGCAAACACTGTCAAAATAGAGGGGGACCCCCTATAAGGTGGCCCCCCGCTAAATTTACTGAATGAATAGAATTTTTCAATGTACTACTACCAGTTTGCGCATAGACGATCCATTCTCAGTGATGGACCTTACCATATAGATCCCTGATGCCAATTCACTGGTAGGAATAATATGGGTATACGTTCCAACATCACGCTTCCCATTATAAAGATTCTTCACTATCCTTCCACACTCATCGAGAAGGGTCAGGGTCACTTCCGAAGATGCGTTTATATTAAGATTAATTGAAGCTTCGGTATTTGCCGGGCTTGGCATCGGTTGGCTTAACTGATTTTTATTTTCAGTAGAGAGCTCATTGATGCCAACGCTTAAGTTATTCACCATCCACACTTTTCCAGTACCCGATCCGAAGATATTAAGCCCTGGTTCCAATACACCAAGGTCAACGATCAACATAGTATCTCCCATAAAAATAGTGGATACCGGTTTGTTCATTTTTACCGGATCAAAAAGTTGAGGTGCGGTAGTACCTGAATTTACAACAAAGTCTGATTTTGCTCCAGTGATATGGTTAAAACGCGAAACCTTATAACCGGTAAACGTAAATGCACCTGTTTGTGGGGAAAAAGAACCGGACTCTGTAACAAACAAATTGTTTACGTACCCGAATCCAATACTGGTGGACGGGGCAAAACCAGTTACAGAAACAAACTGTCCAACTGGCGCAAAAGCATCCTCAACCATAAGTGAATTACCGAAATTTGCTTCGAACAAAGGCTCTGCACAATCAGTAGAATCTAAAACTGGAGAATTGCAGAAAATGGGATCTGCTATGCTCAAAGGTACATTGGTTACCGGATCATGAAAATAATCAGGCCATCCGAAAAACTCAACAGTTCCACCTACGGTAATCTCAAACATATCGTCCCTGTCATTGATGATTGGACGATTTCCTACAAGTACGTAAGTAGCAGGGTTAAGTGGGTCATTAGGATCACCGGCCTGTCCACGTATATCCGCTCCATTATTAGAAATGAATAAACGAGTTGGGTCACTTGCGTCAAATGCTAAACCGAAGGGATTCCTAAGCCCCCAGCATTCGAGTACTAATGTATTCGCTACGTTAACAGCCGATGGATCGAAAGAATAAACTGAACCAACACCTGCGATTATGCTATCCTGAGGATTGCTTGGTGTAGCTGCGAGAACAGTATAAGGGCTGGTTTCTGCCCCAGTATCAAATGCACGGTATGCTGCAGTTACTGCGTTTGAATCTGGATCTAAAGAGGTTGGTACGCGAGCGGTAAAGCCATTGGGCGCGAATGTAATGTCCACAGGCGCTATGTCTCTAAAACCAGGAGCATCTGGTACCCAATTAGATGCATTGTCCGCACCAACTACTCCTGAATTAGTGGCTGTACCTATGCTGATATACCCTGTTCCGTTTGGTGCGAATTCGATGGTATTGTTGGAGTGGTCACCAGCAGATGGTAAATTTGTGATAACTGTTACAAATGTGGCTGCAGGATTTGCCGGGTCGAAATGAGAAATAGCACCGACGTTCCAGTTATTGGCACCCACTTGTCTGTGGGATATCCAAATTAAGCCATCTTTAAAAGTAATATCAGTAATAGGAGGCACCAGCATACCAAGCGGTAGCATGGCTGAAGTTAAAATTGTGGTTGCCATGCCGGGAGTAGCTCCGTTGAGGGTGATTTCCTTTACTGTTGGAGGAAGACCAGGAATATAACCTGACTCACTAACCCATATAGTACCGTTTCCTGCTGTAATATTACTGGGATAATCTAGTCCGTCAATTCCGAGTTCGATGTTATAACCTTGATTTATCAATACACCGGGTATATTGTCGTCTGGGACTAAATTTTGGGAAACGCCCAATAAAGGGAAGAACATTAGAGCAGCCGCCAAATTAGTGAATGCTGCGTATTTTTTTTTCATAGTTTTTGCTATGGAAAATTCTGTTAAGTAGATTATTTTTTTCATTTTATTTTTTAATTGTTTAATATTAATTTGAATTTGTTAGTTTTTATTTTTTAATTCCTGTTTCCATCATTTCTTTTTTCATCATCTCGTTCATTTTTTTTGCTTTCATCATATCTTCTTCTGTAATGATGGAAGATGCTTCATCTGCATAGGTTGTATTGCCGCTTGCAACATTAAATTGAAGTTTTTGCATGTATTCGGGCTTACCTCCGTTAATCATTTCTTTTACTGCTTTAGCATAAAAATCTCTTGCGGTTTTATAATCCTTAGTTCCTTTTACTACATCGTTTGCAAGGTTGATTGCAAGAAAATTTGCACCTTCTTTATCGCAAC
>JALYQW010000101.1 GCA_030855635.1 Bacteroidota bacterium | reverse complement strand
CATGAAAAAATCAGTACTGTTGTTTTCACTTTTAATTGTATTGGTCGCTCCCATTTTCGGACAGGGTATCGACAAACCCCGCTACCAGATATTAACCACCCGTGCCGGTAATTTCCTGGGCACTTTTGATATTGAATTATTTCCTTTGATTGCTCCATTGCATGTACAAAATTTCGACAGCCTTGTGAATGATCAGTTTTTTGACAGTACTGCCTTTCACCGCGTGGTTCCGGGATTTGTGATTCAGGGTGGTGATCCTAATACGGTGAGTGGTCCTATTTCAACATGGGGTCAAGGTCAGCCGTGGCAGGTGACCGTTCCTGCAGAATTCAGTGAAGTGCGCCACTTACGTGGGATACTGGGAGCTGCGCGCGATACGGATCCTAACAGTGCAACTTCACAGTTTTATATTTGCGTTGCCAATTCCACATTCCTGGATGGAAATTATACGGTTTATGGTCAGGTCACTAACGGTATGAATATAGTCGATACCATTGTGAGTTCTCCTCGCAATGCAAATGATGTTCCGCTTCAGAAAATTGAAATGTTTGTTACTTACACTGGTGTGAACGACAGCGTTCCCGATGCACCGGTGCTGAATGCACCTGCTGATGGAGCAATCGGAATTTTAAATACCCAGAATTTTACCTGGAGCAACGTTCCCGGCGCAGTATTATACACAATTGAATTCAGTACAGATCCCGCTTTTTCAACAATTTATTTTACACGAAATGCAGGAATTAATTTTGCACTTGCAACGGCTTTGTCAGGCTCAACAACTTATTACTGGAGAGTAAAATCGAATAATGGCGGACATGAAAGCATTTATTCTTCAACAAGAACTTTCAATACCGCCACTGCAGCAGCCAACCTGGTTTTCCCTCCTGATTCTGCTACCGGCATCAATCTGAATCCTGTTTTCACCTGGGATCCTGTTACTAACGCCGACAGCTATACGTTGCAGGTTTCTACCACCAGTACTTTTACAACACAATCAATGGTTTATAATACTGCAGGAATTACCACCACTTCACAGCAGGTGGGAGGTTTGAATCCCAACCAGCTTTATTACTGGAGAGTACGAAGTGCAAGCGGCACCACGCAGGGTTTTTATTCGGTGAAGTTTTCATTTACAACGGGAACCACTATCGGCCTGGAAGATCATCAACTGCAGTTAATTTCTTTATTCCCCAACCCCGCGCATGACATCATTACTTTCACGGCACTGCCTGTCGACCAGGGAAACATTAACATAACCTTACAGGATAAACTGGGAAGAGTTGTTTACGCAGCAACAGAAAAATCAAGTGGCCAGCAAGTCAATCATTCTATACCCGTTAATCATTTATCGTCTGGCATTTATTTGTTAAGTCTCGAATTGAATAACAGCCTTTTAACAACTAAAGTAGCGATCCAATAATTTTGCTGCAATGATTTATGCTATTTTTCTGGGTTGAATTGAAGAAAGATTCCATTTTCTGACGGATATTTTTTTTACAATTAACTTGCATCTTATGTTCTTCTGCACTATTTTTAAGAATGCTCGATTGACAGCATTACAATCATAGAATGGAATATATAAAAGGCAGGGGTGCGCAGCTGAATACAAAAAACAGGTTTGAAAAAACCGAGCGTGTGCTGGAACATATGGAAGGCATTGATGAACTTCCCGATTTAGATCACAAGACGCAGATTTTATTAGAGTACCCAAAAAAACTTCTCAACCGTAACGAAAGTCCGGATTTGCCTTTTGTGTACTCGCTGAATCCATACCAGGGTTGTGAACACGGATGCATTTATTGTTATGCACGAAATGCACATCAATATTGGGGATATTCAGCAGGATTGGATTTTGAACAAAAAATTATTGCCAAACCCAACGCCGCCGAAGTGTTACGCAAACAGTATCTGAATAAAAATTATATTCCGGAGTCAACCACCTTGTCGGGAAATACAGATTGCTACCAGCCGGTTGAACGGAAGCTTAAAATTACACGCAGCCTGCTGGAAGTTTTTCACGAATTCCGCCACCCGGTAGGTATCATCACCAAAAACAATTTGATTTTGCGTGATGTGGACATCTTGTCGGAAATGGCAAAACTAAATCTGGTTCATGTAATGATTTCCATTACTTCGCTTAAAGAAGATTTGCGATTGGCTATGGAACCAAGAACAGCCACGGCAGCTAACCGGTTGAAAGTGGTAAAAACTTTAAATGACGCGGGTATTCCCACAGGAGTTATGACAGCGCCGATCATTCCCGGACTCAACAGTGATGAAATTCCTGACCTGGTAAAGGCCGCAGCTGATCACGGCGCCATGGCTTTGGGTTACACGATTGTTCGCCTTAATGGTTCGGTAAAAGAAATTTTTCATGACTGGCTGTTCAAATCATTTCCGGATGCTGCTCATAAAATCTGGAATCACGTAGAAGCTTGTCACGGTGGCCAGGCTAATGACAGTCGCTTTGGAACTCGAATGAAAGGAGAAGGAAAAATTGCAGAGTCAATTAACCAGTTGTTTAAATTGTCGGTGAAACGCTTTATGGATGGCCGAAAATTTCCGGAATTTGATTATTCTTTGTTTAGAAGGCCTGGTGCGAATTCACAACTGGCATTGGATTTTTAATTTTTAATATCTTCCGTAAAGAAGTAAATATATTCCAAGATCCACCTTACGCTCCGGCTTTTCAAGAGCCTGGGTGAATTAAAAAACATACCGTAGATTCAATGCGCCGTCAGCATACCCAGAAACTCCGTCATAAAAATCAGCAAACGGTTTTAGATCGGCACCAATGGTAAAAGGTGCGCCCTGAAATTTATATTCGATTCCGAAAATAAAATCAATACCTGGTATAACTGCGGTAGCACCATCTTCTACAAAGTAAACTACATTACCATTCTTTTTATTTCGATGAAATAGATAAGCACTGCGATGGCCGAAAAATCCTATATGAGCTCCTCCTCCAGTATAAAGATTTAAGCCACTGACGCCGGTTATTGGAAAATGATGTTCGTACAATCCGGTCACCACAAAACTCCTTATGCCAAAGCCGGCTATTCCTTCAAGAGCGCCTTTTGAATTAATAAAACCTTTAACTGTAAATCCGCTTGTATATCCGCCTAAGCGCAAACCTAAGCCTGTGTTATAATCTTTTACTTCATTATTTGGTTGAGCGTGTGCTCCCAGGCACAATAAAATGCCCATTACAAATAAAATTATCAACCGTTTCATCATCAATTCGTTTTGCATAATCATCATCTTTTATTTCCTGCTTATTAGGTTAAACGTTACACCAAATACAATTCGGGAAGGTCGGTTGAGTTCATAATTATTGTCACTGTCATCAACATTAACAATTCCACCATAATGTCCGAAAGCTCCCAGGCGGGCAAATGATGCACGCAAACCTGCGCGGTAGCCCAATGCATGACGGGTTAAATCAATATTAGCCTCGCCAACTTTATCCGTATAGGAAATAATATAATTCCAGGAAGGCCCGGCTTCAAAGGATATGCCTGGAAGTAATTTTAATCCTATCAATACAGGAGTTTCAAGTGTGGTTAACTTAAATTTAGATGCATTATTTTCCACACCGTCAACTTTGGTGATCACTGAACCTTTCAAATAACTCGCAACTGCCATAGGCCTGACATAAATCAGTCCTGCCGAAAAGTTTACATAAAAACCTACTTCTACTCCGTTAATGTCGCTGAGTTCCGTAGAAAATGTATCAATATGTAAATCCATTGTATTTAATGAGGCTCCTGCTGTAATACCCGGAACCACATTTTGAGAATAAACAGTGCCGGAAATACACATCAGTGATATTGAGGCCGCTGTTATAAAGGGGATTGGTTTCATGATTAAGGATTGGTATCTAATAAGTAGTCAAATTTTATTCCTTTGACTTTATGTAGTTGATTTTAAACATTTTACGTGATTCGTGCGGTATTTTAATTTCTCGATTTGAGAACGTACACGTACAACGCAGTTTCATATGCGGAAATTTGACTCCCGCAAAAAATAATATAATTTTGATAAAATAACCACGTATTAAATTGCATCTCATGAAAACGATGACTTCTCTTGAAATCAAATGGGGAATTATTTTTACCCTCTTCTCACTGTTGTGGATGGTGTTTGAAAAAACAATGGGATGGCATGATGAAAATATTGCAAGGCATGCTGTCTTAACAAATCTTTTTGCCATTCCTGCAATTGTGATCTACGTATATGCCATGCTTGAAAAAAGAAAAAAGCAACTTAATAACATAATGACCTGGAAGCAGGGCTTTTTGTGTGGGCTCATGGTAACACTTGTTGTTGCAATTCTGGCTCCACTTGCTCAATTCATCACGTTTCAACTTATAACACCCGACTATTTTAAAAATGCAATAGAGTATTCCGTAAACATCGAAGGGAAGGATCGTGAAGAAATGGAATCCTTTTTTAGTTTAAAAAATTATATCATTCAAAGTGTATGCGGAGCATTGGTAATCGGTGTAGTCACTTCTGCAATAGTGGCATTATTTGTGAAACGTACTCCTCTATCAGAAACGAATCAACAGCGGATGCAAAACCCGAAACAATAATGAATTTACGATTACCTGTTTTATTTATCTTTATTTAATTTTTTTTCACCCAAAAGCAATCGTGTATTCAATGGAACCAATACGCTAATACGTTAAACTTATAGTTCATTGGCATGGTATTTTGTACAAGTCTGATGAAAATCATACCTGGAACGTTTTACTTTTCCGAATTTTGATACTATGCAAGTCATGAAAATTACCATTTGTCTGTCAAATCATATTAACAGAATTATACTGGCTATAACAATTCTGATTACTATAAATATTCAACTTACTTGGTCTCAAACAGTTTTAGAAGAATTTAACAAGCTAGCTAACACCGACACTTCTGACTTGAGGTTACTTGTTGCGTATCCAGCTGATGTAAGGCAAAATATTCTCAAAACCTGTACGCATCCCGAGGCTGTTGTCCGTTTAAGTGATATTCAAAAAAATTCCGCAGAGAAATTCCGTAAAGCAATACATAATTTTAGTAAAGGGGATCAAACGCGAATATGGAATCTTACCCGGTATGATCAACTCATTTCTAAACTTATTACCACTAA
>JALYQW010000013.1 GCA_030855635.1 Bacteroidota bacterium | reverse complement strand
CACCTGTCATTACAATATCCCTAATCGTCAGGCAGATTGGTTAAGAAATGGAAAAATGTTACTAAAAACGAATTTGGATTTGGAAACGATTTAGCTGTAGGATGCTATTTTGTAAAAATATATGGTTTAAATAAATCAGGTTATTTCAAAATTATACATTTGTAGGTTTTATGATAAAATTTATATTGAGTTGTTTTTTTTGTTTTTTTTTAGGCTTTTCACCTGATTGTAACGCACAGGTATTGTGGCAGATTCATAACAATAAGGTAACAACCTGGAACTACAATGAAGGGGATGAGTTTAATAATTCCTTTATAGATACCTCCAAATGGCTAGACTCCTATCCGTGGGGACGCAGTTTGTATTGCAGTTTAGAAAATCATTACTACACGAATTTCAAAAACTGCAAATTGGAAAACGGAATTTTAAGCCTGATTGCAAAACCGGAAAAAATTACTGCTCGTTCCGTTCCATATGAAGATGATAACTACCGGTTGCTTTGTGAAGGAAAGGATATCGGAAAAAATCTTCGCACTTTCGATTACACCACCGGCATGATATTCTCAAAAAAGAAATATCACTACGGATATTATGAAATTAAATTCAGAAGCAGTGCAGGAAAAGGCATTTGGCCTGCTTTCTGGCTGTATGCAGGTCATGAAAATGATGAGATTGATGTTTTTGAATTGAATGGAAGCAGAAACACCGAATTTCATGTAGATGTTCATTGTCAAAAAGGATGCAAAAATTATAAAACCACATTTGGGTTAATCAGAAAAAATTGGGGAGATTATTTAACAGCATCAGTGAATTGGGAATCCGGCTTCAACGTTATCAGTATTGAATGGCAGCCCTCTTTTATAAAATGGTTCCTTAACGGGAAAGCGGTAGCTTACTGGAAGGGAAATTTTGAAATGCCAATGTGGGTTATTGCTAACATAGCGCTGGCGCGGAACGGTGGTCCGTTCGGACCCGGTCCGGATAAAACAACACCTTTCCCGGCAGCCTTTGATATTGATTACATCAGGATGTGGACAACAGCCAATGCCAGCACATCCAAATCAAGTACCATGGTGCAAATGGAGCTTCCTGATGTAACAGGGGGAAAAGCATATTTGGTAAAAGGATCAAGGCCCGAATCCAAAAATAAAATTTTGAATGAAAAGCACACTTTTATTCTTTTTACCCCTGCCGGAGCCAATACATATTTTGTTGAAATATCCGGAACTGTACCAAACGAATTGGCCATTGAAGTTACAGATGCATCAGGGAACGTGGAATATAAAAGCAATGATGCTTCAAAAATGATTCACCAATTTATTTTTCCCGGAAACGGAAAAATAAAAATAAGCTCAGGCGATGTGTTACTTGAGCATTCATTTTAAAGATGTTTTAGGGAAGAGCCCGTATAAGAACCGGAATCACCTGCATAATAAACAGTAAAAATTGCTGAAACTATTTTGCATTTTCAGGAATTCGTTTTAGCGTCTCCAGCAAATAGCCCCAAAACTTTTGAACCGAACTTACTTGTACTCTTTCATCAGGGGAATGGGCACCATAAATATTAGGGCCAAAGGAAATCATTTGCATTTCGGGATAATTGGTTCCCAGGATGCCACATTCCAGCCCCGCATGAATGGCATCAACATGGGCGGGTTCGTTATAACGCTCCTGGTACAAATCACTCATTAATTTCACGATCGGCGCTTCGGGCTTCGGTTCCCAGCCGGGGTAAACGCCTCCCAGTTTAATGGTGGCACCTGCCAGTTCAAATGCGCTGGTTATGGCTTGCGCCAGATCTGCTTTTTCTGAATTCACCGAACTGCGCGTCAGGCATTGGATGGAATACGAACCATCTTTAACCAATACGCGCGCTACGTTATTCGATGACTGTACCAGACCTTCAATGGAAGGAGTCATGCGGTAGATGCCATTCGGGCAGGCATAGATAGCTTTTATAATTTTACTCTGAAACTCCGCATCCAGGACTTTTGCCGGTGTACCTATAGGCTCAACCGTTATTTCAAGGTTAGGATCGGTGAAACTATTTTCGGCTTTAAGGATGTGATTATAATCAGCAATCGCATTTTTAATTTGATCAACGGTATTATCTGCTACCAATACATCCGCTGTTGCTTCTCTTGGAATGGCATTACGGAGACTTCCCCCATCAATGCCGGCAACCTGGATCTTAAATTTATTGGTAAGTTCAGCAAGTAAACGAATAATAATTTTATTGGCATTGCCCCTTCCTTTGTGAATATCAACACCCGAATGACCGCCGGTAAGTCCTTTTACCGCAATTCGAAAAGCTGCCTGGTGTTGGGGAGCTGTTTCCTGGTAAGAACCGGTTGCGGTAACATCCACTCCTCCTGCACAGCCAATAGTCAATTCATTATCTTCCTCAGTATCGAGGTTCAGCAAAATTTTTCCTTCCAGCAATCCACCTTTTAATGCAAGTGCCCCGGTCATACCGGTTTCTTCATCAATAGTAAAAAGTGCATCAATGGCAGGATGCGAAACATCCGTTGAAGCAAGGATGGACATAATTGCCGCCACACCGATACCATTATCCGCGCCGAGCGTAGTTCCTTTTGCCTTAACCCAATCGCCATCAACAAACATGGCAATGCCCTGCTTATCGAAATCAAAATTGGTATCACTGTTTTTCTGATGAACCATATCGAGGTGGCTCTGTAAAACAATAGGTGTTTTACTTTCCATGCCTTTCGACGCAGGCTTTTTTATTATTACATTACCGACTTCATCCACAAAAGTTTTCAATTTCAACCCTTCACCAAATTTTTTCATGAATTCAATAACCCGCTGTTCTTTTTTTGACGGGCGGGGTACCGCATTCAAGTCAGCAAAATGATTCCATAATTCTTTTGGCTCTAATTGTCGTACCTGGTCGCTCATGCTGTAGAAGTTTTGAATGAAGTGTAAAAATACAGCTTTTTATCTGGCCCGGGAGTCTGATAGTGTGTAATGTTTTGGCACGTTCAGAAATTTCCGGATATTTTTTTATACCAATTTCTCATATACCTTCACCCCATGACGCTTACCCCTGCTCCCGGCCCCAATACAGATCGTTCCGATATCCTGGATGTTTTAAGGGGGTTTGCCCTCTTAGGAATTTTCATAGCCAACAGCGCGGGGTTTGCGCTTTACCTGTTTATGGATGCCGGGGCTCGTGACGCATTACCGACCCATGCATCAGACAAGTGGTTCGACTACTTCCTCACAGCATTTGTTGATGGCAAATTTTACACTCTTTTCTCACTGCTATTCGGAATCGGGTTCACAATCATACTCGACCGCAACCAAAAGGCAGGAAGAAATCCATTAGTTATCTTTTACAGGAGAATTTTCATTCTTACACTTTTAGGATTGGGACATCTGTTGTTGCTTTGGCCGGGTGATATTTTGTTTTTATATGCCCTTGTGGGGATGGTGTTGCCGTTATTCAGGAACTTATCTAACACTACTTTATTAATCACTGCGGTATGCCTGATTTTTTCGCCTCTTTTATTTGACCTGGCTAAAGTGATCTCCGATGGCGCCTGGAACCTGGCCACTCCGTTGGTAAAAATAGCCATCGAAGTAGATGCCTCTTATGGCATCGACCAGAAAAATTTTATTTCATATTTGGCTGACAGCACGCACTATCAAAACATTTACAATTGGTGCCAGGGTGGATTTTTCTGGAGATTCGATCACATCATCGGAAGCAATCGCATTCCAAAAGTGCTGGCCATGTTCCTCATTGGTTTTGTGGTGGGCCGGAAGGAAATTTATTCCAATCTGGAAGCGAACACCCAATTATTGTTTAAGGTTCAGAAACTGGGATTTCTGATCGGGCTTCCTGGATCCTTTGCGCTGTGCTATTTTGAATTTGACGGAGTTCATCTTCCGGAAGCAGGGGGACTGGCCGATACATTTTTTTATGCGATCAGTGTTATTCCATTAAGTCTTGCTTATACAGCAACCTTATGTTTACTCTGGCTTAAATCTTCCTGGAAACCACTACTGCGTTACCTCGCCCCGGCCGGTAGAATGGCTTTAACCAATTATATGGTGCAGTCTTTTATTGGAATTTACATTTACTATGGTATCGGGTTAGGGATGGGTTCAAGAACGGGACCGACTGTTTTTGTACCCATTGCTTTTGTAGTATTCATTGTTCAGGTTATTTACAGTAATATCTGGTTCCGGTACTTCTATTATGGTCCGCTGGAATGGATCTGGCGCCAGCTTACCTATGGAAAAGTTCTCCCGATTCGTGTTACGAAAGCGAGACTATAATGCAGTCGAATTTCACCAAGCTCTGCCTTGACTAGCCGGCACAAGTCACCCAAGTCAGGGAGCCTCTGTAGCTCCGTGCTTTAGTGTGAAATTGTTTCTGCGACAAGTAATGATTTTTGATTTGGCCATTTTATCTTATTTTTTTTTACTTTTAATCCGAATACAAATAATTTAATATGAAAATATCTTCTATTTTGTTTTTGGCGATTTTTATTTGTTTTCAATCATTCGGTCAATCCAACTGTGTCGGAAATCTTAGTATTAACTTGACACCTTCTGCCCCTTCAGCAGGATATGCACCGGGAACAACTGTGACAGTTTGCATCAGTTTATCCAACTATAGTCAGGCATCAGCAGGGTGGCTTCATGGAGTGGGTATAAGTTTTGGTCCAGGTTGGGATACTTCCACGATAGTGCCGGTCAATCCTTTTACAGGTTGCGATGGCCTGGGGTTGTGGGAATGGTTCAACAACTGTACAGCTAGTGGAACGGGTATTACGTTCGGACCAGGCTTTTATTACGATAGTCCAAGTGGAGCTTCCACCAGTAACATAGATGGTATTCCGGGAAATAATTTTGGCGATAATTGCACTAATCACACCTGGAATTTTTGCCTTACCATTGAAACGTCCGCCATTTCAGCCGTACCTATACCTCTCAGCGGAACAGTCACCGTTACCAGTGATGGGAGTTCCGGAGTATGGGGACAGGCGGGATGTGTTATCGAATACAGCTCGATGACAGCACTGATTGGTGGCAGTACTTGTGCGGCATCGTTTCAACTTTCCACCCCACCCGTTGTTCAAATGCCCTTGTCTTTTGTCAATACGTCCACCGGGGTTAGCCCCACCTACTTATGGGACTTCGGCGATGGCACAACATCAACACTTTCCAGTCCTTCACATAATTATACATCAACAGGAACATATCCAGTATGCCTGACCGTTAATTCACCCGCTTGTACCGACATGGTATGCGCTAACCTGAGCATTGTTCCCAATTATTGGCAAACAAACTTCCCTTATTTCCTTGCAGGTCAAATTTATTATGATGTTGATTCAAACGGGATCATGGGATTATATGAACCAGGTTTGCAGGGTGTTGAACTCAACCTTGCACAAATAGGATTGACTACCTACACACAGGCCTCAGGTTTTTATACTTTTCCTGTAAATGCGGGAAACTATTTAGTAACAGCTCCACAAATACCAAATTGGGTACTTACATCCGATTCGCTGAGTTATACGTGTACTGTTGACACGGCCTCAAAAAGTTCTTTAAATTTTGGATACAAACCCACTCAACAATTAACCAGTTTGCAACTTAGTTTTGATGAGGGTTCACCAGGTTGCATTTGGGAAACAAATCAGCGCATCAATCTCAAAAATAACGGAACAGTACCCATCGGAGGTTTGATAACCTATTTGAAACATGATTCGGTGGAGGTGATTGCTACGTTCCCACCTGCCGATTCTATCATCCAGCAGGTATATTATTGGAACTACTTAAATCTGGTCCCGTTTGGCATTCATCAAATTGAACTAACAGTTGACAAACCTAATACAGCAGGCTACCAGTTTCATAATGTGGTTTATGGTGATGCACGCAGCCTATCCGGACAAGTAATCGTTTCAATGAGCGACACAGTAGTCGAAACCGTTTTGTGTTCCTACGACCCAAATGATAAACTAGTAGCTCCGGTTACCATAATTCAAGGACAGAACTATACACAACTCAACGAGAATCTGGTCTATACCATCCGCTTTCAGAACACAGGAAATGCGCCGGCTGTAAACGTAACGATTATCGATACGCTTCCATCAGTAATGGATGCAGCTTCCTTCAGTCTAATTTCTGTTTCTCACCCAGTTGATGTACACGTATCTGCAGGAGGAATTGTTACCTTTAATTTTTATAACATTAATCTGCCAGACAGCATATCCAACGAACTGGGTAGTCATGGTTTTCTCACTTTCAATTTGTCACCATTGGCAGGACTTTCTAACTTCACTGTTGTGGAAAACAACGCACACATTTTTTTTGATCAGAACAGTCCTATAGTTACAAATACTTCACAAACTACGTATGTAACGAATTTCCCGATTGGATTGAATGACGTGGTATCAGGAAAGGTAATTAGCATTTATCCAAACCCGGCAGGTTCGACTTTCACAATTCATCATACACATAATGGGCTATCAGGAATGATAAAAGTGCATTCAGCGCTTGGCTCTGAACTCATTTCAAAATCCTTTTCAACTGAAAGCAATTCGATGACTTTCGACTGCTCCGAATTACCATCGGGGTTATACCTGGTTCGGGTAATGCACAAAGGTGGAAATTCAGTGATGAAACTGCTTAAGAAGTAAACTCTGGACAGTGATAAGTACGATCCATATCCAGTGGGTCAAAATTCCAAAAAGCGCTGCCTGCTGCAGAAAGATTCCGTGTTAATTTTTTCGTGTATATTCATATCAGCG
Source organism: Bacteroidota bacterium (assembly GCA_030855635.1). Taxonomy (GTDB): domain Bacteria; phylum Bacteroidota; class Bacteroidia; order AKYH767-A; family OLB10; genus JADKJB01. The sequence goes on along the minus strand of JALYQW010000013.1, from coordinate 48,272 downwards.
TTTATTAAGTTAAAATTTAATTCTGTGGCGAAGGAAGATTAAAACCACTTATTAAAAATAATAACGCTAAACTTGCATTTCAAAAATTTTCATGGATTCATTAACACAAATCGTACTTGGAGCAGCAGTAGGTGAAATTCTTCTAGGGAGGCAACTGGGCAATAAAGCCCTGCTGCTAGGTGCTATTGGCGGAACGTTGCCTGACTTGGATGTCTTATACAATTTTATCAGCGATGACCCGCTCCGCCAACTTGAAATTCACAGGGCATACAGTCATTCCATGTTTACGCATATTGTTGCCGCCGCACCGTTGGCATGGATAAGCAGGAAATGGAATAAAGAGAAAATTCCGATGAAGCAATGGTATTTGTTTTGGTTCCTGGTTCTTTTCACACACGCACTATTGGATTGTTGCACCACGTATGGCACCCGCCTTTTACTTCCCTTCACGGATTACCAGGTGGCATTTAACAATATTAGTGTGATTGATCCCCTATATACATTACCCTTTCTTTTTATTCTTGCGGGTTGTTTGTTTATAAAAAGAAACAATCCGTTGCGACGCAAATTTTTATGGACTTCCATTGCAGTCAGTAGCGCTTATATGCTGTTGACTTTTGTTTTAAAATATGATGTGCACAAAAAGTTTAAAGAAAGCCTGACTACTGAAAATATAACTTACGATGAATTAAATTCCACACCAACAATCTTAAACGCCATTCTCTGGAGTGCAATTGCTTATAATGATTCTGTAATCTATACTTCGGAATATTCCTTCCTTAAAGAAAATGAAAAAATTAAATGGAATCCTTACAAAAGAAATCTTGATCAATTGGTAAAATACGATTCTGATGCTTTGAACACAATTTTGTGGTTCAGCGATGGGAATTATTTTGTGGAAACCCAGCCAGGTGATACACTTACATTCTACAATATTAAATTCGGAAGGGGGCGTTTTAATACTACAGTGCCTGATTCAACTTTTATGTTTTACTGGAAATTTTATATTGACAAGAATGAAGTAAAATACAAGGAGGTCAGGCCGGATTGGGAGTTTGATGAAGCTTTAAAAATGCTAAAGGACCGGATTGGTTTATGAAGGGCAGCGTCATAAATTGTGTACCTGGAAATTTTCTGTTATCAGAAAATTAAAATAATTTTAGTGTACTAAAATATTCCATGTTATGATTGATCCGCGAATTGATGATTACATTGAAAAAGCACAACTGTTTTCCCAACCTGTTCTCATAAGGCTCCGGGAATTGATTCACAAAGCCTGCCCCGAGGTAACTGAAACCATAAAATGGGGCATGCCTTCCTTTGAATATATAGGACCGCTTTGCAATTTTGCATCTTTTAAACAGCATTGCGTTTTTGGTTTTTGGAAAAGTTCGCTGCTGGAAGATCCGGGAAATTATTTAAAGGCAAATTCTGTTCAGGGCGGTGAGGCAATGGGCAACTTTGGCAGGATGACATCCGTAAAAGATATGCCTCCTGCGAAAGCAATTTTGGATTTGATCAAACAGGCTATGCAGCTGAATAAGGATGGTATTAAAATCGAAAAGAAAAAAACAGCCCCTAAAACTGCACCTGCATCTGCGGAACTCCAGGCAGCACTGAATAAAAATACAAAAGCAAAATTCTTTTTTGAAAAATTTTCTCCATCGCAACAAAAAGAATATAACGAATGGATTTCTGATGCTAAGACCGACGTCACTAGAAACAAACGTCTTTACGAAGCCCTGACATGGATTTCAGAAGGAAAAGCACGTCACTGGAAATACCAAAAGAAAAAGAAGTAATCTTTACTTACCTTTTTCAAAAATCCTCCTACCAATATTTTGCATCAGTCGGTTCATTTACTGCTGGGATAGCATTCAATTCACAATTACTTGATTTTAAGACTTTTTTTTATTGGATGATTCCGGGTTAAAGAATTACTTTTCTAATGTAGCCGGCTATCATCCAATAATATATTAAAATAATAAAATTGAAAACTGCCGTTTCCATATACATTTGTTCCATCTAATACGCCTCCTATGAAATCAATTTTATGCATTGTTACGGTATTATGTTTTACCACCTCTATTATTCAAGCCCAGTGTACCGAAACTGATGAAACCAAAATACTGCTGGTAGGCGACAGCTGGGCGAATTTTATTGGAGCCGACCAGGTCATCAATACTGCGTTTGAAAAATGGGGCCATTCCAATTATAAATTTCTGACAAATGCCATTCTTGCAGAAAACGGAATGCAGACTATTAATTTTTTACAACCTGTTAAACTGAATGAGATTGCCGCGCAACTCAATGCCAATCCTTCCATTAAAATTGTGCATCTCAGTATTGGAGGAAATGATGTTTTGAGTAACTGGAATAAAAACTGGTCGGCATCAAAAACAGATTCATTACTGGATTCAGTTTATATCCGACTGGTTGCCATCATTGATTTTATAAAAATAAATAAACCCGGCGTAAAAATTTTATGGAGCGGCTACGCGTATCCGAATTTTGGCGAAATCATCAATGAACTGGCTCCTTTTCAAACCACGCATCCCTTTTATGCAACATGGGCAGGTATGGGATCTCCAACATTTACAGAATTAAATAGCATCCTGAATTATTTTTCTGATACCATCACAGCATTGGCTGCCGCCGATCCGCAGGTCAGCTTTGTGAAAGCAACAGGCCTTATGCAATATTCATACGGTCAGCAGGTGAACCTGGGTGTGCCGCCATCCGGAACTTATCTTCCCTTTACAGCTCCGATGCCGGATGGTTACCCTGATTATCCATCTCCAAAATTATCGATGAGAACTTATTTGATCTTCCGTGATTGTTTTCACTTATCCCCGGCAGGTTATGAAGTATTGCTCGATTACCAAACTCAAAAATATTATCACAAAGCACTTATGGATGATCAGTATTTTCTTTCTGAAGGCGGAACACGTGATGGTTCTGTATCGGCCCAGGGCACTGTTACAACCGCTTTACAATTAGGCGAAATTGCACAGGAAGAATTTTCAACCTTGTTGTCGTTTAACACCACCACGATGCCTGATACCGGGGTTTCGAAAGCAAGCCTGTTCTTAAGACGGCAATCACTTACCGGCAACAATCCCGTGGGAAACACTCTTCAGGTGAAAATTGCAAATGGAAATTTTGGTGCCACCGTAGATGTTGAAGCCACCGATTACAGTGCTTCCGGAAATGCAACGGATGATCCCTGCAGGTTTGGATCCATTACTGAAGATGGACATTGGCTGCGCCTGGATCTTCCAACAACTTTACTTCCTTACATCACACACCTGAATACTACACAATTTTTGATTTCTTCGCAGGCAGCAACAGGAGGCTTAGTAACTTTCAGCGATGCCACTGATCCTGAGTTTGCTCCAGTGCTGAATGTAACATACGGACCTTCATTCACAGGCATAATCAATTCACAGGAGCTTACAACCGTAAAGGTTTACCCTAACCCTACTAATGGGCCTTTAGTTATTGATGCAGGAACAGCTAAGATTTCTAAAATTGAAATCACGGATATGCTTGGTAAAATAATTTTGACGAACGTGCTTCCTGTATCCGGCACTATTGACATTTCGTCTCTCAATACCGGAATTTATAGTTTAAAAATTATTACGGGTACAACCAGCAACACACAAAAGATTATCAAACGATAATCGAACAACTAAAAAAATGCCTCCGGAAAATTTTCCGGAGGCATTTTTTAGTCCTGCAATTTTATCTTCCTCTCTGATTAGAAGGCTTGCTTTGCATCGGTCTGCTTTGTTGTGAGGGTCTTGATAATGGCGCTGGCTTAGGCCGCATGCCAGGTTTCACTTTTTCCGATGTGCGGGGCTGTGCGGAAGGCCGAGTTTGTGGTGTTGTTTCGGTTCGCGTGGCTGGTTTCACCTGTGATGGTTTAACCGCACCCGGCTTAGACTGTGGATCTTTCGTGTAAGTTTTTGGCCTTGAAGTGGAGCCTGATAACTGCGAGGGCCTGCTGCCACTCACTGAACGTGCCGGGCGGCTGGTAGCACTTGAATTATAGCGTACATGATTTTCCCGGTAACGGTTTGTGACCTGTGCGGAATGATTTCTGCGTGGTGCATACGCACGGTGTGCATATTCGGTGCGATGATATGGCGCATAGTGGTAATGATGATGATAATGATAACTGTTCATGTAATGATAGCTCCATGGATAAGGTGCCCAGGGACTCCACCAGCCAGGGTAGTAACCCCAGTACCATGGCGACATATATTCTACATAAACCGGAGCATACATATATCGTACACAGGGCCATCCCCAAACATTAAAAACAATGAACGCTCCAGGAGAAAATGCTGAAGGACCGCGTTTTGAATTTCCGTTATCAGTAGGTTCTGCAATTTCAGCAGGTTCAACAATTGTATTCTTAGCATACAATGCTTCATCACCAACTATCTGAATCATGGCCGATGACTCACCATTTTTTTCCAGTTCAATTACTGCTACATCCTGGGTTTCAGTTTTCGAAACCGGAACCTGTAGCACTACTGCATGTGCCTCGTCTTTTGAAATGTCAATCACCTTTACGTAGTCAATTTTTCCGTCACCATTTAAGTCGAGGTTGTTAACGGAATTATCTTTTGTATTAATGCGTTTTTCAAAATCTTCAAGCGATTTCGACTCTTTAAAAATTCCTAATGCACCCTGTAAACTGAAATGATCTCCGGGCAGGCCCGTACTATCTGCCAGGTTAACTTCACCGCGTTCCTGGCCGTTTGCATGGTTCACCATAATTATGAGACTGAACGCTGCAAGAATCTGAATTGCTTTCATAATCTTTTTGTTTTATGACTTAATAATGATTGTGCGTTTAATACGATAAGTGTTCAACGTATAAACTTTTTACCCCGAAATCAAGAACAATGCCATTTCTAAATACATGTTGGAAATCAATAAGGTAGCTATTTCCGAAAGCTATATAAGGTGTTACAATCCGTTCTTTGAACGAATCTCCTTCAGTGCGGAAAACAACCGGTCGAGGTCTTCTTGGCTGTTGAATGCGTTGATAGAATATCGCAGGTAGACATCCCTTTCATGCCTCATCACAGGAACCTCGATTCGGTATTCTGAAAAGAGCAATCGCTGCAGATGTTCCGGGTTACTGGTTTTGATGGGTAGACTCAGCATTTGACCGAGAAATTCATCCGTCAATGGACATAAAGGATTTGTATCGAGCAAATCACAAAATTGTGCAGCATTATCTTTAACCATTTTTCTGCAGTAGGCTGAAACATCCCACCAGTTATTATTTTCCATAAAAGAAATTGCAGCGGGAATGGTCAGGTAAGCTGAAAAATCGCGGGTTCCATTGAACTGGTGGTAATCCAGGAACTGTGATCCTGAAGGATTGGCACTCTCATATCCCCAACTGATAATGAGTGGGTCCAGATCTTTTTGCAATTCTTTCGTTACATATAAGAACGAACTACCTTTTGGTGTCATCATCCATTTATGACAAGCACCGGTAAATACATCGGCATTGAGACCTGATAAATCCAATTTCACATGTCCGGGAACGTGAGCACCATCAACAATCGTTATCAAGCCGAGCGATTTTGCTTTATCACATATTTCCTTTACGGGAAGTATGATCCCGGTTGAACTTGTGATCTGGCTTATGAATATTGCCTTTGTCCGGGAAGAATAACCGCGCCAAAACGCTTCCAGGAAAGATTCTTTGTCAACAAGCGGTAGTGTGATGGGCTGCCGTACGTATCGCGACTTATACAATTCGCAATAATAATTCCATGTCCTGTCCATGGCACCATATTCAAGATTGGTAGCCAGAATTTCGTCGCCTTCTTTCAGGTTAAGATTTTTTGCAATGATATTGATTGCGAAAGTTGGGTTGGGTGTGAAAACTAAATCATCCGCATCGCAATTAATATATTTTCCCAAGGCCTTTCGGGATGTTTCCATGTATCCGGAACCATTCACTGCGATGAACTGAACCGGCTCCTGTTCCAAATGGAGTTGCCACCGTTGATAATCTTCAAAAACAGGCTTCGGACAGGCTCCAAAAGACCCGAAATTCAGGTATGCGATTGATGAATCAAGGAGGAATAAAGGACGGAATTTATCTGACAATTGCATGAGGCTGATTTAGAAGGCAAATATAAATAGTTTTTAAGGCGCAGGCTTCCAGGATGCCATAATCGTGTGTGCTCTCAGTAGTTTAAAAAAATAATCGTGGGTGAACTATGGTAGTGTAACTGTTTTGCTCTCTGGTATTTATATACATTCCAAATAAATTACTACCTTTACTACACTCAATAAAAAAAGCCCTAATGAATATTGGTCAAGCCTTTAGTTTTAGTGCATCAGTTTTTGTGCTGATGTGTTTAACCTCGATAAATGCGAGTTCGCAGTGCACTCCTGCGGTGAATGGAACTATTTATTGGGTTACAACAAATGTCGACGGTGGCCCGGGTAGTTTGCGGCAGGCCATTCTGGATGCAAATGCCGATAATACAGGGGGCTCAATTGAGATAAACGGAGGGTGGTCGACGTTCCCGATTTTCTCTCAATTACCTGTGGTGACAAGTGATTCGCTTATAATTTTCGACTACCTCGCACCAATTACTATTGATGGGCAGAACCTGGTTCAGGAGCCTGCAATTACATTTGCAACTTCAACCAGTTGCATTGGATATTTGATTTCAGGAATAAACTTTTTACCTGCAACATTGATAGTAACTTCCGCGGCCAATGATGGGGCAGGTTCCTTACGGGAAGCTATACGCAGTGCCAATTTTTCTGCCACTTCCGATATAATTGCGTTTGACATCCCCGGCCCTGCACCACATCGCATTCAACTGAATAACATGCTTCCATTAATATTTAAATCTCTCACAATTGATGGCAGCACCCAACCGGCAAACGGTTATACCGGTACTGCACCTAAAATTGAAATTGATGGTGTGACCAATGCTTTTATAGGACTGAATTTTTATTTTAATTCCACACCATACTTAAATACCGCGGCTGTGTATGGCGTTTACATGAATGGTTTTAGTACAGCTATAACAACCAACAGGGCACTGAATGTTACCATCGGAAATCCAGGAAAAGGAAATGTAATAAGTGGTAATAATTTCGGATTGTCACTCGGACAGGATATAGCAACGTTAGTTCAAAACAATTATATCGGAACAGATACTTCCGGAACCGTTGCACAAGGAAATATCAGCATCGGTTTGTCAATAACTGGAATACCAAATGGTGTGCACACACTTCAGAATAATGTTATTTCAGGAAATCAATCGTGGGGTGTTGTTTTGTATAACGATGTCAGAAATGTTACCATAAAAGGAAATTTGATTGGTACCGACAAGACCGGAACACTACCCATTCCTAATCACAATTTTGGTATTTCTTCCAGTGGCAACCTGATCACTATAGGCGGAACACTTCCCGGTGAAGGAAATCTTTTTTCCGGAAATTGTATTATCAGTCCTGTATCAAGTAAAACAGCGTTATTTATTTTTGGTGACAGCACCATTGTTGTGGGAAATAAATTTGGCACCGATATAACAGGAACGGATACACTTCCTAACCGACATGGAAGTTCAATGATTATTAACGGAAGCAACAATCAGATCGGTGGAGCCACAGTTGCAGAAAGAAATATTTTTGCAGGATCTCCGGTGGGAATATCCGGAAGCCAGGGAATAAATAACAGGATAGAGAATAATTATTTCGGAACAGATCTCACCGGAACTTTCGCATTGCCTAATAATGTAGCCATTTCTTTAGGTGGTGATGCAAGCATGGTTATCGGAAATAAAATAAAATATAACCAAACGGGAATTCAGTATGGTTCTTCTTCTTCAGGGAACCTGGTTACAGGAAATGAAATCAAAGAGAACGCCACCGATGGCATCTGGAACTGGGGTATTGGAAATACGTTTTCACAAAACGCAATTGCCAACAATGGAGCTATGGGAATTTTGAATTATCAGTCTTCAAACAATGGTATCCTTCCTCCTGTGATTACGGCTGTTTCATCAGATAGTGTTATTGGAACAGCATTACCCGGATCAACCATTGAATTATTTTACAGCGTGTCAGGAAATTCAAATGCACAGGGGGATCAATTTATTGCAACCATAACTGCTGATAACATGGGCAACTGGATCTATTCCGGAATTTTATCGGCTCCGGCATCAGTGACCGCAACACAAACAGATTCGGCAGGCAACACCTCTGAATTTTCAATTCTTTGGTCGCAGGTGACCAATAATGTTTGGCCAGGTGATTGCAACTATGATTTAACTGTTGATAATCTTGATTTTGTTTACCTGGGTATGGGTATGGGATATACCGGACCGTTACGCAGTAACGCTTCACTGAACTGGACGCCACAACCTGCAGGAGACTGGAATACCTCCTACTTTTCAGGAGTCAATCACAAACACGCCGATACCGATGGCAATGGTGTAGTTTCGCTATTGGATGTGGATGCCATCAATCAGAATTATGGATTAACACACCCTTTCCGGTTACAACCACCCGTAATTTCCTCAGCTGTTTATGATTTTGTAATAACTGCTTCCGCTGACACAATTGCCCCGGGAGGCAATGCCACTTACACGATTTCTGCAGGCACCACCCTTCTTCCGGTTCCACAGATTTATGGAATCAAATGGTCGTTGTTGTTTAATGCTGATCTGGTTGACACCACTCAAATAGTTTACAACTACAGCGGATCTGCACTTGGCAACTTACCGACCGGAATTGCAGACTTTAAGAAATCGTTTTATGCTTTTGACCAGGTTGATGTCGCACTGACACGATTAAATCTTAACGACACTTTTAACCTGAACGGTATTATTGGCAGCATTGAAATTCAGTCAAAGTCTTCCATCAATACAGTTGAAACACTTTTGATGAACGCTGTATCAATACTCGGACTCACTATTAACGGTACGCAGGTAAATTTCAATGTACAACCCGATTCCGTTATCATAGATCCAACTTTCGTGGGAGTAAATGAACTGCAAGAAGTGATGGGTATTTCTGTTTTTCCAAATCCGTTTTCAAATATGCTCATGATTCACTCCAACCGAACCGCCATTACTAATATCAATATTTATGATGCGGTGGGCAAAAAAATAATTTCAAAAACAGTTAATGCATTTAGCATTCAACTTTCATTACAGGATCTTTCACAAGGTTTTTACAATTTGGAAGTGACCGATTCAGAAGGTCACGTTTCTTTAAAAAAAATAATAAGAAATTAATATCGGTATTTTAAAAATTCATTTTAGGATTTATGAGCAACAATGATGTCTTAAAGAAATTGCGAGTAGCACTCGAATTAAAAGATGATGACATTATTCATATTTTAAGCCTGGAAGATTTTAAAATCAGCAAAACCGAATTAAGCGCCTTTTTTAGAAGTGAAGATCACCCCAACTACAAGCCTTGTGGCGACCAGATCCTCCGAAAGTTTTTGAATGGACTGGTGACCTACAAACGTGGACCCAAACCATAAATGATCGCTTTTGTGACATATTTTTCAAACTGCTTTTGAGTCGTATTTCACCTCTAAAAGGCTTTATTATGTCGATTAATTAATCTAATTTTGCCGACTCTTTAGGGCAGCGTGTTCTGTTTATATGAACAATTACTGCTCACCAATATTACCTTAACAGCACAATGATTGAAATTGGCGACAAGCCATTGACTTTGAATGATATGTATGCCATAGTCCTGGAAGGGCAAAAGGTAAAATTATCAACAAAGGCTTTGAAAAAAGTGGACGAGAGCTATCATTTTCTGAATGAGTTTTCGAAGGGGAAGCTTATCTATGGTATCAATACCGGGTTCGGCCCAATGGCCCAATACAAAATTAAAGATCAGGATCTCAGGCAGTTACAGTACAACCTCATACGTAGTCATTGCTCCGGTGCAGGTAATTTGCTGACACCTTCTGATGTACGTGCATTAATGGTTGCCCGGCTTTCCTCACTCATGCAAGGGTATTCCGGGGTGAATAAAGAACTGGTTAATCTCATTAAAGATCTCATTAACAAAGAGATATATCCCATTATTTTTGAACATGGCGGTGTAGGAGCATCCGGTGACCTGGTACAGTTGGCGCATCTGGCCCAGGGACTTATTGGGGAAGGTGATGTATGGTACCAGGGGAAAATTACACCTGCCGCCACCGTCTTCCGTAAGGAAAAAATAAAACCTCTTACCATTCATAAACGCGAAGGGATTGCTGTACTGAATGGCACTTCGGCCATGACGGGAATTGGAGCAATGAATCTGGTGTATGCCGGGAAATTATTGAACTGGTCGGTCATTCTTTCTGCCATGATAAACGAGGTGGTTGAAGCGTACGATGATCATTTTTCAGTAGAGCTGAATCGGCTGAAACCTCATAAAGGTCAGCAAAAAGTTGCCGCTGCCATGCATAAGATTGTGAGTAAAAGCAAGCTCATTAAAAAACGTTCCGATATTTTATACCAGAGTAAAAACATCGAGACACAAGATATCGTGAAAGAAAAAGTGCAGGAATATTATTCCCTGCGTTGTGTGCCCCAGATCCTGGGACCTGTTCACGACACGATTGATTACGCGGTTGGAATTATTATGGGAGAAGTTAATTCCGTCAACGACAATCCAATTATAGATGTATCGGCCAAAGATGTTTTTCATGGCGGTAATTTTCACGGTGATTATGTAGCACTTGAAATGGACAAGCTAAAAATTTCCATTACCAAATTAGCCATGCTTGCTGAAAGGCAACTGAACTATTTACTGAATGATAAACTGAACCAAAAACTTTCCCCTTTTCTGAATTTAGGTGTTCTGGGATTGAATTATGGCATGCAGGGAATGCAATTTACCGCAACCTCTACAGTGGCCGAATGCCAGACACTTTCAAATCCAGTATATGTTCACAGCATACCGAATAATAATGACAACCAGGATATAGTGAGTATGGGAACCAACGCGGCGCTTATCACACGTAAGGTTATTGAAAATGCATTCGAAGTACTGGCAATTCATGCCATTGCAGTTGCACAGGCAATTGATGGCATGAATTCCTCACAGCGACTCTCTCCTTTTTCAGCTAAAGTTTACAGGGAAATTCGTGAGGTATGTCCTGTTATTAAGGAGGATAAGGCCATGTATAAAATCACTAGCCTTGTGAAAGAGCATTTGAAAAAAGGAAAGAACGAATTGTTTAAATAACAGTCACCAGGTGAATTACGCACTCATTACCGGAGGATCGAGAGGCATAGGCCGCGCAGTTTGTATTAAACTTGCGCAGCAGGGCTTTCATATCTTGCTTAATTACCGGAACAATGATGAAGAAGCCAATAAAACCCGTACATTGATCGAGTCTATAGGTGTGACGTGTGAGCTGCTGAAGTTTGATGTTTCCAATAAAGAACAGGTGGATTCGGTCCTTGCGGGATGGATTGAAAAAAATCCGGATAAAATCATTCAGGTGCTGGTGAACAATGCCGGTGTTCGTGAAGACGGTTTGCTCATGTGGATGACAGATTCCCAATGGCACAATGTGCTTTCCACCAACCTGGATTCCTTTTATTACATCACCCGTCATGTTGTAAACCAGATGCTATCAAAGCGATATGGCCGGATAATAAACATGGTTTCTTTATCAGGATTGAAAGGAATGGCAGGGCAAACTAATTACTCTGCTGCGAAAGCGGGATTAATCGGCGCTACCAAAGCGCTTGCGCAGGAAGTGGCTCGAAGAGGTGTTACTGTAAATGCGGTTGCTCCGGGATTTATTGAAACAGAAATGACTGAAGGTCTGGATGAAAAAACCTTGTCAGCGATTGTGCCCATGAAACGTTTTGGCAAACCTGAAGAAGTAGCTGAAGCTGTTGCTTTTTTTGCCTCGCCTGCTTCTTCATATATAACAGGGGATGTGATCAATGTAAATGGGGGATTGTACTCATGACATTAAAAACTGATAAAAAAATTATATTTGCTTAAATGAACAGAGTGGTGATTACCGGAATGGGGATTTATTCCTGTATCGGAAAAAGTATGGAAGCGGTGAGAGATGCTCTGTTCCAGGGGAAATCGGGAATCGTCCTGGACCCTGAAAGAAAGGCATTTGGCTATCGGTCGGGATTAACCGGACTGGTGGAACGCCCGCTGCTGAAAGGCATTCTGGATCGTCGTGCCAGGGTGATGTTGCCCGAGCAAGGTGAGTTTGCTTATATGGCCACTGTTGAAGCTCTTAAAAATGCCGGCGTTTATGATGATTATCTGGACAGCCATGAAATTGGAATTATTTATGGAAACGACAGCTCTGCAAAACCGGTAATGGAAGCTATTGATATCATTCGCGATAAAAAAGATACACTGCTGGTTGGATCGGGATCGGTTTTCCAGACAATGAATTCTACAGTAACCATGAATCTTTCCACCATCTTCAGGTTCAGAGGCATTAACTACACGCTAAGTGCTGCATGTGCAAGTGGCTCCCATGCTATTGGTACCGGTTATCATTTCATTAAGACCGGGCTGCAGGATATGATCGTATGCGGAGGAGCACAAGAAGTGAATATTTATTCGATGGGTAACTTTGATGCCCTGTCAGCTTTTTCAATACGCGAAATTGATCCTTCAAAAGCTTCACGTCCTTTTGACCGCGACCGCGACGGGTTGGTTCCCAGTGGAGGAGCCGCTACGCTGGTGCTGGAAAGTCTTGAATCAGCGAAAAAAAGAGGAGCAACTATATTGGGTGAAATAATCGGATATGGGTTTTCTTCCAATGGTGGTCATATTTCAAATCCTACAGTGGATGGACCCGTAAAAGCGATCGGAATGTCATTAAAAGAATCGGGGTTGAAGGCCACTGAAATTGATTACATAAATGCGCATGCCACATCTACCCCGGTAGGAGATGCCAAGGAAGCAAAAGCAATAGATGCGGTTTTCGGTGAAGCGCGCACTCCTGTGAGTTCCACCAAATCAATGACCGGCCACGAATGCTGGATGTCGGGTGCAAGTGAAATTATTTATTCAATGATCATGATGAAAGATAATTTTATTGCTCCTAATATTAATTTTGAAAATCCTGATGAGGATTCTGCGAAACTGAACATTATCAGCAAAACACAGGAGCAAAATATTGAAGTATTCTTATCCAATTCGTTTGGATTTGGAGGAACGAATTCATCGCTGATCATACGAAAAGGAATTAAATAAGTAACTGGTAAAGAATGGAAACTGTCGAAATTATTGATAAAATCAACCACTTTATGGTGGAAGAATTTGAAGTGGAGCCCGGGATGATTACCCCTCAGGCAAATCTTCGCGAAACACTTCAGCTTGACAGCCTCGACTATATTGACCTGGTTGTTGTAATTGAAAGTAATTTCGGTTTTAAGGTGAAGGCTGAAGATTTTACAGGCATCACTACGTTCCAGGATTTTTACAATTACGTTATAGCTAAGGTTGGGAAACAATAATGGCCCGATGGCAGGGGAAATCAAAGGGCACCTCAGCTGGGTACAGAATATTTGTATTCCTGATAAAAACAACCGGTTTACAAGGTGCTTACCTCCTGCTTCGTTTTGTAACACTCTACTATTTTTTTTTCTCACCGGCTACTTCGAAACACATTCTGAATCTGTACAGAAATATACTTAAATTTAACAACACTAAAGCCTGGTCAGGATTGTATAACAATTATTATAACCTGGGCCAGGCGCTCATTGATAAAGTGGCAATCATGTCGGGTGCTACCACCAATTTCACCTTCCATTTCGAAGGTGAGGAACATTTGCGTAACATGATTGCCTGCAAAAAAGGCGGATTACTGTTAAGCGGGCATCTTGGCAACTGGGAAGCCGCCGGGCATTTACTGAAAAGGCTCAATACACGTATTCATATTGTTATGTTTGATGGAGAAGATGCCCGGATCAAACAATACATGGAAGATGTAACGGGGCCTAAAACATTCAACATCATTTTGGTGAAAAACGATTTATCGCATATTTATAAAATCAACGAAGCACTTACCCTCAATGAGGTGGTTTGCATGCATGCCGACCGTTTCCTTCCCGGGAATAAAACACTGACCACGGAGTTTTTTGGAAAGCCCGCGCAATTTCCGGAAGGACCTTTCCTGCTTGCACTCAAATTAAAGGCGCCGGTTGCTTTTGTTTATGCTTTCAAAGAAGGTTCCAATCATTACCACCTTTACTCAACATCGGTAAAAACTTATGATTCCCGTGAAGGAGATACCATGCAGGGTATCTTAAATGCTTACGCAGCGAGCATGGAAAAAATGACACGGGTGTATCCTGAACAATGGTTTAATTATTACAATTTCTGGCAATCATAACTATGTTAATCGCAGGTAACGATATTCTGGAATTCATCCCTCAGCGCCCACCCGTTGTAATGATTGATAAATTATTATATGCAGGAATTGACAAAACCATTTCCGGTTTATCGATTAATGAAGATAATATTTTTTTTACAAATGGCCATTTTACGGAAAGCGGGTTAGTTGAAAACATAGCACAAACAGCCGCTGTAGGAATGGGATTTTTAAGTAAAAAGGAAAGTAAAAAAGTTCCTGTCGGATTTATAGCTTCCATCAAAGAATTGAAAATACACCACCTGCCCGAAGCTGGTGATGAAATCACTACTGAAGTAGTGGTGACCAACCAGGTAATGGAAGTCAGCATTGTGAAAGGCACTGTGTATAAAAATGGAATAGTGCAGGCTGAATGTGAGATGAGAATTTTCATAAAGCCGGAATAACTGTTTAAAATGAATCAACCAATTTCATATATTCTGTTGCTGTTGCAATTTGCTTTGGGAATTTTTTCTTCCGCAAAGGCACAATCCGTATCAGCTATTTTTAAAAGTGACGTTCCGCTTACCTGGCTCGGCATTGATTTTTCACATGCACGCTATAGCGGAAATACCGGTGGCGACAACCCGGCTGTGATGGTGGAATATTTCCAAAAAATAAATAAGCTGATACTTGATGAGCCTGTTAGATATGATCTTAAAAAAACGTTTCACAAAGAATCGGTAATCAACCAGCTTGAAATGGTAGCCAAAATAAATGCTTCAATTGATACCAGCCAGCTCATTACTACGAAAACTGTTGATTATTACCGGATAACCAAAGATAAAATTGCCCAACATGTTAAAAATTATGATACTGGAAACCTGCAGGGCCTGGGGGTGATAATTATTATTGAAGATTTAAATAAAACCTGGGAACAGGCTTCCATGTGGGTTACCTATTTTGATATGCAGACCCGCGAAGTCCTGCTGACTGAAAAAATATCCGGTACAGCTTCCGGTCTCGGATTCCGGAATCATTGGGCAGCACCGGTCAATGAAGTACTGAATAAGGTTCAGACTCAAGAATATAAAAAGTGGCGGAAAATTTTCGCCGGAAAAAAATAAGCAGAATGCTTTCATCAGTTACCGAATTTAAAATTAAGTTTAATGAAGTGGATGCACTGGGTATCGTGTGGCATGGACATTATATTCGGTTTTTTGAAGATGGACGCGAAGCGTTTGGTGAAAAACATGGTTTAGCCTACATGGACATATACAGACAAGGATATGTTGCCCCCGTGGTAAACATACACTGTGATTATAAAAAATCACTGGTATATGGTGACACGGCTGTTATTGAAACACAATTTATTGATAGTATGGCCGCTAAAATAATTTTCCGGTATAAAATATTCCTGGCTGAAAAAAAAGAAATTATTGCTGAAGGAACATCCACGCAGGTTTTCCTTGACAACGCAACCAAACAACTACAATTAACTGCCCCTGATTTTTTTCTGAATTGGAAAAAATCTACCGGCTCCCTGATGCTATGAAAAAGGTAATGGTCGATTCGTTTAACATTGTTTCCGCACTGGGTTCGGGAGCTGAAGTTAATTTTGACCAGTTACTGAAAGGTAATTCAGGAGTAACAGAACATTACAAATCCAACATCGATTCAAATCCTATCTGGGTTTCGTTGGTTGAAGACAATCAGCTTGAGGTTGGTACATTAGGCAATTATAGCCACTATGAAAAATTATTAATTGCTGCAATTGAAGGAACCCAACAAAAAGCATCATTCGATCTTTCAGGAGATGACACACTGTTCGTATTTTCAACTACGAAGGGCAACATTTCATTGCTGGAAACAGAATCAGCAACTCTTGAATTAACCGGCCATCTGAACCTGTTTAATTCCGCAAAGCTGGTAACCACTTACTTTAAAAATAAAAATAAGCCTGTTGTAATTTCGAATGCCTGTATTTCAGGCGTGATGGCCCTTCTGTATGCGCAGCGTATTCTTTCATCAGGACAATACCGTCATGTAGTTGTGGCAGGGGCCGACACCATCAGTAAATTTGTTTATTCCGGATTTCAATCCTTCCAGGCGCTTAGCCCTGGGCCATGCCAGCCTTTTTCAGAAGCCCGCTGCGGTATCAACCTCGGTGAAGCGGGTGCAGCTATTTTGTTAACTGCCCATGATAACGCAACTAACATTCCCGATAGTATTTACATTGGCGGCGGAAGTATCAGCAATGATTCCAATCATATCTCAGGACCTTCCAGAAACGGCGCTGAACTGAGCAAGGTAATCACTGCAGCGATAAAAACTTCCGGACTAACGGTAGCGGATATTGATTTTGTTTCAGCACACGGAACCGCCACGCCATACAACGACGAAATGGAAGCTAAAGCCTTTCATCTTTCCGGATTAAAAACCACTCCGGTGAACAGCCTGAAAGGGTATTTCGGACATACTCTCGGAGCTGCAGGATTGGTAGAATCGGCCATTTGCATTTTGTCGCTTCAAAAAGGAGTGGCTGTAGCCTCAAAAGGTTACAAGAGCCCCGGAGTATTTCCGGAATTGAATATTCTGGAATCCCCATTATACAAACCCATGAAAAATTGTCTCAAAACCGCATCCGGCTTCGGAGGTTGCAACGCGGCAATAGTATTTTCGCGTAACTGAATCATTAACACGTCAAGCCTATAATTATGAGTCAAGCAACACAACTTAACAGTATGATGAAATTTTTTAACAATGATGAAAGAAATGCACTTGAATCAATAGAGTTTGCACAATACATTGCGTTTGCACCGGTGGTTTTCCAGGCAACTATAGCGTTGCGGGACCTGGGAATTTTGGCTGCTGTAGAAAAAACAGGTAAGGAAGGTATCACGGCGGCTGAAATTGTTTCAACAACCGGGTTGCCTGCATACGGAGTAAGGGTGTTGCTTGAAGGAGGACTTGGAATAGGGGTGCTGATCATCAATGACGATCGTTACTCCCTCACTAAAACAGGACATTACATATTGCAGGATGAAATGACCCGCGCTAACATGGACTTTGTGCAGGATATTTGTTACCGCGGACTTTTTGATCTTACCAAATCCATCCAGACAGGTAAGCCTGAAGGATTAAAGACTCTCGGAAACTGGCCTACGATTTATGAGGGACTTGCCTACTTAAAGCCGCAGGAACAAAAAAGCTGGTTTGCTTTTGATCATTTTTATTCCAGTGATTCGTTCCCTGTTGTTTTACCGCATGTGTTCGACAACCATCCTAAAAAAATTCTTGACATCGGAGGTAACACCGGAAAATGGGCTTTGAAATGTGCTGCTTATAATAATGAAGTAAAGGTAACTATTGCTGATTTACCCGGACAGCTTCGCATGGCGGAATCCAACATTAGCAAGGCAGGATTTTCTGATCGGGTTACTTTTCACCAGATTAATATTCTCGATGAAACAGCAAAGCTTCCAACTGGCCATGATGTAATATGGATGAGCCAGTTCCTGGATTGCTTTTCAGAAAATGAAATTATCTCCATTCTCAAAAGATGCAATGAAGCACTCGATGATAACGGGCAGGTTTTTATTTTGGAACCTTTCTGGGACCGCCAGAAATTTAAAGTCTCCGCATTTTGTCTTCAAATGACGTCACTGTATTTTACCAATATTGCAAACGGCAACAGCCAGATGTATCATTCGGGTTTATTTACTGAACTGATTGAAACTGCAGGATTCCAGGTAACCGACCGCATCGACAAAATAGGTGTGAGTCATACCTTACTAAAATGCCGCAAAGCCTCATAAATTTTTTCATGCACCCTACAGGTTTATTTAAATAATTAATGAAACACCGTTATTCACCGGAACTGGCAAAAACTGTTTACGATGCCATTGTGGTGGGTTCGGGAATTGGAGGGTTAACTACTGCCGTATTGCTGGCTAAATCAGGAAAGAAAGTTTTAGTTCTGGAACAGCACTATGAACCAGGTGGATTCACGCATACATTTAAACGTAAAAATTTTTCATGGGATGTCGGTGTTCATTATGTTGGACAGGTAAATATAAAAGATGCATTACTCAAAAAAGCATTCGATTATATTTCCGACGGAAAACTGAAATGGGCCGATATGGGAGATGTGTATGACCAGGCTATAATAGGAGGTGATGTTTATAATTTCAGATCTGGTTACAAAAATCAGGTAAACCAGCTCATCGAATATTTCCCCGGTGAAGAAAAAGCAATCCGCGATTATTTCAGGTTACTGAAAAAAATCAGCAGTCGTTCTATCATGTTTTTTTCGGAACGTACCATGCCGGGATGGTTGAGTAGCACGGTTGGATATTTCCTTCGAAAGGGATTCTATAAATATTCTGATCGCACCACGTTTGATGTCATCAGTGAATTTACTACCAATCAAAAGCTGATTGCGGTTTTGTGCGCGCAATGTGGTAACTATGGATTACCCCCTAAAAAAAGTTGCTTTTCTATTCATGCCATGATAGTAGATCATTTTCTTGAAGGTGGTAATTATCCTGTGGGCGGTGCTTCGAGCATTCCCAAAACTTTTATCGATTCTCTGGAGGCGAACAATGGAATTCTTGCAATAAAATCTCCTGTAAAATGCATCCTGATAGAAAACAACAAAGCAATTGGTGTTGAGTTGGAAAATGGTGACCGGCTTTACGGAAAAAAAATTATCAGTAATGCCGGTGTACACAATACCTTCAATAAATTATTGGTTAACGGAAGTTCCGACACCGAAACCAAAGCTGCTGTGAACCGGATTATCCCTTCCCTTTCTCACGTGTGTTTATACATCGGGCTCAATGAATCGGATGCGACGCTCCGGTTACCAAAACACAACATCTGGTGTTATGAAAATTATAACATTGATGCTAATTTTGATAAACATCACCTGGATTCACACAGCCGTTCACCCGTAGTGTACATATCTTTTCCCTCAGCAAAGGACCCGGATTGGCAGCACTCACATCCCGGCACAGCAGCCATACAGGTTGTAGGATCGTTTCCTTTTGAAGGTATGAAGGAATGGGAAAATTCCCAATGGAAAAAACGAGGCGATAATTATGAGGATCTGAAAAAAGATATTTCGGATTTCCTGCTTCACAAATTATACGAGGTCATGCCTCAGGTAAAAGATAAAATTGTGTGGTCAGAACTTTCCACCCCGCTTTCTACTCAACATTTTTCCGGTTACCAGTCGGGAGAAATTTATGGTTTGGAACACAGTCCGCAACGTTATCGCATAAAAGAACTTCGGCCCCGAACCAAATATAAGAATCTTTATCTTACAGGCCAGGACATTGTTTGTGTAGGTGTAGGTGCTGCATTATTTTCAGGAATTATCACTGCAGTTTCGGTATTGAACAAAAATCTGCTGTGGACCATTTCGCGTTATAAAGTGCCCGGCAGTAATGAACCTTCATGATTTAATAACAATGAAAAAAGTACTGGTCATATATTTCACTCAATCCGGACAGTTGCATAAAGCGGTAACAGCTACACTTCGCACCCTTGAAAAAAATAAGGACGTCACGCTGGAATATGAAAATTTGAAGCCGGTCATACCCTTCCCTTTTCCCTGGACTTACATGCAATTTTTTGATGCCTTCCCGGAAACGGTACAAGGAATACCCTGCCCGATGCTACCCTATCAATTCAATGCTGATACCGCTTACGACCTTGTTATCATAGCCTATCAGCCGTGGTTTTTGTCGGTGAGCAGACCTGTTGATTCATTTTTACAATCACCGGAAGCAGCCAGGTTGCTGAAAGGAAAACCGGTGGTTACAGTACTGGCTTGCCGTAATATGTGGCTCAATGCCCAGGAAAAAATGAAAGTACATTTAAAAAGGCTGGATGCCAGGTTAGTGGGTAACATAACGTTTGTTGACCGATCGTCTAACCTGGTGAGCCTGATCACCGTTCTGGCGTTTGCCCTGGGAGGTGTCCGCGATAAGTTCCTGGGCATTTTTCCAAAGTATGGTGTTCCTGAAGAAGAACTTGAAAAGTCGGCCTGGAAATTCGGTGATGTAGTACAATCACACCTGGACAAAGGTGATTATTCCGGAATGCAACACGAGCTGGTGCAATTGGGAGCCATCAATATCAAACCTAACCTGATGATTATGGAAGGCCGGGGGAAAGTACTTTTTCCGCTGTATGCCCGGTTCATTCTAAAAAAAGGCAAAGCCAATAGCAGGGAACGTCGCACGCGGGTCAGGATCTTTGGAATTGCATTGCCAACTGCGATCCTGCTTTTATCGCCACTTATTACAATTATTTCCAGACTGCTACCGGTATTGTTTCCCGCGAGAGTCAAGCGTGAAACCGAATACTACTCGGGAAACGAACTAAGCTAGTTACACACTGTTTACCAGTTCCATACTGAATGTGTTCCCGGTCCTGCAGCCCTGAAAAATGATTGTTTTCATACAATGAATTTTACGAAATAAGCAGTATCTTTGAATCCCGAAGAATTTCATGGTTACAATTCCCCAAGGGTTGAAGAACAATTTAGCACGCGTATCTCTTGATGTTTATGAATAAGCCGGTTTACATTAACCGGATTGCCGGTTTTTTGCCGGGTGATCCGATTAGTAATGATGAAATGGAACATTATCTTGGTTTTGTTGGCGGAAATTTTCGCTCCAAATCCAAAGCGTTGGTGCTCCGCAATAATAAGATCACCAACCGGCATTACGCTATTGATAAAGAAGGAAAAAGCACTTACAGCAATGTTCAACTAACGGCTGAGGCTATACGCCGTTTAGAATCTCCTGATTTTAAAGTAACCGACATCCAGCTCCTCACCTGCGGCACCACGTCACCCGACCAGTTGCTTCCTTCACATGCTTCCATGGTGCACGGCGAATTAAAATCGCATCCGCATGAAGCTATTTCTTTTTCCGGTTCCTGTTGTTCAGGAATGAATGCACTCAAGTATGCGTTCATGTCCATTGCTATGGGAAATTCCACCAATGCTGTAACAACCGGTTCTGAAAAATTATCACACTGGATGCATGCCGGTAATTTTAATGAAGAAGCTGAAAAATTAAAAAAACTTGAAACACAGCCGTACCTGGCATTCGAAAAAGATTTCCTGAGATGGATGTTATCGGATGGCGCTGCTGCTGCGTTGTTATCAGACCAGCCCAATACGGAAGGCATTTCCTTAAGACTGGAATGGATCGAAATCTGTTCCTTCGCAAACGAATTGGAAACGTGCATGTACATTGGTGCAGAGAAGCTCGAGAATGGCGAATTGAGCGGATGGGCAGTTTTTCAACAGAAGGATTGGCTGGAGAAATCAATGTTCTCATTGCGTCAGGACACACGTTTGCTTGAAACGAATATAGCACGATTAGGAACAGTAAAACTAAAAGAGAACCTGAAGAAACATGGTGTTGCCATCGATACCATTGACTGGTATTTACCGCATATCTCTTCTGAATTTTTCAGATCGAAAGTTGATGATGAAATGAGGAAACATGATATTGGTATTGACCACGAAAAATGGTTCATCAACCTGACCCGCATTGGTAACATTGGTTCAGCTTCCATATTTCTTGCTCTTGAAGAACTCTTTAATTCCGGGAAATTAAAAAAAGGAGAACGGATTTTATTATCAGTTCCTGAAAGTGCACGATTTTCCTACGCCACCGCCCTGCTCACGGTTTGTTAATCCCATTATTTCCGGCAACGGGAATAAAGCCCGTATAATTAACTAATTTGTTTATCACCTATAAATTCATTGTACAAATGGATAAAGAGAAGGTACCACAGGATGATAACAATGTACTGGAAGGCAAACTAAAAGTACTCAAATACGCAACTGACAAAGACGGTTCCTATACCCGTGTTAAAACAGTAGGTTGGGAACCTGAAAATATTGTTTTGTCGCAAGCATGGGAGGAAATCAACGAAAAAGTAAAAGCAATCCGGGAACAGGTGCATGCAGGTCAACTAAGCCCTATCGCTTATCACAAAGAGAAACAAATGCTTGACACAGGGATGCTTGCCGGTTATGTCGGCTATCCCTCCTTCCTGGTAAAACTCCATCTGAAACCCTGGTTTTTTAAACGGCTTTCGGAGCAGCAACTGGATAAATATGCAAAAGCGTTCCGGATCACACGGGAAGAACTGCTAAATACTGATTGATATAAAATTTTAAACAAAGAATAGTTTGACCGTTAATTTCGAACATCACCAGTCGGCGCATTGTGAAAGCGGTGTGGCTTCCAACCTGCTCCGCCATCATGGGCTCCCTCTGAGTGAACCTATGATCTTCGGAATCGGATCGGGATTATTTTTCGGGCATCTCCCCTTTTTAAAGGTGAATGGAATTCCGGGCACCACCTACCGGATTTTTCCGGGATTGATATTTGCGAGAGCTTGCAAGCGTCTTGGTGTTAAAATGAAAAAAGAATCTTTCCGCAGTGAAACCAGGGCAATGGAAGAACTTGACCGTGTACTCGAGCAGGGAATTCCTGTAGGAATGTTAACCAGTGTATATTATCTCCCCTATTTACCTTCTGCCCTCCGGTTTCATTTTAATGCGCATAATATTGTTGTGTACGGAAAGCAAAATGGGAATTACCTTGTGAGTGATCCCGTAATGGAAACTGTAACTGAAATTTCCCCGCAGGATTTACAACGTGCACGATATGCAAAAGGTGCGTTGGCCCCGGGAGGTAAAATGTATTACCCGGTTCATGTTCCCAAGGAAGTTGATTTAAAACAACCCATCGTAGCTGCAATTAAAAAAACAGCCGTCGACATGACTACCATACCGGTTCCTCTTTTTGGGATACGCGGACAACGTTATCTTGCAAAAAAAGTAGCACAATATCCAAACAAGCTGGATAAGCGAAAAGCTGCTTTGTTTTTGGGCAACATTGTAAGAATGCAGGAAGAAATCGGCACCGGTGGAGCCGGCTTCCGTTTTATTTATGCTGCCTTCCTGCAGGAAGCTGCAACACTTCTTAAACAACCGTGGTTGATGGATGTTTCACAGGAACTCACACAGGCCGGCGACCGCTGGAGGGATTTCGCTTACGATGCGGCCCGCATCTGCAAGGACCGCGCGATCACTGGCGAGAATTATGAAAAACTGTCGGAAACCATAATTGATTGTTCTAATCGGGAAGAAATCATTTTTAATAAATTGAAAAAAATTTCGCTGTAATGGGTACCGCAGCGGCACTTGAAGTTCGCCACCTTGTTAAGCATTACAAAGGTGCCGCAACTCCCGCAGTCAATAAAATTTCATTCTCAATTGCCAATGGTGAAATATGGGGATTGCTTGGCCCTAATGGCGCGGGAAAGACCACTACCATTTCGATACTTTGCGGGTTGCTGAAACAAACCAAGGGCGATGTGTTAATTAAAGGTTATACCCACAACAGGAATTCAAAACAAATAAAACAGCTCATCAGCATCGTTCCCCAGGATATCGCACTCTATCCCAGTCTAACCGCAGCTGAAAATCTGCGGTACATTGGAAATATGTATGGTTTAAAGGGGGAATTTCTTGACAAACGAATTGATGATTATCTCACTCTTTTCGGATTAAAAGAAGTTGCTGGCAAAAGAGTCGAGACCTATTCAGGCGGGATGAAACGAAGGATCAATCTTATTGCTGGAATATTGCATGATCCGCAAATTGTTTTTTTGGATGAACCTACAGTTGGTGTTGATGTGCAATCAAGAAACATGATCACCACTTTTTTACAGGATCTCAACAGAAAAGGAACTACCATTGTTTATACTTCCCACCTGATGGAGGAAGCTCAGCATTTATGCACGCACATTGCGATAATAGATCATGGGGTAATAATAGCTACAGGTACTCCGGAAGAATTGATCAGTCAGCATAATTGCCGGAACCTGGAAGATCTGTTTCTTAAGTTAACCGGGCGAAAATTACGGGACTGATGTTACGATTATTCGCCACCATCAGAAAAGAAATGCTGCTGCTGATCCGCGACAAAAGCGGACTGGCGGTTATGTTCCTAATGCCTATGGCGTTGGTGACACTCATGGCACTCATCCAGGACGCACCGTTCAGAGATTACCAGGAGTTAAAAATTCCGTTGTTACTAATCAACAAAGATGAAGGACTTCTCGGGAAAAAAATTGAAACAGGCCTTGCGGGGTCAAAAATATTTGAAGTAACGCGGTTTGCAGGATCTGAGCAGGAAGCACGAAAGAAAGTAACGCAGGGCGTATATGAAATCGGTATTGTTATTCCTGCTGATGCCTCGTTAAATCTGGATCGTCGTGTACAGAGTTTTGTAGATGAAACCATGCTGGAACTTGGACTTCCGGCCAACGATTCTATTCTTCCCGATACTTTAAATGCTGAAGCAATACTGCCGGTTTTTTTCGCTCCTGATATAAAAAAGTCTTTTAAAAACTCGGTGCTCAGTTCCATCAGTCATGTTTCTTCGCGACTCGAAACACAAACCATGCTGGAAGCATTCAAACGCGAATTGAATGAAGGGAAACCAGATACAGCAACAAATGAGATTGGGGAATTTATTCGTTTTGAGGAAATAAATGAAACTGGAAACGCATCCGTGTATGAACTTAATTCGGTGCAGCACAATGTGCCGGCATGGACACTCTTCGGAATGTTTTTTATTGTGATTTCACTGGCCGGTAGCATGATTAAAGAACGCACCGATGGAAGTTATCTGCGCATTCGCACCATGCCCGGTTCGTATGCTACTGTTATGGCAGGTAAAGTTTTGGCTTACCTGGCTGTTTGCCTCTCGCAATGCACCCTGATGATTCTCGCCGGAATATATGTGATGCCTTTACTCGGCCTTCCACAACTTCAGATCGGTAACAACCTGTCAGCAATATTGGTGGTAGCTGTAAGCAGTGGATTGGCGGCAACCGGGTATGGCGTACTGGTTGGAACTGTTTTTAATACGCACCAGCAGTCATCAACGTTTGGCTCTGTTTCAGTTGTCATACTAGCTGCCCTTGGCGGGATATGGGTTCCGGTATATGTAATGCCTGAAATCATTCGCATATTTGCAGGATTCTCGCCATTATATTGGGGACTGAATGCCTTTCAATCGGTATTTCTCGGTAGCGGTGAAATCTGGGATGTCTGGAAACACATATTAAAACTCTTGCTTTTTTTCCTCTTTACACTTAGTATTGCTTCCTTTGTTAATAAATATAAAAATAATTAAGCAGCTTCTCAAAGCAGCTTCTGAATAACAAAAAATCATGACCAATAACCTGGATCAATTAATCGAACAATTAAAGACAGATATCATTGAGCAATTAAATCTGGTGGATATAAAGCGCGAAGATTTTCAAGCTGACACACCGTTATTTGGTACCGGTTTAGGATTGGACTCGATCGATTCTCTTGAAATAAGCGTATTGCTGGAACGGAAATACAAAGTAAAAATTACCAATTCGCAGGAAGGCAAGAAAGTATTCCAGTCACTCCGTACCATTGCAGAATTTATTCAGGCCAACCAAAAGTAAGCACTGCTGTACTGTTTCATGGGCTCCAGAGTTTTTATTACCGGTACAGGAATCATTTCAGCGATTGGAAACAATGTTGAAGAAACGCATGCTGCGTTACTGAGTAAGAAATCAGGTATCGGAAAATTGGAAAATTTTTCAACACGGCACCACGGCTACCTTGCGGTGGGTGAAATAAAAGAACAGGATGATTTATTAAAATTGCGTCTTGGCCTGAATGTTACTTCTCGTTATTCCAGAACCGCTTTACTTGGAATGATTGCAGCACGCGAAGCCATAAAAAGCGCAGGCATTACAAACATCAGACAATACAGAACAGGGATTGTTTCCGCTACCAGTGTTGGTGGAATGGCTGTTGCTGAAAATCATTTTACCGAATATCTGGATCCTGATGATGACAACGAATTTTTAGATTACATCAACACCCTTGATTGCAGCGACAGCACAGAACGCATAGCAGATTACCTTGGCATAACTGATTACCTGACCACTATCAGTACCGCATGTTCTTCATCGGCCAATTCGATCATGTTCGGAGCCAGGCTCATTAAACTAGGACTTGTTGATCGTGTAATAGCAGGAGGAACAGATTCTCTTTCCCGTTTTACGGTAAATGGTTTTATGAGCCTGAAAATTCTCGATGAGGAACCGTGCAAGCCTTTTGATGCCAACCGGAAGGGGTTGAACCTGGGTGAAGGCGCTGGTTATATTGTAATGGAATCGGAAGCGGCATCGAGAGGTAAAAAAATAATCTGTGAATTATCCGGCTACGGAAATGTAAATGATGCTTACCACCAAACCGCATCATCACCTGAAGGCAAGGGCGCATTTGCTGCGATGCAGAAAGCGTTTTCTGTCAATGGAATTGTGCCTGACCAAGTAGATTACATCAATGCGCATGGCACCGGTACTGAAGTGAATGATTTGTCGGAGGGACTTGCCCTACAAAAAATTTTCGGCACAAAAATTCCTTCGGTGAGTTCCACAAAAGCATTTACCGGCCACACCCTTGCTGCTGCAGGTGGCATTGAAGCCGTGATTTCCATATTAGCACTTCAACACAATACCATTTATCCCAATTTAAATTTCAATACTGCGATGCCGGAAACAGGTATTATTCCGGTACAATCGGTTATCACCGGCAAGATAATCAATACTGTATTGTCGAATTCATTTGGATTTGGCGGAAACACTTCTTCACTGTTATTCTCACGCACATTGTTATGAGAGCTTATATCAGGGGAACCGGATTGATTTCCCCGCAATCCACTTTCAGCATTACGGGTTTTCCGGATGACATCCGCGAAAGCGACAATAACTTGCTCCGTTGCATTGAACCATCCTACCTCGATTTTTTGAATCCTGTTATGGCGCGGCGCATGGGGAGAGTTATTAAAATGGGAATTACTTCAGCGATCATTTGTATGAAAAATGCACGGCTTGATATGCCGGATGCGATAATTACAGGAACAGCTCTCGGATGTTTGGGTGATACAGAAAATTTTCTGAAAGCAATCATTGCTGATGATGAACAATTTCTGACACCTACTTCATTCATCCAATCCATTCAGAATTCTGTGAGTGCGCAAATTGCTTTGCATTTAAACTGCACCGGTCATAATTTCACTTTTGCGCATAAAGGTTTTTCTTTTGAAAGCGCATTATTAAATGCGTTGATGTTACTTGAAGAAGGTGATGCCCAAAATGTACTGACAGGCGGAATTGATGAAATGACAGATCATAATTATTTTTTTTATGATAAGTTGGGATTATGGAAAAAAGAAAAGATCCACTCTTCCGAATTGTTACAAAGTAATACACCCGGAACTATCGGTGGAGAAGGGTCTGCGTTTTTTGTGCTAAGCAAAAAGGCATCAGGTGATGATTATGCGATTTTAACTGCGGTAAAAACAATATACAATCCTGAAAGTACCCAGATAATGCAGGAAATAATTTCCAGTTTTTTGAATGAGAATCACCTTGGGCAGGAAGATATTGACCTGGTTCTTTATGGATTTAATGGTGATAACCGATCAGATCACTGGTACGCTTCCGTAAAGGAAAATTTTTTAACCACATCAGCTGCAGGTTATTTCAAACATCTCTGCGGTGAGTACCAGACCTCAGGAAGTTTTGCTTTGTGGCTGGCGGCTTGTTGTATTAAAAATAGAAAAATACCTGATGCGATTCTATTAGAAAAACAAAAAAGCGAACGGTTGAACCATGTTTTGATTTACAACATGTATGGCAACAACCATTCGCTTTTATTACTAAAGAAAATTTAATTCAAAGTTTAATTCGCTAACTCAGTCAGCGAAATTTTAACCATAACATCTTCCTTATTCTTTTTATAGGTTTCAACCATAAAATCTGTAGGCGAAACCTTTAGGATCCTGCTCGTTGCAAACTGGAATAATTCCGTACCATTCACATTCTTCATATCAAAAATAGAAACTTTTGATACCTCACCGGTCTGTTCATCAATTTTATAGGCGGTAAGAATTCCTCCGGCACCATCAATATGGCGGGCAGGTACCTGATCGATTGGAAGATTGAGATTTTTCAGGTTATCAAGGAAAAGATAATACTGGTGGTTCTGGCTATTGATATTCTTATACGACAAACCGCCTGGGTTCCTGGTACCGTACTGGTTCTTTGGCAGTCTTCGCATCCAGGCAAGAGTTCCATCTGCATTAATTTTTGTAATCAACATATCATTGTAGTGATAGGTATAAGTGGTACGTGTTCCCCCTGATGAACTTGTGGTGGTGTGAGATTTAATTTGAAATTGTTGCCCAACTATTGTTATACTTCCATCAGCGCTTTTTATGAAATCTGAAAAAAGAAGGCGTTCCAGTTGCGCAGCACCTTCTTCTTCATCCTTAGATTCGGACTTGGTATTTTTCGCAGCTTTTTTCTTGCTGATGTTCTGGTTAATTACCTCGAGAGGAATATCATAGGATTTTATATTTTCAAGTTGTCCACTCTTGCTCAGTTTTGACATGAACAAACCTTCAACCCCGGGAGCTTTTTTACTGATTTCTTTGCAATAATATCCCATCACAGTGATTCCATTATCTTTAGTTTCAGTAAGTTTTACATCCGTTACATAACGGGCTGCCAGGTCGACCTTAATAATGGAATGTTCCAGCGTTTTCGCATCCACTTTAATAATTTCCATGGTGTAAATATAATTTCCGTCTTTATCTTTATCACCCTTCCCTTCTCCAACATGCACTTTAGCCAACAGGTAGGAATTACCTTCCGCATCGACTGTAAATCCGAGCGTGTCCATTTTCTGCTCTGTATATGGCATCTTCACTTCTTTACTCCATAGTTTTGTAAGTTTATTTCCATCTATAGAGAAAACATTGAATCCAATTTCGTCATAACTTTTTGAATCATTTTTGGTCTCAGGTTTTTTCCGGTACCGGATGCATAACTTGGTAGTATCAAAGGACGTATCAAAATCAAACTTGTCAACTGTTGAATAACTATAACCCTTTTGCAAAATTTGTCCTGTTAATTTTTCCTTGCTGCTAAGTACCAGTGTGGGTGTAGCTTCGAAAGTGCCTTTTTCGAATTCGATACCGCGAGAAAAAAGTTGTTCAGTTTTATTCTTTTTATCCCATAAGGAATAGAAGAATAAAACGCGGTCTTTTAACTGAAGAAATCCTTCAAAGGACCAGCCATCGGGAAGATCGGTAACTTCGCGCATGCTCACCTCTCTCATGGTTTTGGTATCAAATTTTTGGATGTAGAAATCCTTATCGGTGAATTTAACACTGATAATGGTATTACCTTCGTGGAAATACTCTTTGGTAGTAGCATCAATCACCTTGTAGGGCGAACTCAGTTTGTACTTAAATTCTTTACCGGTCTTTACTACCTGTGAAATAACCGGGAGGCTCATCAATACTAATACAATTAAAATGCTGCCTGCATGTTTAATAAAACCATTGAATGATTTTGGATTCTTACTCATCGTTTAATTTTTATAGATTAATTGAAGCAATTATTTATTACTGCGGAATGTCAATTTGCCAAATATTTACCAAGTATCTTACCTGCCTTGGCATAGGATTCAGAAATGCGGGAACCTGAATCAAAATCATAACCCATCACCTGGGAACCTACTACTTTTAACAGGCTCATTTTTGCAACTACTGTTGAAGGAGATGCTGTTTCCACGAAAGTGAATTCGAAACTAACATAGGCAGGCTGTTTCATCACTCCCACATTAAACCCGGGCTCCAGGAAAGTGGTTTTAACAATGAGGGTATATTTTGCTTCAGGAAAACTACCGTGCACAATCCCTTTATCTTCTAGCATCTTGTTAATCAGTTCTTCGAACTTAGGTTCATACCGGTTTTTACGTGCATCTATCCATCCGGTCTGCCATTTGTCTCCTTTACCCGCCTCCTCTTTATTATATTCACCAACTTTTTTTGCTACGTAATCGGCTTCTGATCCGGCTTTGCCTACCTTGAAATCTGAATAGTCATACTGAATGTTTATTTTTTTCTCTTTTATGAGTTCAGCAATACTTCCTGATTCAAGATTAATTTTTTGAGCAGACAACTGTGCAGTAAATGCGATCATTGCTATTGCAAGTACGATTAGGTATTTAGTTTTCATGGTTAGATTATTTTATCAGGCAAATATAAAAGGATTCTTATCACAACCCATCATGTACGCTTTTTAATTATTTTTGCGCTCCATTTTAATGCAAATATGAATTTAACTGTTGCCCATCACTGCAGAATCCTCGATAATTGCATTTATAAAGATGGCCGGCTGATATTAGAATCCCCGGGAACGGCTTTTGCTGAGTTTTCTGAAACAGCTTACCGTCATTTCCAACTCAATTACCCGAAATTCCATAAAATGGACCACCTCAGCAAACTGGGACTGCTGGCTTCGGATATATTACTGAGTAACAATGAGATATCTTATAATTTGAACCCTGAGACTACCGGTGTGATTTTTAGCAACCGGAATTCCAGCCTGGATACAGATTTAAAGTACCATTCGATGCTGCGCTCGGGAGTGGCAAGTCCGGCTGTTTTTGTATATTCGCTCCCGAATATCGTTATAGGTGAAATATGTATCAGGAACGGCTTCAAAGGTGAAAATACATTTTTCATCTCCGACCGTTATGACATCCCTGTCCAGGTTAATTACATCAACCAGCTTTTTAAAGAAAACATTATAGATGCATGCATCTGTGGATGGCTGGAATTACTGGGCGAGAATTATGAGGCATTTTTATATCTGGCGGTAAAAAACGGTACTGATGAATTACAGCCTCACCAGGTTGATACCATAAATGCACTATACCATCATCTATAATGACTGAGTTAAAAGAAAACCTTAAGCGTCAAATTGTTGAGCAATTAAATTTGAAAGACATTAAACCCGAGGACATCGGGGATGATCAGCCATTATTTGTTGAAGGACTGGGTCTTGATTCTATTGATGCACTCGAACTGATTGTGCTTTTACAACAACACTATGGTATCCGGCTTGCACGTGCCGAAGATGGCCCTGCCGTATTCCGGTCTGTGAACTCCATGGCCGAATACATTCAGTCAAACAAGCAATAAATTTCAAATGAGTAGTTCTGTTTATGTTGCCGGTACGGGGATAATTTCTGCCATTGGTAACAACATTTCAGAATCGCTGAACACTTTCCGTAACCACCAATCAGGTGTTGCCAAAACGCAATTTCTTGAAACACGGCACAGGGATACCTTTCCTCTTGGCGAAGTAAAATTCTCAAATGAGGAACTCGCTTCACGCACGGGTTTAAAACCTGAACTCAGCCGTACCATCCTGTTAAGTTATTATGCTGCTAAGCAAGCAATTGATTCCCTTCCGGGAAACATGCTATCAAAAATCCGGACAGGTTTTATTTCAGCAAGTTCAGTGGGCGGAATGGATAAAACGGAAACCTTTTTTGAGGATTATATGAAAGATAAATCGGGAGATTTACATAAAGTACAACATCACGATTGCGGAAAACATACTGATTACGTTTGTGAAAAATTGGGATTTAAAGGATTTATTTCTACCATTAGCACGGCGTGTTCTTCATCAGCAAATTCCATTATGCTTGGAGCGCGACTGATAAAAAGCGGGAGACTGGATTTGGTAATCGCAGGCGGTGTTGATCCTTTAACCCGTTTTACATTGAATGGATTTAATTCGCTCATGATCGTTGACCGGAATCAATGCCGACCGTTGGATCAATCGCGACAGGGATTAAACCTTGGTGAAGGTGCGGCATACCTGGTTTTGGTGAGTCATGAAATTGCAAAAGCATATAACCTTGAACGCATATGTGAACTGACCGGTTATTCCAACACAAATGATTCGCACCACCAAACAGCGTTATCAGAAGAAGGTAACGGACCCTATTTAGCAATGACGGGAGCTTTAAAAATGAGTGTTTTAAATACTGCCGATATTGATTACATAAACATGCACGGCACCGGTACACAAAACAATGATTCGGCTGAAGGCAAAGCTCTGGAGCGCATATTTTCGCCAACCTACCCGCCCTTGAGTTCTACTAAGTCATTTACCGGCCATACTCTTGGAGCGAGTGGCGCGATTGAAGCAGCTTTCTCAGCAGTAGCTGTGCAGAAGGGAATTATTTATCCTAATTTTTCTTTTTCAGAAGCTATACACGGTTTGTCGATTTATCCACAGGTTACAATGCTTGAAAACCAGGAAATAAATCATGTGTTATCCAATTCATTTGGTTTTGGCGGAAATTGCACCTCCCTCATTTTTTCAAAAGCCAGGTCATGAGTGTTTATATAAATGGAGCAGGTGTTATTTCGGCACAGCAGACTTTCGACAAAAAAGTTTTGCAGAATGGTTTCCTGAGAAATAATGGTAATAAGTGGTTGTCACAGGAACCGGATTACAGTTTATTCATTGATGGGAAACAAATAAGGCGGATGAGCAGAATCATTCGTATGGGAATTGTTGCCTCGTTGCTGGCAACACGTGAGGCAGGAATTGAACAACCGGAATCAATAATAGTTGGTACGGCTTTTGGATGCCTTGAGGACACCTATTCGTTTCTTTCTAAACTCGTACAGTATCAGGAAGATATGCTCAGTCCCACGGCCTTCATTCATTCAACACACAATACCATTGCTGCGCAAATAGCGCTGTTGTTTCAATGCCGGGGATATAATAGTACGTATGTGCACCGGTCGTTGTCGTTTGAAAGTGCTCTTACTGATGCCATGTTGCTAATAGAAGAAAATTCCGCTGATAATGTTCTTGTTGGTGGTATCGACGAAATAACCGACACCTCTTTTGATATCATGAACCGTATGGGTTTTTATAAGGAACCGCAGCTGGATGCTACCAATTTTTATGAACCCGGAAAAGGTTCTGTTGCCGGTGAAGGTGCTACATTTTTCAACATTTCCCGGTCTCAAACTGCATCGAGTTATGCAAAAATTGCAGGAGTAGAAAGTTATTCCTTTATGGATGGCACCGAGGTCAGGCAAAAAGCAATGGAGTTGCTGGCGCGGAATAACGTTGATCAACCCGACCTGCTCCTTACAGGCCATAACGGTGATCGTGCAAACGATATTTATAACGATTTCTTTGCGGAATCGCTTGATTGTAAAGACAGGATTCTGAAATATAAACACTGGTGCGGTGAATACGCAACTGCAAATGCCTTTGCTACATGGCTGGGCGCCGAAATTTTAAAACATAAAACCATTCCATATTGCTTTAGCGAATTTTTGAATCAAGGAGAGCGGTTGAATAATATTCTTATCTACAACCAACAGGAAGGAATTCATCATTCACTAATTTTGTTACAGCATGTTTAACTATAAAGGAGCTACGTTATTTTTAATTTTGGTTTTGATCCTGATTGCCTTATCGGGACTGATTACCAGTATACCCATCTGGCTTTTCCTGGTACCTGTAGTCCCGTACATTATTTTGGTTATTTATGGATCGGCGACCGTTTCCTCTCAGTTCTTTATGCCTGTGGTTTACCGCGGGGAACCAGAAAAGAAAACTGTTGCCATCACTTTCGATGATGGTCCGTCACCTGCCACCACACCCGCCATTCTTGATATTCTGAAAAAAAATGAAGTGCCTGCAGCATTTTTCTGCATCGGTGAAAAAGTTGTAGAAAATCCTGAAATTGTACAGCGAATTGCGGGTGACGGTCATGTGATGGGGAATCACAGTTATACGCATCATTTTCTTTTTGACATATTTGGTCACGACAGCATGGTTCGTGAAATGAGAACTACAAATAAAGCCATCGAAAAAATTACACGGAAAAGAATTCATCTTTTCCGGCCTCCATACGGGGTTACCACACCGGTGCTTGCCAGGGCTGTTAAAAAAGCCAAGATGAACGCAGTTGGCTGGAGTTTACGTTCAATGGATACCGTTACAAAAGATCCGAAAAAACTCGTTAACAAAATAACCAAACAAGTGAAAGCCGGTGATGTAATACTACTTCACGATACCATGCCTGTAACCGTTGAAGCCTTACAGGGTATCATTGATGCTATTCGCGCAAAAGGGTATGACATTGTGCCGGCTGACAAACTTCTAAATATTAATGCTTATGTTTAGCAAATACTCCATGCTGCTCCTGTTCGTATTTATTGCGACAGCCTCGTATTCACAACCTAAAGGTTATAAAGTATTAACCGACAATACTGCCTTCAGGAAAAAAATTTCGGAAACTGCAAATAGCACACAAACAATCAAAAGTAATTTTGTCCAGGAAAAAAATATTGCAGTGGTTTCGGAAAAAATAATTTCAAAAGGCAATTTTCGATTTAAAAAAGTTAACAAGGTGCGAATGGAATACGTACATCCATACCGTTACCTCCTCATCATTAACCAGGATAAAGTTATAATTAAAGATGAGCAAAAAACCCATTCGTTTTCTTCAAAAAGCAACAAACTGTTTACCCTGGTCAATAAAATCATAATTGATTGTGTTCAGGGAACTGCCCTCGATAATAAAGATTTTAAACCGGAAGTCTATTCGGATGACAAATTATACTTACTGGTATTAACTCCTGTAAAAAAAGATTTGCAGGAATATTTTAAAAACATCAGTGTGTACCTGGATATCAACGACGGATCCGTTATGAAAATCGACCTTTTAGAGCCATCGGGTGACAATACGGTTATTACCTTTACGGAAAAAGAAATCAATGTGGCGGTTCAGGATTCAGAATTTAGTACTCAGTAGTCTGGTAATACTGAGCCTCGGGTGCAAACCTACCGGATACCTATATCCCGTGCAGGTGGAGAAACAACCCTGTCTTGCAAACCTGGAGCCCAGCTTTTCAACGGTGCTTTATAATGCTCAGGTAAATGTTGCCGGAAAACACCTCAGTGGCATTGTGCTATTCAAAACTATGCCCGACAGCTCAAAAAGAGTAATTTTCACCAATGAGATGGGTGTGACCTACTTCGATTATGAATTCCGTAAAGAAGGTTTCAGAGTAGTTTCGAGTGTGAAACTGATGAATAAAAAAGTGGTTATCAATAGGTTAAGAAACGACCTGAGCTTATTACTCTTGCATGGGTTTGACCTGGGGAATCCCGATATCCTGGCATCAGGCAACGAATCCTATTATGCTTACAGCAGGGCGAGGGAACAGGTGTATTTCATAACGGATGCGATATGTTCCCGGTTAACACGCATTGAAACCGCTTCTGACAAGAAGAAAAAAATCATTGTAAATCTGACCGGTGATGGCCCCGGGATGCCTGATTCTGTGTATCTTGCACATCAATCATTTGAATACAACATCACATTGAAAAAAATTATCAGGTAATGCTCAAAAACGATTTTTTTAAACTCACCACTCCTTTGTCGGGAGGCGATGGCGTTTACAAAACCACCATTGCACTTGATAAAACCCACGACATTTTCAAGGGTCATTTTCCAGGCCTGCCTGTAGTGCCGGGAGTTTGCATGATGGCTATTGTTAAGGAACTTCTTGAAGAAGCCGTAAACCGTCCGCTACAATTGCTGCATACAGCTAACATCAAATTTTTATCGTTGATTAATCCGTTGCAAAATGATTCGGTAGATGTAGAATTAAAATATATCACCGGGGAAAACAATACACTGGTACTGGACGGAAGTATATCATGGGATAAGTTAACCTTTTTCAAAATCACCAGAGCCGTTTACCAATAACATGTCGGAGGCAGCTATGCGTTACAGTGATAAATTCCGGGAATACAAAATCTGTGTTCTGATCCCCACTTACAACAATGCAGCAACATTAAAAAAAGTGATTGATGGCGTATTGCCTTTCACTCAAAATATTATTGTTGTAAACGACGGCTCCACTGATGGTACAGCAGAAATTCTTTCACATTACAGTGAAATAAAAGTGTTGAGTTACAGCAGGAATGTAGGTAAAGGCTGGGCATTGCGTAAAGGATTTCACATAGCGTTGGATCTGGGTTATGATTATGCAATATCAATTGACAGCGACGGTCAGCATTTTCCCGATGATCTGCCGGCGTTTATTGAAAAGTTGGAATCGGATGGGCCATCGCTGATCATTGGTGCCCGCAACATGAATCAATCTTCCGTACCGGGTAAAAGTAGTTTCGGACATAAGTTTTCAAATTTCTGGTTCCAGGTTGAAACCGGAATAAAAGCGCCCGATACCCAATCAGGATATCGGTTGTATCCGGTAAACCTTATGAAAGACATGAAATTTTTCACGCGCAAATTTGAATTTGAAATTGAAGTGCTGGTGCGTGCAGCATGGAAAGGTATCAAAATTGAAAGTGTTCCTGTTTCTGTTTATTATGCACCCGCAACTGAACGTGTGACTCATTTCAGGCCTTTTAAAGATTTCACCCGCATCAGTATTCTTAACACCATTCTTGTACTGATCACATTCCTGTATATCAATCCCCGGAATTTTATTCGGGCTGTTTTTAAAATTTCCACTTATTCCAACCTGAAGCAGGAATTATTCAACCGGGAAGAATCCGCAGCAGTTACAGCTGTATCGGTTGCATTAGGTGTTTTTATGGGAATAGCTCCCGTGTGGGGATTCCAGTTACTGATCGCCATTACACTTGCCATCGCCTTCCGGCTCAACAAAGCATTGGTCATATTATCTGCGAACATCAGCATACCTCCTATGATTCCCATCATTATTTTACTTAGTTATAAAATGGGAGCGGTGTGGGTGGGAGACAATGCAACCCCTCTCAATTTTGAAAACGGAATTGACCTTGAAAGCAACCATGTAAATTTCCTACAATATCTTTACGGAAGCGTTACCCTCGCACTGATTGCGGCATTTATTGCAGGTGCTATATCCTACTTTCTGGTATCTTTCATAAGAAGAAAGAAAATCAGTTTATCGCATGAGTAATATTTTTCTGAAGTTATATAACTTCTTTGAATCAAGAAGAATGTTACTCTTCCTGGTATTTTTTTTTATATTAATCCTGTTAGGATTTTTTGCCTCCCGTGTAAAATTGCAGGAGAACATTCTGCAAATGCTTCCTTCCGATGAAAAATCGGAACAGTTGGCAGGGTTTTTCAGTGATTCGAAATTTTCAGACCGTGTGGTTATAGTGGTTACACAAAAAGACACGCTGGCTGTTGCTAATCCGGAAAATATTATCCTGCTTGCTGATTCGTTGGTAGCAAATTTACAAGATCAGTTGCCTCAATACATTTCATCAATCAATCATGTAGCCAGCGACAGTGCAGCAGCAGCATTGCTTGAGGTAATTGATGAAAACCTGCCGGTCTTTCTCGAAGAAAATGATTACAAATCGATTGATTCCCTGATTACTAATGAGGGCATAAGAACCCAGGTTGAAAATAATTACAAAACACTCACCGGGCCGGGCGGTATTGGTATGAAGCAATTCATATTAAAAGATCCGCTGGGACTCAACTTTATCGGGTATAAGAAATTAAACAGCTTGCAGGTTGACGAACAAGTGGAACTTTACGACGGCCACTACCTCACAAAAAATCACCTTAACCTGGTAATGTACCTCAACCTGAAGTATCCTTCATCAGAGACGGATAAAAATGATGTTTTTTTTTCCAGGCTGGATGAAATCATAGCTTCATTCTCGCATTCACAACCGGAATCAGAAATCATTTATTTTGGCGCACCAGCCGTGGCAGCAGGAAATGCAAAACAAATACGTGCTGATACCACACTCACCGTTATCATTACAATAATTTTATTATTGCTGATTGTACTGCTGTTTTTCCGTAATGCTACTGCACCTTTGCTGATCATCACACCGGTGGTGTTCGGTGCGCTTTTTGCTCTTGCACTGATCTATTTTATACAGGGATCTATATCGGTAATTGCTGTTGGTGCAGGTTCTCTGGTACTGGGTATCGCAGTTAATTACTCCATGCATTTTTTAACCCATTACCGGTTTCATCCGGATGTCAGGGGAACAATACATGAACTTGCATTTCCTATGATTGCAGGTAGTCTTACTACCATTGGCGGATTTCTCTGCCTCAGATTCGTAAATGCTCCCGTGTTGCAGGACCTGGGACTGTTTGCTGCATTGAGCCTTGCAGGAGCTGCCATTGCAACGCTGGTTTTTTTGCCGCATTTTATTTCATCAAAACAAAAACCGCTAGTACCCACCGAACCATCTTCCTTCATCAATAAATTAAATGCCCTGTTACCTTCTCATAAGATGAGGGTTTTTTTTATTGTAATGCTTACACCTGTACTGTTTTATTTTGCCGGGGACGTTGCATTTGAATCCGATATGTATAAAATTAATTACATGTCGAAAGAACTCCGGGCTGCAGAGGAAAAAATGAACCGGGTCACTTCCTTTTATCAAAAATCTATTTTCGTCATTACAAGTGGTAACAGCCAGGAAGCCGCGTTACAATCCAATGAGAAGTTAACACCTGTTTTAAATAAATTAAAATCTAATGGCGGGCTAATAACCTATTCAAGTGTTTCCACGGTACTGCCATCTCTTGAAGAACAAGAAAAACGGATCGCACGTTGGAATAACTACTGGACCAGCGACAAAAGACAACGTGTATTTGACCAGCTACTGCGCTCAGGTGAAGCATTCCGGTTTAAGGAGAGTGCGTTCACTCCATTTCTTGATAAAACACAACAGCAATCGGGGTTGCTTCCCGCGGAAGCGGAAATAACTTTAAAACAGGTTTTGTTAGACAACCTTATTGAAGAAAAAAACGGTGAATGGACTTTAATAGGAATGATTAAAACTACTCCCGGAAATGCAAATGTAGTTTACCGAGAATTGGATAATTTCAAAGCCTCATCAGCCTTCGACAGAAAATACATTACTGATAAACTCATGGCGATTGTGAGTGCAGATTTTAATTTCATTACACTCTGGACTTCGCTGCTCGTGCTGTTTGCATTGTTTGTGATTTACGGCCGCATTGAACTGGCTCTTTTAACATTTATTCCCATGATCGTTTCATGGATCTGGATACTCGGACTTATGGCACTGCTGGATATCAAATTCAACATTGTTAATATTGTACTAAGCACCTTCATTTTCGCATTAGGTGATGATTTTTGCATATTCACCACCGACGGACTGCAACAGGAATATGCACGGAAGGTTAAAAACATAAAATCGTTGCGGGTTTCCATTGCACTTTCAGCTACTACGACCATTATTGGAATGGGAGTGCTGATTTTTGCCCAACACCCGGCACTCAGTTCGATCGCACTGGTATCAATAATCGGCATTTTGAGTGTGTGGTTTATTTCTCAAACCTTGCAGCCTGTACTGTTCCGCTTCCTGATTACCAACCCAACGGCACATAAACATGAGCCCTATACGTTTTTTAATATCCTTAAATCAGTATTTGCATTTAGTTATTTTATTTTCGGATCCATCCTCATTTCTATTTTGGGAATATTATTGATGAAACTAATACCTGTTAAATCACCGGGAATTAAATATGCTTATCATTGGATCCTTAGCAAATTTGCCGGTTCGATGATCTACATAATGTCGAATGTAAAAAAACGAATCATAAATTTACATGGTGAAGATTTTTCGAAGCCCGCTGTGATCATCGCAAACCATTCCTCCTTCCTCGATATCCTGCTTTTAATCATGATGCATCCTAAACTTATTTTATTGACTAATAAGTGGGTGTGGAATTCTCCTGTCTTCGGTATGGCTGTAAGAATGGCAGAATACTATCCAGTGGCTGAAGGAGCTGAAAATACCACCACCAGGCTGGCTGAAAAAATTGCTGCAGGGTATTCTATTGTAGTATTTCCCGAAGGAACCCGGTCGGTTGATGGTACCATTGGTCGTTTTCATAAAGGTGCATTTTTTCTTGCTGAAAATTTAAAAGTCGATTTGCTTCCCATTGTAATTCATGGAGCCGCTCATACAATGACCAAAGGATTTTTCTATCTTAAAAACGGCCAGCTGACCCTTAATATTTTACCAAGGATACAACCCGGTGATGATACTTATGGAAGTACTTATCAGGAAAAATCGAAACAACTCAGGAAATATTTTACCAATCAATTGAATCAATTGGCGGACCAGGTTGAAACACCTGAATATTTTAAGGAATATTTATTCAGCAACTTTATTTATAAAGGTCCTGTGCTGGAATGGTACATGAAAATTAAAGTGCGAATTGAAAATAATTATAAATTTTTTACCGGACTGATTCCCGTTAAGGGCCATGTGCTGGATATCGGTTGCGGCTATGGGTTCCTGGCTTACATGCTCAGTTACACATCGCGTGAAAGAATCATTACCGGCATCGATTACGATGAAAGCAAAATATCAATTGCACAAAACGGGTACGCAAAAAATTCGCGCACAAATTTTCATCATGCCAATGCGTTAACCTATGATTTTGACTTTCAGGATGCAATTATCCTCAACGATGTGCTTCATTACCTTGCGGAAGGAGAACAGGAAAAATTACTCCAAAAATGCATCGGGCGGTTGAATCCCGAAGGTATGCTCGTTATCAGGGATGGGGTTACTGAGCTCCAAAAGCGGCACAGGGGAACCAGGTTGTCGGAACTTTTTTCCACCCGGTTACTAGGTTTTAACAAGACTGCAAAGCAGGGTTTGCACTACATTTCGTCACAACTCATTGAAAGCGTGGCACATCAAAATAATTTGACAGTTACGGTCACCGATCCCTCCAGGTGGACTTCAAATATTATTTTTGTATTAAAAAAGAGCGCATAGTGGAGCAGGAAAAAACAGTGGTAATTATTGGCAGCGGCATGGGGGGACTTGTTTGCGGCGCCATACTTGCCCAGGAAGGTTATAAGGTAACTGTGCTTGAAATGAATAAGCAACTGGGCGGGAATTTACAAACATATGTCCGCGACAAACACATTTTTGATTCAGGCGTGCATTATGTGGGTGGGCTCGACAAGGGTCAAAACCTGTATAAAATTTTCAAATACCTCGGCATCATCGACATGATGAAACTTGAAAAACTCGATGAAAATGCTTTTGATAAAATTGTATTTCACAGCGATGATAAGGAATATGCTTTTGCGCAAGGATACGATAATTTCATACATTCACTGGTAAAAGATTTTCCCGATGAGGAAGAAGCCATAAGAAAATATTGTGATTCCATTCGTACGGTTTGTTCACGATTTCCACTTTATAATTTACGGGATGGTGATTACCTTGAAAAATCGGAATACCTGACCTTTGATACCAAGGCTCATATTGATTCACTGACTACCAACCAGCGGTTAAGAAA
This sequence comes from Bacteroidota bacterium, assembly GCA_030855635.1. Classification (GTDB taxonomy): domain Bacteria; phylum Bacteroidota; class Bacteroidia; order AKYH767-A; family OLB10; genus JADKJB01. The sequence continues at coordinate 6,567 of JALYQW010000013.1, read as the reverse complement.
TGTCCTGGGAGGAAACAACCTGCTTTACGCCGGTGTTGCCGATAAAACACCATTTTATGTACATGCGCTTGTGATCAATAGTTATATTGAAAGTTCATACAGGTTTATAACCGGCGGATCCCAAATAGCAAAGCAGCTATGCCGTAAGATTCTTGACCGTGGGGGTATGGTTAAAAACCGGACTGAAATTGTTAAGTTGCATGTTGAAGGCGGCAAAGTTGCTTTCGCGGAAGCGAAAGACGGGAGTCGTTATCACGGTAATTATTTTATTTCCAATATTCATCCGGCCAAAACATTGCAGATGACAGAAACCGATGTTATCAGGCACGCTTATCGCAATCGAATCGGTAGTCTGGAGAACTCGACTTCTATTTTTATATTAAACATTACTCTTAAACCAAACCAATTCAAATACCAGAAATCAAATTATTATTGCTTTGTAGACGATGAGGTTTGGTCAGTAATGGATTACACTGAAAATAACTGGCCAAAAGCTTATGCATTATTTTTCTCCGGCTTGGAGCCTGGAAAGGAATATGCAGAAGGCATAACGCTGATGGCCTATATGGACTTCCGTGAAGTGGCGCCATGGACCGGCACCCACAATACTGTGGGGAATCCAGGTGAAAGAGGGGAAAGCTACGAGGCTTTCAAAAAAAGAAAAGCTGAATCGCTGCTCAAACTTGCCGAAAAAAAATTCCCGGGACTACGTGCCGCTATTCAAAACTATTACACTTCTACTCCTTTAACATTTCGGGATTATATGGGAACTGATGACGGTTCCGTATATGGCATTGCCAAAGATTTTAAAGATCCACTTAAAACTTTCATTTCACCCAGAACAAAAATTGATAACCTGTTGCTAACAGGTCAAAATATTAATCTACATGGCATTTTGGGAGTATCCATCAGTTCGGTTGTTACATGCTCGGTGTTGCTGGGAATGTCGGAAATAATTCATAAAATAGAAGAGGCACAAAATGCGTAAGTTGTTAAAATATACAGGGTATGTTTTTCTCATTATTGGCGTGTTGCTAACAGGTGGATTTATTTACCTGCTAGCGGTTGCAAGTGTCAATCCGCCACTTCCAGAAAGCTCTGCGAGTCTCAATTTAACCCGGCAACAACTGGATTCCAATTGTTATGTGATTGGGAATAACTGGTTAAGAAAAAGTAAAAGCAATTTGTGGGAAATGTATGTAGAAGGAAAGCCCTTCGAACGTGGTGTGATAAATGGTTTACTGGCAAAGGAGTTAATACATGAACAGGAAGTTGCCTTTTCTGAACAAATAAATAAGCTCGTACCCTCTTCCTTTTACAGGAATTTTTTAAAGTACTTTATCGGATGGTTTAACCGTGATCTTGAAAATCATATACCTGAAGAATATAAACTCGAAATTTATGGTGTTTCAAAGTCCGCATCCCATGAGTTTGACTACATTGGTACTCCTTACCAGCGACTCATGAATTATCATGCCGCCCATGACATTGGGCACGCACTGCAAAACCTGGCGTTGGTTGGATGTTCTTCTTTTGCAACCTGGGATGCTAAATCATCAGATAACAGGTTACTGATAGGGCGCAATTTCGACTTTTATGTCGGAGATCGTTTTGCGGAAAATAAAATCATTCAGTTTGTTGAACCGGAAAAAGGGTATCAATTTATGATGATCACCTGGGGAGGTATGACCGGCGTAGTTTCCGGTATGAACATGCAAGGGCTAACCATTACACTGAATGCTGCAAAATCAGATGTGCCCTCGGGTTCAGCAACTCCCATCTCAATCCTGGCCAGAGAAATCCTTCAGTATTCAAAAAATATTGAAGAAGCAATTGCCATTGCCGGATCACGCAAGACATTTGTATCAGAATCCTTCCTGATCGGATCAGCAAATGACAACAAAGCAGTTGCCATTGAAATTACACCTGACACACTGACTGTTTATGATCCGAATTCGGATTATATCATTTGCACCAACCATTATGAAAGTGATTTTCTGGGCAAATCGGAAAGCAACAGAGTGCAAATGGATGAAAGCGCTTCTGTGTATAGGAATGAAAGGCTGTCACAGCTGCTGGATACCCTTACTTTAAATACCCCTGAAAAAACTGCAGCCATCCTGAGGGATAAATCGGGAAAAAATAATACATTTATTGGCTTTGGAAATGAAAAATCAATAAACCAGTTAATAGCCCACCATGCAATTATATTTGAACCCTCTTCCAGGAAAGTGTGGGTTTCATCCAATCCCTGGCAACTGGGGGCATTCAGTTGCTATGATCTTCGTAAAATATTTGCAATGAACGGGCTGATCGCAAACATGGAGTTGTCAGATTCCTCGGAAACCATTGCTGCAGATAGTTTTTTGCTTACAAAATCTTATACTGATTTTGTAGCTTTCAGGGAATTAAAAAACACGGCAGCCAACGGTGAAAACATAGATACCGACCAATTGATTGCGCTGAACCCCGGATATTATCAAGCCTATGTCCTCGCTGGTGATTATTCTTTCGAAAGAAAATTATATATAAAAGCGAAAGCTTATTATGAATCTGCCCTAAAGCACGAAATTGCCACCCGAACTGAGGAACGGTACATTCTTGAACAGATCAGGAAATGTAACGAGAAAGCATCCTGAAAACTATAAATATATGATTACCGGAATTGGCGTTGATTTAATAGAAACTGCTAGAGTTGCTGAAAAAATTTCAAAAGACAGCGGCTTCAGAGAATATGTTTTTTCGGAAAACGAAATTTCATATTGCGAAAGTAAAACCAACAAAACCGAACATTATGCAGCACGGTTTGCCGCTAAGGAAGCACTGTTGAAGGCACTGGGTACCGGCTTTCCCGGCGGACTGTTGCTGAATGAAATTGATATTACAAGCGATGATTCCGGCAAACCCGGTTTTAAATTTCATGGTAATTCAGCAGTCGCAATAGCCTCTTTTTCCATTGGGAGCATTCATCTTACCTTATCTCACCTTAAAGATATCGCATGTGCGATGGTCGTTATAGAAAAGTAATAACTTAACATGACCTCAATAGTTTCTGTTTCCGGAAGCCTAACAACGTTTCAGCAAAAATCGCTCAAACAGTTATTGCAGTACCTTGATAAAAATTCTGCTTTTTACCGGTCACATTTCAGCAAACATGGAATTGATATTTCCCAAATTGAATTATTTGCAGACCTGATTAAGATTCCGGTTGTCACAAAAAATGATTTGCAGGAAAACAACATGAACTTCTTATGCGTCGAACAGCGATCTGTGGTAGAATATTGTACCACATCGGGGACTTTGGGAAGCCCGGTTATCATTGGTCTGACAGAAATGGATTTACAACGGTTAGCAAAAAATGAACTGGAATCCTTTACCTGTGCCGGAATGAGTAGCGATGATATAATGCTGCTAATGCTTTCCCTTGACCGGCAATTCATGGCAGGCATTGCATATTATTCCGGTGCAAGGGAATTGGGTGCTGGTATCATCAGGGGCGGGCCGGGAAATTTTGCCATGCAACTGGATGTGATTAAAAGATTGCAACCTACCGTGCTTGTTGCTGTTCCATCCTTTATTGTGGGCCTTGCCGATTTCGCAAAACAACACGGAACGGATCTCAACACGACGAGTGTGAAAAAGATTTTATGCATCGGTGAAAATATCCGTGATGAACAACTACATTTTAATGCATTAGGAGAAAGAATCCGGAATTCCTGGAATGTGAAACTTTATTCGACCTACGCCTCCACAGAACAACAAACTGCTTTCACCGAATGTGCTGAAGGAAAAGGTGGTCACCATCATGAGGACCTTCTTATTTTTGAGATCATTGACGAAAATGGAAACCAGCTTCCGGCCGGTTCTTATGGAGAGTTGGTTATCACCACACTTGGCGTGGAAGGAATGCCACTGCTACGATACAGCACCGGGGATATATGTACCTTCTATACCGATCCGTGCCCTTGCGGGAAAGCTACTTCCCGTATCAGTCCGATCGCGGGACGAAAACAGCAAATGATAAAATATAAGGGCACCACTCTTTATCCCCAAACTATTTTCAATATCCTTAACAGCCTTGAAGGTATTCAGGATTATGTAATTACCTTGGTAAATAACGATCTGGGCAGTGACGACCTTGTTGTGAGCCTTGCCCTATTTCCCGGATGCGGTCTTACAGAAATAAAGATTAAGCAAGCCCTTCAGACCGCGCTGAGAGTGGTACCCGAAATTAATTTCCTCCCTTTTTCTGAAATTCAAAAAATGCAGATTGTTGAAGGAAAGCGAAAAATATACAAACTTATTGATCATCGTAAAAAATTGGCGTAATCAGTTGTGATAATGATATATTCCTTGTCCATAAACCCTAAAAATGTACCTTTACACAAGTTTTGTCAAACCATAAAAGCTACTAAATTCTATGAAAAGTTTCTGTTTGCTCACTGTATTTTTCTTTTACACCGTTTCTGCTGTAGTAGCTCAACGACCACCCACTGATCCTAAACATGAAAATCATTATGTAGTAGCTCCCGTTGAAAATGATGATTTAAAAATTACTTTTAAAAATGCGCATTCTCAGCAGGAATTTACATTGGTTGAAATGACCATCACCAACAAAACCTCCGACTTTTTATATTGCAAAGGAAGTGAAGCAAAATTTATTTTCGACCATGGGACTTACAACCCAAAGGGCAACCTTTTATCAAGGGTTAATTTTTCAATTGGTCCACTAGAGACCGTTTCAAAAACACTCAAAGTATCCGGAGATGCGAAATTTCATGCTGAAAAATTGCAACTGGAATTAAATTGTTTTTATAAAATAAGTTCAAAAGGTGAAGTTTTAAAAGCACCGGATTTTCAACTTCCAGCTGCTAAAAATTCATTCTCAGCAGGAGATTGCAATTGCACGCTTGAAAAGGCAAAACAAACTACGCAGGAAACAGCTGCTAAATTCAAATGCACCTATTCGGGAAAAAAGGTGGCGTTCATTGACCCGTCAAAGTTATCGGTAAAGTTGAAAGACGGACAGGAATTCGCAAACAACAACCGGAAAGACAAAGGGGATATACTTATGCCCGGCGATGAAATTAGTTTCACAGCAATTTTTATCATACCGGGTCAAATCGCAGACATGCAATTTACCGTCTTAAATATTTCATGGAATGAAACTTTCAGTGAGTCGGGAATGATACCGGTAAAAGTAGGGACAGTGGATTTTGTACTCGACAGCGGAGTAACATTACTAAAGAATAAATAATAGAACGACAAACACACAAGTGTGATGAAAAGAGAAGAAGTTGACGTTTTGGTAATTGGTGCAGGCCCTGCAGGAACTGTTGCAGCTTCAATTATAAACCAGCAGGGTTATAAAGTAAAAATTGTAGAAAAGGTAAAATTCCCGCGCTTTGTCATTGGAGAAAGTCTGTTACCTCGTTGCATGGAAGCACTTGAGGCGGCCGGCTTTCTTGACGCGATAAAGAAAAAAGGATTCCAGGAAAAATTTGGAGCCAAGTTCGTAAAAGATGGAAGGGTGTGTGATTTTAATTTTTCTGAAAGTTTTACCGAAGGATGGAAATGGACCTGGCAGGTATCTCGTGCTGATTTCGACCAGGTACTGAGCGATGAAGTTCAAAAAATGGGAGTGCCTGTTGAATTTGAAACCGGTGTAACAGGCATAAATTTTACAGATGAAGGTTCCATTACCACGGTTGAAGATGTTAATGGCAATAAAAAAGAAATCGCTGCAAAATTTATAGTTGACGGAAGTGGATATGGAAGGGTTATTCCAAGATTATTCAACCTTGATAAACCATCTAATCTTCCTCCGCGAAAAACTGTATTCGCGCATATCAGGGACTTGAAAAGAGATGCGTACCATGAACCCAACCGCATAACTATTGTATTGCACCGTCGTGATGTGTGGATATGGATTATTCCTTTTTCAAACGGTGTTACTTCCGTAGGTTTTGTTGGAAATGTGGCTTACTTTGATAAATTTTCAGGCGACACTACCACACAACTCCATGCAATGATTGAATCGGAACCCGAACTCAAAGAACGCTTTGAAAATGCAGAATTTATTTTCGATGCAAGAACCCTGGAAGGCTGGTCGATGTCAACCAATACTTTTTTTGGCAAAGGCTTTGTGCTAACAGGTAATGTAACCGAATTTCTTGATCCTGTTTTTTCATCAGGCGTGACGCTTGCTACGGTTTCTGCTCATAAAGCAGCAACATTGGTGTGCAAACATTTGAAAGGGGAGCCGGTAAACTGGCAAACTGAGTATACCGATTATATGATGCAGGGCGTGAATACATTTCGTTCTTATGTGATGGGATGGTACGACGGCAACCTGCAGGATATTTTTTTCGCCAAAAAGCCCAACCCAGCTATTCAACGTCAAATTTGTTCAGTACTGGCAGGTTATGTGTGGGATACAACCAATCCCTATGTCAAAAATCATGACCGTGTTTTAAAAACACTTGCACAGGTATTGAAACTTGAAGAAATGAAACAATCGTCGGAGTCGAATTAAAAGCTGAGTGCCAGACAATGATAAACTCCCAT
>JALYQW010000012.1 GCA_030855635.1 Bacteroidota bacterium | reverse complement strand
TTGATACCCTCATCATCAACACTTCTTAAGACATTCGCCAGCCAGACCCTAAGTGAGCTAATTTCAATATCTTCTAATAAAAAGGTAGGCTCCAACTTTGAATCAATATTTTGAACTAGCTTCTTATCAAATGATTGCAAATCTTCAATTAAATTCGACATGGTCTTGAAAATCCTTGATGGATTTTCTGACCTCTTATCGAATTTAATTTCTATCGCAAAGTCTGATTTCATTAAATCCATAAGAACAAAGGTAATCACTTTGCTGTAACACGTATATAGTTACCCCGTCGGGGTTACCCCACCCTCTGGGGAGGCGATTTTTTTGCTACCTTCGCGCCCGAATTCACAGGTATTTTCCCTTGGATTCATTTTTATAAATTCTAAATCTTAAAAATCCCCTTCTTATGGGCCTAAAGTGCGGTATTGTGGGTTTGCCAAATGTTGGAAAATCAACTCTTTTTAATTGTTTGTCGAATGCTAAAGCGCAGGCGGCTAATTTTCCTTTCTGTACCATAGAACCCAACATCGGGGTCATCACTGTTCCCGATGAAAGGTTAGAAGTTCTTGAAAAGTTAGTCCAGCCACAGCGCGTTCTTCCCACCGTAGTGGAAATTGTTGACATAGCAGGTTTGGTAAAAGGTGCAAGCAAAGGCGAGGGACTTGGAAACCAGTTCCTGGGCAACATCCGGGAAACCGACGCGATTTTGCATGTACTCCGCTGCTTCGATGATCCGAATGTAATTCATGTAGATGGATCCGTTAATCCGATCCGCGATAAGGAAACTATTGACCTGGAATTGCAGCTGAAAGATCTTGAAGCCGTTGACAAAAAAATTCAGAAAGTTGAAAAGGCCGCGCGCGTTGGAACCGATAAGGAAGCAAAAAAGTCCTATGAAGCCTTGTTGATTTACAAAAAACACCTGGAACAAGGTAAATCGGCTCGCTCTGCTCCTGTTCAACCGGAAGACCGCCAGTATATTGATGATATTTATTTACTCACTGATAAACCGGTAATGTACGTGTGCAACGTAGATGAAAAGTCGGTTGTTACCGGAAATAAATATGTTGATATGGTTCGCGAATCGGTGAAAGATGAAAACGCGGAAGTGCTTGTAATTGCAGCCGCTATTGAAGCCGATATTGCCGAAATGGAAAGTTTTGAAGACCGCAAGGTTTTTCTTGAAGACCTTGGCTTGAATGAATCGGGTGTCAGCAAACTGATCAAAACCGCATACCGGTTATTGAAATTGTATACTTATTTTACTGCCGGTGTGAAAGAAGTTCGGGCATGGACAATTCATAAAGGCATGACGGCACCTCAGGCAGCAGGAGTAATTCACACGGATTTCGAAAAAGGTTTTATCCGGGCTGAAGTGATCCACTATGAAGATTATGTGCGCTACGGTTCTGAACTTGCGTGCAAAGAGGCCGGAAAATTAGCTATTGAAGGAAAAGAATATGTGGTGGAAGATGGAGACGTGATGCATTTCAGGTTCAACGTGTAGCATGCCCTGCGCGAAGGCGAAGGATGATAAGGGACAAGCTCTTCGTCTTTCTTTGAAACTACATTTCCTTAGTAGTTTTTTGAAAAATCCCGCAGGGCAAAAATGTAAAAAGCGACAAATTCCTGTAATCCGGAATTTGTCGCTTTAAATTTTTGGTACTGTGATATTATTTCATTTTAGAAATACGGATCGGGTTGTAATTTTGCTTTTCCGTTACAATTTGTGCAAGGTATACACCGGCTTTAAGATCTTTTCCTGTTTCGATATATCCTTTTGATGTATCAATTTTTTCTTCAGAAATAACTTTTCCTGAAAGATCTGAAATTACGAGTTTAGCTTTTCCGGTTAATTTTGTGTGGTCAAATACGATACGAATTTGATCGCTGTAAGGATTGGGAAAAGCGTTCAGGCCAACATCGTTAGTCTCTGCAACAGTAACAGGTCCTTCAGTTACTTCAAATTTATCAAGAGCACCTTCAACGATGTTGAAAACAGGTCCCCAGTCGGCAGTTTCCACAATAAACTGCATGGTGCTGGTCGGAGTAAGAAACGTACCGATCTCATAATTGCGGTTCAACCAGGTTGAATTCCCGGTGGAATTTGGAAATATACTTTCCAGTGTAACCGTAACAATACCATTAGTGAGCTTTACTGTCATGGTATCATCCGCAGCACCGCCACCGTTATTACCACCATTATAAAACCAACGTGCATACTTTACATACGGATTAAGAAATGCTGATGCATCAAAAACCGGGGAAGTTAAAACAGTATTGCCACCATCCACATCATTATCCCATGCTCCACCTCCACCATTGTCGGTGACATAAGCTTTATCACGGCAATCATTAGTGACATCCAGTCCCGGATTCGCGGCAGTACCACCTTGTGTAGTTGTTCCTACCGGCTCGCCTCTTTCCCACTCGTTTCCAGATACACCGGATACGGTCCAGCCCAGATCAAAAGTGAAATCATCATATATACCCGGTTGAATCTGAATCACCAATGGAATAGTACTGGTATTGATAGGCTGAAGATTAGAACAATAAGTTATATAACCCCATTTACCCGCATCAATGTTATAATTATCGGGGAAGAATGCAGGTATGGCAAAATTACCGGAAGCATCAGTTATCACTACATTATCGGAAGCCCCGTTGAAAATTTGAACTTGAACACCGGCTACCGCCAATCCGGTAACGGCATCAATCACCTGGCCGGTAGCAGTTATCGCGGTAAGCGGATTGAGTTCCACATCTACAATGGTTAACTGTCCATTCACCAGTACGACGTTATTTACTGTTTTAGTTTCATAACCTAATCTTGAAACCTGTACAGCAACAGTTCCAGGTATTACTGTTCCCGTTGCATATTTACCATTTACACCTGTAGTTTCATCAGGAAGTGTAACTCCTATCACCTCAACTGTTGCATTGTTCAGCGGCAGTCCTGAAATTGAATCAGTAACCACACCTTCCAGATAACAGCCGCGCACATACGTAGGTGTTAAAACAACCAAACCGTTGTCGATATCAGAAACAACAATAGTTCCTGAAGGAAGAAAAGGATAAACACCCCAGCATCCGTTGAAACCACCACCTGATCCCTGCGGGTAGGTGTCATAGCGAGCAACACTTACAATATTCCCGGGCCTGGTAATGTCGGTGATAGAAACACCATCCTTGTACCATGAGGTAACGGCGTAATCATTCAATACATGGGTATTGTGAACGACTGAACCGGAGCCCGGCGTTACCTGGAACCGGTCGAGCTCGGTGATGTTTCCAAGATCGGTGATATCATATGAAGTGAGATAAGAATTGTTTGTTTCATCAGTGGTCATCAATACCGTACTGGCATCATTCAACCAGGTATTGTGGGTGAAATTATTAGGAGTATTTTGTTGTGCCTGCAAAATCGGGTTCGCTTTGTTGGTAACATCATACACTGCAAAATAACCATCATAAATATGACCTGCATACAACACGTCATTTCTTACATAACCGTCGTGGATATACGTTCCAGGTGTTTTGCCTACATAAACAGGGTTCCAGGGATCTGCAAGATCAACTATGAGGGCAGCACCATTAAAGAGGTTGCTTCCGAAAAGGTAGGCGTAACCTGCATCAATATGCAAAGCGTGAATCGTTTCAATCTGACCGGCAATTGTACCGGTACCATTCCAGTATTTGGTGTTTATTGAAGCAGGCAGATTGGAAAGATCTACGATCTGCAATCCCTGGTTACCTCCTTCAGTAGTTACATAAGCATAATTTCCCCATGTTTTTACTTCGCGCCAGTTTGATTGTGCACCCGGAGCAGTAAATACTTCTACCGGATTATCAGGATCGGTAACGTTAACAATTGATAATCCTTCATAATAACCCACAAGTGCATATTCGTTGCCCTGTGAATCAACAAAACCACCAATGTTGGAGGTTGTTACTCCGTAAGGTAAAATAGCCCGTTGAGTAAGATTAAAATTTTGCGCCGACACGATGGAGCAAATCAGGAGTCCTAGCAGTACTAATAAATTGCGTTTCATTCGTAAATAATTATGGTTTTAATGTTGGTTGGAACATCAAATTTAAGAATTTTTATCCGCAGAATAATGGATGTTCCACGAATTATAGGATTAATCCAAGACTTGATAAGAAGATTACCCTGATTTACAAGGTGATTACACGGTGATAAAACACTAATAATTCAAGTCTGTTGACCAGAAATCAGAGTCTGCTTCACATGTTAATTTTCTGAAAATTAATCCTTTACAAAAATTGAATAATACATGGAATCGGCCTTTTCACCCCACCCGTCTATGAATTTTTCCACCTGTAACGACATCCCCGGAAGGGAAGCAATCCAAGCTGCCATTTCTTCATTTTCAGCCTTAAAAACAGAGCAGGTGATATACGCCAACCTGCCTTTGGATTTTAAAAATGAAATGGAAGCAGTGATAATGGCTTTTTGCCTGGTAACATAACCAGCTAAAACAGCATCTTTAAAAATTTGAAGATTTTCAGGCGTCCTGCTCCAGGTACCCGATCCCGAGCATGGCACATCGGCGATTATCCCATCGAACCTGTTGCCAAAAAAGTTTTGGGCAACAGGCTGTTCCAGATCCAACACCGTGGTAGCCAGTTGTGCATGATATTTTTCAGTACGCTCCCTGTAGTTTTTAAGTATGGAAGCACGCGAATCTGTTGCAGTTATCCGGATTCCTGGAACCTTATCAAATAATTCCAGCGACTTTCCTCCTGCACCACAGCAGCAATCCCACCAATGCTCTCCGGTTAAAGCAGGAATCGCAGCACCTGCAATTTGTGACGACCGGTCCTGGATTTCAAAATATCCTTTTTGTTTTGTTACCAGTCCGTCGAGTTTTACCCCGGGTTCCAATGAAACAGCACTGGTAGTTACTATATCATTATTAAATGGAATGTCATTGGATTGAAGTTCTTCAAACACTTCATTTTCCTTTCCTGAAATAATTCTAATCCAAACCCGTGGCTGAACAAGCATCGATTTCGCATAGGCGGGCGCCGTGAGTCCTCCTGAAAGTTCAAAATCAAAAGGGAATATATCAGCCAATTGGAAGGCAGGAAACAATTCCGTAATTTGCTGAATGCGGTCATTAGCAATTAAACGATCTGC
>JALYQW010000051.1 GCA_030855635.1 Bacteroidota bacterium | reverse complement strand
CCACAATCCAAGACATCGCCAATTGTCAGACCTAAAAAATCACTATCAATTAAATTATTTTCAACAGTTGCTTCTGAAAATATTGTAAACACTTCCGAATAAATAGTTAGAATTTCCCTCCTTATTTCAGGGTGATGAAGTACCATTTGACAAAATGATTCTGAGACTGAAGTTTTACAAAAGGTTTCTACACCCGGGAGCAATAGAAATTCTTTTAGTATTATTGTGTTATTAAAACCTAAGTTATAAAAGCATTGCCAAAGTGTAGAAGTAACATGATCCCCTAACCAGAATTTAATAAATTCATAATCGTGTTCTAAAAAGCTAAGTATGTTTGGCAGGCTTTCAACAGCATTTATTTCTTTAAATAAAAAGAGAGTATGTAAAACAAAACTGCAGGTTTCTTCTTCCCAATCAAGGTCATAAAAATAATTATACCTTTCAACAGCATCAACAAGAATTTTTTCAAGATCTTCAATTAGGGAAATTCGAGGCAGGGCGATAATTTCTTTTAGCTTATCGTGAGGTATGTTAATCCCAAAATGATAGAGATTCTGAATTTCAGGATGATTAAATTCAGGGGAAGATGATTTGTGAAATGAAGGATTTATTTTCGTCGTTCTTGTAGAAATTCTTTGTTTGTTTTCTTCTTCAAATCGTGCTGCTGCATTTTTCAATCTCAATCCAAATAAAAAAGATTCTGCTTGCTCTGTATCATGATGGTCAGGGGCCACTTCCTGAAGAATTTCAAGTCTGTTTTCTGCCAATTCCTGATTTTCGATAGCAACATAATAACGAATTACAACTTTATAAAAACTTGTAACTTCCGAAAGATGAAACAAATCTCTATCAGGATATAATGCTTTAATTTCACATGCCTCGCCTAATATTTCTGGTACTTTATCAAATTCATTTTTATCTATACATATATGTGCCTTATTTATTAAAGCAAACAGGTAGTCGGGATGCTCTGAAAGAATCCAGTGATTTACCTCAAGGGCTTTTTCATATCTTCCTTGAACATTATATGCAATCGACAAATAATTTTTCAATATCGGCACTGTTGGGTATTCAATTATTAGTTGCGTGAGTTTACCTATTATTTTTTTATTGTTTTTATCTTGAGTTGCATTATACAATTGTTCAAATTGTTTTTCTAATTCCCGGGTTATGCCGTATCTTTTGTTTTGAAATTGCGGATCAGTTGTTATTTGGAATCCGCTTACTGAAAATTTATTTTTCATTCTATTGAATATTGTCTGAACGATAATTTATAGGATTTTCTAAACCTTCGATAATCCAGTTAATTCAGCAACTTTTTCGGGGCGAACTACTGGGTTCAGAAATATTCTGCAATTATAGTTGAACTGAATGCAAAATCTCTTATTTAAGTTTTGTGGCACTAAAGTTAAATAATGATTTTCTTAGTTAAGTTACCTGTTGTCTGAATCATGATTGCCTTGAATAGATGATAAGCTTAATGTTTTAATGGTATCTTCTTGAAAATTAAGAGATTAACTTGATTTTATGTCTAAATTATTGTTTCAATTCTTATAATCAATTCCAGAAATCCTTTGATCCTTAGAATCAAGGTTCAGACAATTTACTCGTTTATATTTTGTAGCATGACATAATCATGAAATCCTTTAATCCTTAAAATCAACGTTCAGACAATTTTCTCCAGTAGTTTATTATTATGCACTCTTTAAAATTCAAGGCTCTTTGCACCAAAATTTATCAGTAATCCAATTTCCATTTTATAGGCTTCCACATAATTCATGGCTTGAGCTAAATGAACATCTTCTAACTTTATAACAGCCTTCAGCTCCACCGTTATCTTACCCTCTACAAAAAAGTCTACCCTGCGAGTTCCAATTTGAAATTCGCGATAGTATATTGACATTTCCATTTCTCTTGCAAATTCCAACCCTTCCATTTTCATTTCTATTTCTAAGGCACGTTAATATATCACTTCTTGAAATCCGTTTCCAAATCCACTCAGCAACATGAAATTGAATGCATTAGTTTTATTAACTAAAAATGCTCATCAATCGGTGATTTATATAATACATTTCCTTGCCCAATTTCATAGGATGCAATATACCTGCAGTTGCCAGTTTTTGCAGATACACAGATGCTGTTTGTCGTTGTGCGATATCATGTGTTTCCAATATTTTAATTTTCAAGTAAGGGAAGCTAAACATTAAATCGACCAATTCCGCATTGAATGAGTTTTTCAAAACACCTTTAACCTGAATAGCAATTTCTTTTTTCAGACTTTGTATTGCATCAATTTTAGCAAGAGTAATTGCAGCAGTTTCAGCAACCGCTTCTAACATAAATAATATCCATCCTTTCCAATTATTGTTTTCAGTCACGTCTCTGAGTAACCGATAGTAATCCCCTTTCTTTTGAATGATGTAAGAACTTAAATAAAGTACAGGAATATTCAACAAATTTTTATTTACGAGATACAATACATTTAATATTCGACCGGTTCTTCCATTGCCGTCAGAAAAGGGGTGGATAGCTTCGAACTGATAATGAATCAATGCCATTTTAATTAATACATCAATGTCGTCTTTATCATTATGAATAAATTTTTCAAGTGCTGCAAGCTTTTCCCGGATTAGTACCTCACCTTCCGGAGGCGTATAAATAATTTCTTTCGTAATTGGATTTGCTAACCGGGTACCAGTTGTTTTACGGATGCCCTCATCAGTGTTTTTTAGTTTCCGCATTATTGCTACCAAAGTGTTGGTGGTGAGTCCACGTGTTTTCATCAATTCCTGGCCATGGTATAAGGCTTCACGGTAAAGGAGTACTTCTTTGGTAGCAGCTCCAAAACCCACCCCATCATCAAGGGATGCTACTGCTCTGTACAGTTCATCCTGGGTGGTCACAATATTTTCTATGGCAGAACTGTCCTTGCTTTCCTGTAAGACAATCGTATTAATCAAAAGAGTTGGGTTGGGTAGGGTTTGGCAGTAACCTTTTAGTTCAGCCAACAACCTGCTTGCTTTTATGCTTGCTTTCAGGAAATCCGGACTTTCCAGGTCTGCCTTGGGGGGTAAATCGGGTAATTTATTGTGGGGTTCAGTACGTTGCATGATATGTTGAATCTTTCGACATATAAATTTGATATGTCGAAAATATTAATTTATTTCGACATAATGATAGAAATTGAAAATCTCCA
>JALYQW010000128.1 GCA_030855635.1 Bacteroidota bacterium | reverse complement strand
CTCAGCGATGCCTTTAAAATTAGTGATGTTCCGGAACGGGATACGGCAGTATCGTATACCCCCGACATGAAATACACTGTTGACCAGGTGCAGCACCAGACTGTTTATACCATCACTCCTATTAAACCGTTACGGATAAAAGATGAAACCATTAAAAAACTGTATCGTGGATTTATCAAGGCAGGTTATGGAACCAAGAATACGCCCTATGGTGAAATATTTTATAACAGCCTCCGTTCAAAATCTGCTGATGGAGGATTGCACCTGAGTCACATTTCTTCATCCGGAAAATTAAAGGGATATGGTCATCCCGGAATGAGTGAGAGCGGTGTAAAAGTTTTCGGAACGAAATTCCTTGATAATAATCTGCTGAAAGGTGACATTGGTTATAACAGGTATGCGTATCACTATTACGGTTATAACAGTCCTCCTGATTTGTTTTCAAAATCAGAAACCAGACATACATTTGATGACATCTCGGGAAATTTTCTGTTCCGAAGCAGTGATAAAGATAAAGACCGGTTCCGTTACATGGGAGGCCTTTCGTTTTATAGTTTCTCCGATAATAAAAATAATGATGAAAGTGATTTTGTTTTCAATGCCAATATGGGAAAACTGATCAATGACATGGACTTCAGTGCTGCCATTCAGGTAGATTATCTCACCTATGAAAATAAAACTTTCAATGATGACCAGCGAACTATTATTCGTCTCAATCCGCGATTTGAACGATCGTTTGATGAATTAAAACTCACTGCCGGAGTTAACATCCCTCTTGAGATTAACGATCTCACCAAATATCATTTGTATCCGCATGTAAGAGTGGATTATGCACTTATTCCCGAGCAGATGAGCGCCTTTGCTCAGGTAACCGGAAATCTTGAAAGAAATAGTTTCCGTGCATTCTCCAGGGAAAATCCGTTTATCGGAAAAGATATGCAATTGCAAAATACAAATAACAAACTGGATATTTCAGGTGGTTTGAATCTTAAACTCGACAGGCAACTTGCATTTATTGCCAGTTTCGCATTCCGCAGATTGAAAAACGATGCATTTTTTTACAACCTTCCGCCCGACGGCACACATGTAAAATATGATGTGTTGTACGATGACAACTCGCAAACCAACATACATGCAGAAATGGTTTTCGACCAGGGAGAAAAATCGATATGGAGTTTGGGTGTAGATTATTTTGGAAATAATTTAACCGGCGATGACAAGGCCTTATTCCGACCTGATTTTAAAGTGACACTTAACGGTCATTATGCTATTGGTGAAAAAATATTCCTCAGCACACAATGGGCATATATTACCAACCGGTATGCGATCAATTACAACGCGACCGGAGACGATTATACGACGTTAAAAGGATTCATTGATGGTAACCTGACCATTGATTACCGTTACTCCAAAGTAATGTCTGTATTCATAAATCTGAACAATTTTACGGCATCCAACTATTCACGCTGGTACAATTACCCTTCGTACCGCTTCGGAGCCCTGGCCGGCCTGACTTACTCCTTTTGATGTAAATAGCTGACAATCAGCATGTTTTTATTAATAGCAACCACCGTTTTTAATACCAGAGACGGTGGTTCTGCGTTTATTCACAAGCCTCGTGCTTTTTGTTAATAATTTATTGCCGGAAATGGTGAAATAACACCTTAAAAATGGCTGTCCGTACGCTTAAAAAAGGTATCTTTGCATGAATCCACAATATAATCTTAACTAATTGATAATGAGCGAGAACGTAGTAGAATCAACTTTGAAAAACAACAGCTACTCAGCAGACAGTATTCAGGTTCTTGAAGGACTGGAAGCGGTGCGGAAAAGGCCCGCCATGTACATTGGTGATATCGGGGTAAAAGGGTTGCACCATTTGGTATATGAAGTTGTCGATAATTCAATTGATGAAGCTCTTGCAGGTCACTGTAAAAACATTCACGTTTGCATTAATCATGATAACTCTATTACTGTAGTGGATGACGGTCGCGGAATTCCGGTTGATATGCATGAGAAGGAAAAACGGTCAGCGTTAGAAGTGGTAATGACTGTGTTGCATGCCGGAGGTAAGTTTGATAAAGATTCCTATAAAGTTTCAGGAGGGTTGCATGGTGTGGGTGTTTCGTGCGTAAACGCATTATCAGAACACCTGAAGGTGGAAGTATTCAGAGACGGAAAAAAATACATACAGGAATATTCAAAAGGCAAACCACTTTATTCTGTTAAACAGGATGGCACTACTGATTTAAGAGGAACAACAGTTACTTTCCTTCCTGATTCAACTATATTCATTACAACACTTTACCTGTACGATACCATTGCGGCCCGAATTCGTGAATTGTCTTTTTTGAACAAAGGCATTCGTATTACGCTTAAAGATCATCGTGAATTGGATGAAGCCGGTGAACCGGTGAACCAGGATGTTTTTTACAGCGAGCGCGGACTGGTAGAGTTTGTGGAGTTTCTTGATTCTACACGTGAAAAACTAATGGAAGATATCATTTACATGGAGGGTGAAAAAAACGGAATCCCCGTTGAAGTGGCCATGCAGTATAACACTTCCTTCAATGAAAATGTACACTCGTACGTAAACAACATCAATACTCATGAGGGCGGTACACACCTGGCTGGTTTTCGCAGGGCGCTTACGCGGACGCTAAAAAATTATGCCGATAAAGAAGGTTTACTTTCCAAATTGAAATTTGATATCAGCGGTGATGATTTTCGTGAAGGACTTACTTGTGTAATTTCCGTAAAGGTTCAGGAGCCACAGTTTGAAGGACAAACTAAAACCAAGTTGGGAAACAACGAGGTGATGGGAGCTGTTGATACTGCGGTTTCAGAAATGCTCTCTAATTACCTGGAAGAACATCCAAGGGAATCACGCACTATAGTTAATAAAGTAATTCTAGCAGCTACTGCACGACATGCTGCACGTAAAGCCCGCGAATTGGTGCAACGTAAAGGTGCTTTCTCAGGAATGGGACTTCCCGGTAAACTTTCTGATTGTTCTGAAAGAGCTCCTGAAAAATGTGAATTGTTCCTGGTCGAGGGAGATTCGGCCGGTGGAACAGCAAAGCAGGGACGTAACCGTGCTTACCAGGCCATTCTTCCACTGAGAGGTAAAATTCTCAATGTGGAAAAAGCAATGGAACATAAAATTTTCGATAACGAAGAAATCCGTAACATCTTTACAGGACTTGGGGTTTTTAAAGGTACTCCTGAAGATGAACGTGCCTTAAATATTGAAAAGCTGCGTTATCACAAAGTAGTGATCATGACCGATGCCGACGTCGACGGTAGTCATATTACCACCCTGATCCTTACTTTCTTTTTCCGTCATATGAAAGAGCTGATCGAACAGGGATACATTTACATTGCTTCACCTCCGCTGTATCTTGTAAAAAAGGGAAAAGAAGAACGCTATTGCTGGAATGATGAAGAGCGTGAAAAATTTTCCCGCGAAATTGCAGGTGAAGGAAAAGAATCCACCGTTACTGTACAACGTTATAAAGGTCTTGGAGAAATGAATGCCGAACAACTCTGGCAAACTACCATGAATCCTGAACATCGCACTCTTAAGCAAGTAACAATTGAAAGCGCTGCCGAAGCCGACCGTATTTTCGCCATGCTTATGGGCGATGATGTTCCGCCAAGGAGAGAGTTCATTGAAAAGAATTCGAAATATGCGAAAATAGACGCTTAACAAAAATCCCGCTCTCAAGGCGGGTTTTTTCTTACCGTATCACGGTAACATGATTGAACCGGTTGTGCAGGTTTCCTGAATTGTCGATGATGCTAACTTTATACACATACAAACCCTGCGGAACGGGTATACCCGTAGTGGCATCTTTACCATCCCACGCTGAATCGCGGCTTTTTGAATGATATACCAGTTTTCCCCACCGGTCGTAAATGAATAGTTCATACGATGTGAAACCGACACCATAAATTTTAAAGTAGTCATTCGTTCCGCTGCCGTTCGGTGTAAATGCATTGGGTATAAAAACCTGTAGGTCATCTTTCACGGTAATGATCTGGTATGTAGAATCCTGACAGCCATCTGTGCTTTGAATGCGTAACCTTGCCACATAGGTTCCGGTATCAGCGTAAGTGTGAATTGTATTTTGTTCGCGCACTTCAGGAGAGCCATCGCCAAACGTCCAATACCAATCTATCGCACCGGTACTCCTGTCGGTGAAATATACTTCCGGATGATTACGTGTAGGCTTTGCAGGGTCATAAATAAATCGTGCTACCGGCAACGGTTTCACCTGCACAGCTGCAGGAAAATGCAGGACGGTAGAACATCCTCCGGGCGTGGAATATGAAACGGTCAGAGAAACATTATACACACCATCCTGGGTGTAGACGTGTGATGGGGACGACAGTGAAGATGTAAATCCATCCCCGAAATTCCAAAGGTAAGCATACCCCGGTGCCCAGGTAGGGTTAACAGCAAACTGAGCTGAATAAGGTTCACAACCTGACTGTGTAGCCACGTTCAACAAAACCTCCGGAGGAAGCATTGCAGTAATGAATACACTTGTTTGAACTAACGGCGAGGCACATCCGTCGGTAACGCTTATGGTTATTGTGGAATCACCGGCTATCAATATCGCATTGGTGGGACCCGCTAAATTGTTGCTCCAGGCAAAATCATAATTTCCATCGCCTCCCGATGCAGTAACCTGTACCTGTGCGAGGTTTCCCTTGCAAACAGAATCGGGGTATATGGCCGTAACACTTAATGGTGGCAAAACTGTTACAGGCAGTGGTGCTGCAGTGACTGAACAACCATGGCTGTCAGTAACGGTAAGCGTATATGAAGAACTGGATAAAGGAAAAACACTTATTTGAGATGTTGTGCTGCCATTACTCCATAAATAGTTATAAGGCTGGCTTCCGCCGGACGGAATTCCATTTAATGTGGCTGACCCCCCGGTGCAAATGGTAATGGGCTGCGATACTTGTATGGCAAGCTGTGCGGGTTGGCTGATAATCACCTGCTGAAAGGTTTGGCATCCCGAAGCATCGGTAAGTGTAACATTATAATTACCTGCCGCAAGGTTTGATGCCGTTGGGCCTGTTGAAGGACTTCCCTGCCAGTTCCAATTGTAAGGTGCCTGTCCTCCGCTAACTGCTAATGAAGCTGCACCATTGTTTTCGCCATAACAGTTAACATGTGTAATGGATGTGACGGTAACAACAGGAGCATCGCTTGACTGGAGCGTTACTGATAAATTTTCAGTACAACCATTCTGGTCGGTGACGGTTACGGAATATATGCCGGAAAATAAGTTGTTAAGTGCAAATGATGATGCACCGGTATTCCAGAGAGCTGTATACGGTGCAGTGCCACCATTTGCCGTAATGTTTATGGCACCATCATTATTCCCACACGTTGTTTGTACAAGATTCGATGCAAGTGTGAGTTCCGCAGCAGGCTGGGATATAGTTACCTGCAAAGCAGCCGTACATCCATTCTGATCGGTAACTGTAGCGAAATAAATACCTGCACTCACATTCGAAATAACCGGTGTTGAAGATGTGGTGCCTGTCCAGGACCAGCTATTACCACCACTGCCACCAGCAGTTGCAACTGTTGCCGCTCCCGTGGATTCGCCGAAACAATTTACATGCTGCACCTGTGAAAGGGATACTGTAATTTGAGAAGGCTGGCTGACCACTGACGTTAATGAAGCAGAACAACCAAGTGCATCCGTAACGGTTACGGTATAATTTCCTGCAGGAATATTATTCAAGAGATAGGATGATTGGCCTGAAGACCACTGGCACAACAGCGGCGCCGTTCCACCCATAACATTGATACCGGTTGAACCGTCGCTCAGACCAAAACATGAGACATCCTGGTGATTGGTGAGTGATACTACAGGCTGGGTTGAAGCAGCAATTGTTAAAGTTTTTGTTTTCGAACAACCATTGCCATCACTAACGGTTACGGTATATACGCCACTGGCCAGACCTGTTGCCGAACTCCCGGCAGAAACGTTGGGAGACCAAGTATAATTATATGAACCGGTACCGCCTGTGGTGGTAAGATTGATAGCACCATTATTATTTCCACACGATGTACCGGAAGAAGCCACCTGTACATCGATTGCTGTTGGAGGTTCTACAATGGAGACTGTGGCAGTAAGTGTACATCCTGGTGCGATAATCACATTACAGGAATAATTTCCTGCTGTTAATCCTGCAGCTGTTGCAGCAGTTCCTCCTGAAGGCAGCCATTGGTACGTGAACGGTCCGGTTGCACCACTAACACTCACGGTAGCTGAGCCATCATTCCCGCCAAGGCACGATACACCATTAAAATTGCTAATATTAACTGTAGGACCGGATCCTGAAGGAACGGTAAAGAAATAATTAAGCACACACTGATTGGCATCACTGATTGTAACCATGTAACTTCCTGCAGAAAGATTGTTTGCAGTAGCACCATTTCCACCGGTAGGCCACCAGGTATACGTAAAAGGGGGCTGACCGTTGGACACCGTTACTGTTGCAGATCCGTTTGCAGCACATCCATTGGCCGGTGTAGTGGTTACGGATGCCGTAAGTCCGGTAATTGGTTGATTAATAGTAACCGATGCCTGCCCGGTACAACCCAGGGCCGAGGTAACGGTCACCGTATATGTACCGGCAGTCAGCCATTGTGCCGAAGACCCGTTACCTCCCATCGGACTCCATTGATACGAGTATGGACCAGGGGGACCAGCAACTATAGCAGTAGCGGATCCATTATTACCTCCGAAACAGGTAACATCCACTTTTTGGAATGAAATGTTGATACCTGAAATCGGCACCGGAAAAGATTGTGGAATGGCTGAAGTGTTAGCACATAAATCCGTCACCGGATTTACTAAAGTAAGTGTGTATAACCCGGCTCCGGGAATCGCCGGTGTAAATGATATCGAGTAATCTCGCGAATAGGCCGCGCCGGCAATGCATGATGTACTGCTGACTGCGTTCACAGTGTAGGGGCCGCCCGGACCTGTAATCGTAAAATCGGAAGGTTGAACCGAACTGCACAATACACGTTCTGAAAAACTGGCTACCATGGTTGTTGCTCCGCAATTCATGGCAGTTAATCCTGAAAGCACCGGTGTGGTATTGTCAATAATTGTAGCGGTCGAACTACTTAAATCAATGGTGTAACCACTTTGATTGATAGTTGAAAAACCACTCACATTCAGCAGGAAGGTCTGACCCGAATTTACAGTAATTACAGAATTGTTTTGTGCGCCGGCTAGTCCGTTTGCACCTGTTAATCCGGGCAAATTGCTGTAGTTGCATGAGATTTCAAGCGAGGGATTGGTAAATATTTCACTGCACACCGCCGAGGTCAGATTGTAAACAGCCCAGTCGTAATTATGTAACGGATTATTAGGAATGATTGAAAAATTTAAGTTTCCTGAACTACCCGTAGTGATAATATACCAGGCATCATTTCGTTCACCTGTTAACAGGCAGGAATTTACGGGATTAATTTCGTTGGGTATGTTTCCTGATCCGGTAATTACATTTCCGGTCGAATAGGAATTCAGGCAAATGGGAGTTGCACCCAGGCAATCCTGAAATGTAGGAATCTGCGCCTCACCGAAACGGAATGCTGCCAGAAATAAAAAAAGTACAATTAAGATCCTGTTTAACATGTCATCATTAATTTTTTTCTAAACTTTACTGTTCTGAACACGACCCGATACTCTAATTAAAAATTGTTATAATTTTGGGCTGGTAAGGATCAGTTGTCCGGACCAGTGATAAGATTCATTTAATTGTCAAAAACCCCCATTTGCTCATGAAAGTTACAGTTGTAGGTGCCGGAAACGTTGGTTCCACTTGCGCCAATGTCATTGCTCACAAGGAGTTATGTAATGAAGTCATCCTGCTTGACATCAAGGAAGGCATTGCTGAAGGCAAAGCTCTTGATATGTGGCAGACTTCACCGATAAATTTATACGACACCCGTATAAAAGGTTGCACCAATGATTATTCGGCCACTTCCGGATCTGATGTGGTGGTAATTACGTCAGGGCTACCACGCAAGCCGGGCATGAGCCGCGACGATCTTATCGCAACCAATGCCGGTATCGTTCGTTCGGTTACTGAAAATATTATCAAACATTCTCCAAACGCCATTATCATAGTAGTTTCCAATCCGTTAGATGTAATGACCTATTGCGCTTACCTCACGGCGGGCATTAGTTCCAGTAAAGTATTTGGAATGGCGGGCATTCTTGATACGGCCCGGTACAGGGCTTTTCTTGCGGAAGCCTTAAACACCTCGCCGAAAGATATCCAGGCAGTTTTGATGGGTGGACATGGTGACACCATGGTGCCGTTACCACGTTATACTACTGTAGCAGGAATTCCTGTTATTGAACTGATTACTGCCGATAAATTAGAGGCGATTGTTGACAGAACCAAAAAAGGCGGCGGGGAACTAGTGAACCTAATGGGAACATCGGCCTGGTATGCTCCGGGAGCAGCAGCGGCACAGATGGTTGAAGCAATATTAAGAGATCAGCAACGGATATTCCCTTGCTGTGCCTGGTTGCAAGGTGAATATGGTATGAAAGATATTTACCTGGGTGTACCGGTTAAACTCGGAAAAAATGGAATTGAACAAATTATAGAGCTAAAGTTGAATAAAGAAGAAAAAGATTTGCTTGATAAATCAGCTGCGTCGGTAAAAGAAGTTATGGATGTGCTGGATAATATGCAGGCAGCAGCAAAAAATTAATGTTTATGCAACCGGGCGGTTGATTCATGATCACCGGTATAAATTAAGAGGCATTCCGGGATAACCGGAATGCCTTTTTTACTTTTGCAGAATGGCTCAAAAAAGAAAATACAGTATCAAATTAAAAATGGTCCGAATTGATAAGAGAGGATGTCATATTGCGGTGTCCGGAAAAATCAATGGCAAAAAGGCTCATTTGATAATTGATTCAGGTGCTTCCCAAACCGTTTTCGATAAAAAACGCATCGAGTATTTCCTGGGACATAAGAAATTCGAGAAATCGGAATCGTTGTCAACAGGTCTTGGCACCAATTCGATGGAAAGTCACCTGGTGAAAGTTCCCGGACTTGTGTTGGGTGATTTTGAAATCAAAGATGATAAAATGATTTTACTTGATCTCTCACACGTGAACGAATCTTACAAGCTGATGAAATTAAAACCAGTGGATGGTGTGATCGGCGGAGATATTTTGAAAAAATATAAAGCGGTGATTGATTATGGGAAAAAAGTGCTCGTGGTTTATAATGTAAAATAGTAGACAGGCAGAATTTTACGTCAGTGTAGCTTAATTTCTTATTGTTACAGAATAAGGATCAACACTGAGTTCGGTTTTATAACCCGGAATGAGTGCAAGGGTAGCCATGTTGATAATGGTAAGATAACCATTACGCCCACCGCATGCAGAAGTGTGATGGGGTGGCGGCCCACCGCCTGACGGAGTGTTTCTGTTTGCAACGTATACCTGGTTTTTGTTATCATCAACAGCCAATCCGTGAGGTTGAAATCCTACATTGATATTTTTCACAGCTGTTAAATTCGTATAGTCGATTACCGTTATAGCATTTCCTATCTCGCAACTAACAAACAGGTAACCGTTATCGGGAGAAAATGCCATCTCAAGCGGGTAATCCGCAGTAGGAATGGCTGCAACAAAAGCATCATCAACAGTGTTGAATACCCTTATTTCATCGCGACCCTGGCAGGTAATAAAGTACCGGGTACCATCAGGACTAAACGCAATTTCATGTGGCTCTGCCTGGTTTCCACCGGAATTATTGATGATGAGTTCTTCAAAATCAGGATTCATCGGATCTGTGATATCGCCCTTATAAATAATATTACCAAGTTGACTGGTAACAAACAGTGCACTTCCATCAGGGCTCACCATGCTTCCGTGTGGTGAGCTGAACAAACCCGGACCGGCATACATTAACTCAAGCTGCATCGTATTCAGATTCACATAGGCTACCCGGCCGTTAGGTGAAAAATCTACAACCCATGCTTTAGATCCATCGGGAGATATCGCAAACGTGTTCCATGCTCCCTGAGAAATCTGTGCTTCCGCAACAAAAGAATCATCCGATGTGCGATACTTCTGCAATACATTACTATTAATAAAAGCAACATACCAGAATTGACCATCAGGTGAAACTTTAATCATGTGTGGTGATTCAATTGAAGGACTGTTTCCCACATTAATATAACGCATGATCACTTTTGTTACGGCATCATGAACACCTACCAGATCGCAACCCTGGTTAGCGACATAAAATTTCTTCCGGTTCGGGTTGTCTGCAAACTTCACTTGTCCGTTACAGTTAGGAGCTCCCGCGTCGATCCAGTTACGGATGGTGAGTATTTCTGTAAGGGTGAGTGGTGTGCCATTAAATGGCATGTTGGGTGTTTGCACCGGCCCCAGTGTGGAATCAGTATTTATAAAATAAAAGAGTGTACTCTGATCAGACCGATAGGGAATGGTGACAGCACCGTTGCGGTTGCCTGCAAACATGGTTTCCCATGTGGTCAGATCTAATCCACTTGCTGCATCCTTACTTTGCGCATTATGACAACCTGAAGTGGCACATTTTTTTACAATAATTTCGGCCACTTCGGCAGGATAGCATCCATCATTAAAAACCGGCGCATCATCATCATCCTTACAGGCTTGTAAACCGGTAATCATGAGACCCATGATGAGCAAAATAAAAAAATTTTCAAATTTAAAAATCATGGGAGAATGTTATTTAACCATAAATTTAAGAGTACTCACTTTGGATCCTTCAATTACTCGGCAATGATAGACTCCCTGTGCCAGCCCTGAAGTTTCAAACAAAACAACATTGGATCCTGAAATTTTTTGCTCCACCTCACGACCAAGCAAATCTATTATGGTAATTTTTCTTTCTACGTAAAAGGGTGTATCGAATTTTACATAAAGTTCATCGGATACCGGATTGGGATATACGATGAAGGAATTGTTGACTACCGGCAGTGATGGCAGGCCGATGGTGTTATCATACTTGTACAGCGTTACACCTCCGGCTGAGTTGCCTGTGAGTACTTCTATAATTCCATCCCCGTTAAGGTCGGCCACATCAACAGTAATCCGATCAGCTTCATGAATATCATAGAACATGGAATCAACAAGGGTAAATGTTCCGTTCAGGTTGTTGTCAATATTGTTATACTGGTAAATATATCCATTTACTGCACCTACCAAAAGCTGGTAAGTACCGGCACTGTCATATAAACAGGGTGTGCTGTAGCTGTAGAGTGAAAACACATTACTCACGTCAACTCCGCCCAGGTTGGAATTGACAAGAGTAAATACGGGTGCTGTTGCTGTTCCGGTATTTTCATAATAATTAATGTTTCCCGACCGCTCCCCGATGATCAGGTCCAGTTTTCCATCACGGTTCACATCAACGATCTGTGGTGCGGAATTTTGACCTACATCAATAGGGCTACCCAGGTTATTGAGTAACTCCGGTTGCACCACTGTGTAAGCGGGAGGATTGCCCTGCCCGGCAGTATTGGTATAATATATAAGTGTTCCTTCCGTCTGGCCGAGTATTAAATCAAGATCGCCATCAGAATCCAGATCTCCGAACGCGGGATCCAGACCGGTGTTGGTAGGTAAGGAAAAGAAATTTCCAAAATCAATTGTTTGCAACCCGAAAGCCGGATTGGTTGCAGTACCTATATTGCGATAATACGACAATCCGGATTCAAATGGTAACACAGCACTGTAATAACCGAAATTGCCAATTATCATATCTTTCAGTCCATCGGAATCAATATCCACAAAAGAAACATTTGCTCCTGCCCCAACATCAATCATATCTTCAATCAGGAAGCGGTTTTGTTCCAGGTTGAAAATATTGGTGGTGTTATTGGTGGTATTCCGGTAATACAAAATGTTGTTATAGTTTTCTGAGGGACCACTGATACAAGGTGCAACAATAAAATCTTTATTGCCATCATTGTTTACATCCATGTAATACGGAGCAGGAAATGTGAAAAGATCAACAGGAGTATTATAAACAGGAAACGCGGTATCCTGGAATGTCATATTGGGTGCTGTGGAAGTTCCGCCATTTCCTACCAGCAATATATTATCACCAAGAATGTCGCCGTTCAACAAATCATAATCCAAATCACCATCAATATCTACTGCTATCATACAGGAACCGGAGTGCAGTGAATGATTTGCTGATGGTGGCAGCATTGCCGGTGGTGTGGGTGCTCCTAAGCGGCAGGAAATATTAAGTATTGCAGAGTTGGAATTACCACTAAGTCCAAAATTTCCGAAACAATTTTGCTGAAACTCATATACCAGTGTATCGCACTTGTTAAAAAGTTCCTTACCCATATTTTTATGAAACTCGATATAATTTCCGGCTACCGGGAAAGTGAGCACATCCAGATCACCATCATAATCTACATCTACCAATGCTGGCAGGTTAACGGGAGAAATATATAAATTAGCAGTTATGGTACCATATTTACTCATCACCAGATTATGCACCAGGTTAAATTTTAATCCGGTTTGGGCGCTGAAATCATTCCGGTAAACAGACATTCCTCCGCTGTAGGAATAGGTGAAAATATCTTCTTTCCCATCACAATCAAAATCTTTTAATATCACCCAATCGTGCATGGTGATAGGAAATTTCTTTTTGTACTGGGGTGCCAGTACATAATCAACTGTATTGGGTGTGCCGTTATTAATATATGTAGTTACACGGTTACCTTCTTTATCAAATACAAAGAGATCTTTAATGCCATCGCCATCCAGGTCAATTTGTGAAAACATAGGTGCATTGTAACCACCCGCCCATGGATTTTTTAAATTGCTTCCATTTATTGCAACCGGAATGGAATTATCGGGAACATATGTGCCCTGAGCGTAAGCAGGAATTGTAAATGCAGTTGAGGCCACGATACAGGCAATAAATCCTATTGTTTTCATACTTACAAATTTAACTATATTTAACCGCTAAACCGGTGACTTTGATTGCAAAAACCTTCATTTACTTGTTAAAATTACCTTATTCCTATTAAAACAGCTTATGCCTTCATTTGATATCGTTAGCAAGGTCGATGTACAGAAACTCGACAATGCCATAAATACGGCCGCCAAAGAGATTAGTACGAGATATGATTTCCATAGTTCCAATACTGAGGTGGAATTGGATAAGAAACTCCTGGTTATTAAAATAGTGACGGAAGATGACATGAGAATGGATGCAATCAGGGATATAATTATCTCGCGGGTCATGAAACAAGGGCTGGAAGCTTCTTGTCTTGATTTTGGGAAAGAACACGCTGCTGCGGGAGCCATGATCCGTAAAGAAGTCAAAATTATTGATGGAATTGAAAAGGAATCAGCCAAAAAAGTTGTTAAAGCTATAAAAGACAGCGGATTAAAGGTTCAAGCTTCAATTATGGAGGACCAGATCCGGGTAACGGGAAAAAAACTGGATGACCTCCAGGCGGCAATTTCAGTGGTCAGGCAAACTAATTTTGAACAACCGCTCCAGTTCATCAATTTCCGGAATTGAGATCCTGAGAAAGTTTTTTTATGGAAATATCTTACAATGAAGGTTTTTTTTTAATTAATTCATGTAAACGTCATCCTGGCGACAGATCTTTACAACGGTTGAATAATTACTCGAAACTTAATGTTATAGTCTGGTAACCAGGGCGTTGTTGTTATTTATTGAAAGAAAATCCCGGTTGTTAAAAACAATAAACTATTTTTTGTATTTCATACCAAACCTGTCAAAAATTTGTTTACTATTATAGAATAATTCAAAAATACCATGAGAACATCAAGAAGCAGAAAGAAAGGGAAGACAGCAAGTGAAACACCTTTAATTAAAGTTCAACTCGACGAGAGGACCACTATAACTATCCGTAAAATGGAAATGTTGAAATTTTGGAAAGAGCGTTACCCGGCAGCTAAGGTTATTGGTGCCTGATAAAAGTTTTTTCAAAACAGGGGTGTAGTAATTATCGCTTCTAAAAGGAGAAAGTAATAATTTCAAAATGTTACTTTCCGATTTATTGCTACTATAGTTTTAACCATTATAAGAGACGGCCGATGCCGTCTCTTTCTTTTTATTATGGAGCAAGTGCATTTTTTTTCTCCAGTTGTTGCGTAACAATTTTCAATCCTTCGAGAAAAGAATGGGGTTCATATCCAAGTTCCTTTCTTGCCTTATCTAAAATAAAGCCGGTTTTAGGAGGGCGGACTGCAGGTTGTTTCAGTTCAGCAGATGTTACAGGTTTAATCAGCGATTGATCAAGACCATAAAATCCTGCAATGCGTTTCACCAGATTAATAATACTGTCAAGATCAGCTTCTGCTCCGGCTATATGATAAATTCCTGTAGCACGTTTTAACGCCGCAGCGATGCACCCATCTGCCAGGTCTTCAGCAAGAGTAGGACTCCGGTACTGATCGGTGATAACATTAATTGATTTTCCTTCCTGTAAGGATGACTTGGTCCAAAGCACCAGGTTGGAACGTTGAACATCATCCACTACTCCATAAATAATAATCGTTCGTAAGATAGCCCAATCCAAACCTGATGCTTCCACCAGTTTTTCGCTCTGAAGTTTTGATGCGGCATAATAACTTAACGGATTGGGTTTGTCTTCTTCCCGGTAAGGGCCTTTTTTTCCATCAAACACAAAATCCGTCGACAGGTGAATAAAATGTGCATTGAGTGGACGCGCTGCTTCGAGCAGAAATTCCACAGCATCAATGTTTAATGCCTTACAGGTGGCCTGATCATTTTCGCAGGCATCCACATTGGTCATCGCCGCAGTATTAATGATGCAATCGGGTTTAACTTCATTTACCAGATTTAAAACTGCATCACGATTAGTTATATCCAATGAAAAATATCGGTAGCCTGTTTTTCTTGCAATCCGGTTGTTGCCTATTGAAGTAGCAATTACGTCAACAGAGGCAAGTTCGATAAGTTTGTAAACCAGTTTCTGACCTAGTAGACCGTTGGATCCGGTGATGAGAATTTTCATTCAGTGGGGAATTCGGTGGTAATTTCAGTAGAATACGATGGGAAATGCAATGGGAATTCAAGGGCTATTCTGAGGTTGATTTTAGGAGGGGGGATTATGAATCCAATTTTCTAAAGATCCCAGACACTTCCGCGTTGCTTTCGGACGAGGTTGCGCAGGTTCATTACAAAACCCATTATCAGGTAAATTATTAATGGTGACCCTATTGTGAGAAAGGAGGTATAGATAAAAAAGATCCTGATGTTGGAAGATTGAATGCGGAGTTTTTCACCCCACCATTCGCACACCCCGAAGGCTTGCTTTTCGAACCAGGTTTTGATTTTATCAACCGGCGTGTTCATGTTGTTTATTGAGAATAGTGATTCCGAGGCTGCAATTTAAACATTTTTTTTGAGAACAATAATTGTTGTAAAGTCCCAACATTGCCTGGCCGGTATAGGCCGACTCCACCTTAATGCCATTCCCCAGCCACTCATCGAGGATATGATTTTGTTCGGGAGGGAGATTTTTCAACAGTGAAAAAGCCTGTTCGCAAGCCATTTCCTCACCTTTGATTCGGCCATAGTAAAACATGACAGGTGCAATAGTGTTGATCAGAATATTCCGTATGGAGGTATCACCCAGGCCAGCGGACCGATAACGTGTTGGCTTATCAAATAAATAATGATTATTCCAGTAAGGAGAGGCGCTTACGTGGAAGTTTTTCATTATTATTTCAGCAGACGGCTCTGATAACAGTCGCTGCATGGTGCATTTATTTTCGGAAATAAGCCTGGCAAATTGCGATAATCTTATGGTAGGAAAATTAGCAGGACGCATGCGAAGTAATTTCCAGATGTGATGATCAAGCGGCATCAGTCCATATTTTTTTGACAGAAAGCGATACTCATTTTGCAGAAGGGAAGGGTATTCATCTTTAAAAGGTTCCAGCAATAGTCCAGACTGACCAAAGACGAGCGCCTCCACCTGGTGTAACTGGTCGGCATGCCGTAATAATAAAGTTCGGGGAAGGCACCGGGCCAGCATTTCAAACGGACCGGCATTTACATGGAATCCAAAGTTTCGCGCCAGCAACTGATAAAAGGCATCTTCCCAATCGCCTTTATTTACATGTAATGCCAATTCAATTTGCACCGATTTATGTTCCAGTCTTTCAACCAGCATCCTGTCGGACCAGGAATTAAAAATAACTTCGGGAACAACGCTAAGCTGACTGCCGCAAGGAATATTGTTTGGCGATGTTCGAAGGTTCCTGTATTGCTTTATGACAACAGGATCAGTTTGTTCACACAAAGACACGGTTGGCACAGTGGTCATGTCACCCATGATGATATCACTATCGGCTTCATACACTACATGTAAAATAACATTATCATACGCTTTATCAGTTTGATGCTGGTGCCGGTACCAATCGGAAGCACGCACATGAATTTCAACATTGCCCGCCCAGAGTGTATCACCAATACGAATACGGGCATTGAAAAAATCAGGACCGGAATTGGTATGCTGCTCACCAGGTTTGATAACGGTTACCGGAATTCCTGAAGTTGTTTTAAGGTCGGAATGGTACAAGCGGTACTTCCAGACGAATGAGAGAAAATCTTCGTTCATTTTGAAAAGGTTTAGAGGTTAAAAAAAATTATTAAATGATGATTATTGATAATGGGTTTTTAAAAAAATACCAGATGATGATGTGTAATTAAAATTTAGGTTCGGAAAAGATTTGTTATTTAAAAACAACGGAAAAGTGTATGGTAAAAAGGTTAATAATTATAACAACTTCTGAAAAGATTATGAAAATTTATTGCTGACTGGAAAATTTAAAAGTTTCACGAAAACCGGAACCGCTTACTTCGGCAAAATAGATTCCGGACTCAAGAGGCGGTGTTACTACCACAATTTGTTTTTGATTTGCGTAAATATTTTCACTATAAATAATTCTTCCCGTAAGGTCATAAATATTAAATACAATAACTTGCGGAAGACTTACTTTAAAATCCAGTGTCAATTGATTTGAAGATTCCTGGTAATAAAATAAAATATCCGGAGAGTGAATATCCTTCACTCCTACCGTTGTTGAAATCGCCATGCAAATGGTATCAGATAAAAGTCCGGTGGAACCTAAACCCTGGACACATAAAAACCCATTGGTAAAACCAGGTCCGAAATTCAGATTCACTGATGGATCAAATGTGGAAATAGTTTGCCATCCGTTATCAAAAATAATATCACCTGTGACTGTCCACAAATACTGATAAGGAGGACAGGTTGTTGAATCCATAAAATACAATCCGCTTGTGTTTGGCAATACAACATTACTATTTAAACCAGAGAAAACCGGGACGGGCACTTCATTCCAAATGGTATCACAAAAGGTATTCGAAGAGTCGTTTACACTATTGGCAGTGACACAAATCACTACAAAAGAAGATGGTAGCAGACAAGAAATAGTAACGCTGTTGACGGTTGTTTGCACCGGACCCGGAGCTTGATTGTTAAACAAAACATTATTAACAGGACCAGCAGTGTACCAGGTATAATAGGTGGCATTGGAAACTAAATTTGTTGAGATAACTGAAGAACCACCCATCATGCAATTACAAGGAAGGTCCATGAAATTAATAGGATCCAGCTGAGCTTGGGCGCGACTACTGACAAGTGATAAAAACAGCAACAGAAGAAAAAGTTGTTTCATATTCTATATAATAAAGAATAAAAATGAAAAATTATTCATTAAAGATAAGATAAATTTCTTTAATGAAACATTTCAGCAAAAAATAATTCTAATGCCTTAACGACCACTAAAATTAGTTAAACCACATGTCCCGCCCGGAGTAGCTGTTCCATTTCCTGCTGGATTATAGCTGCTTCCTGCCTTGCTGAATCTGCAAAATCCAAGCCACTGGAAGCATAGATAATGCTCCGTGAAGAATTCACGAGCAGTCCGCATTCTTTATTCATACCATACTGACAAACCTCGGCCAGGCTGCCACCCTGTGCCCCCACACCGGGAACCAGCAAAAAATGATCGGGTGCAAGAATTCTGACATCCCTGAAAAGGTCGCCTCGCGTAGCTCCTACCACATACATCAAATTTTCATTGCTTCCCCACAGGAGTGATTCCTTAATTACTTTTTCAAAAAGACGATCACCTCCTGCAAGCTGATCCATTTGAAAATCGACAGCACCCTTGTTGGAAGTAAGGGCCAGTAAAATCACCCATTTGTTTTTTGTTTCCAGGAATGGTGTGACAGAATCTTCTCCCATGTAAGGAGCAACAGTGACAGCATCGAAATTATAGTATTCAAAAAATGTTTTCGCGTACATTGCTGAAGTGTTACCGATATCGCCCCGCTTTGCATCGGCGACTGTAAAACAATTTTCAGGAATGTACTCCAATGTTTTGCGAAGGCTTTCCCAACCTGCAGGACCATTACTCTCGTAAAAGGCAATATTCGGTTTGTATGCTACACAAAATTCTGAGGTGGCATCAATAATAGCTTTGTTAAATTCAAAAACAGGATCTGCAGATGCTTTCAGGTGGACAGGTATTTTTGAAATATCTGTATCAAGGCCGATACACAGGAATGATTTCTTGTGTTTAATTTCAGCTACGAGTTGTGATCGGTTCATGGTGTATAGGTATGAAAAGGTCAGATCAAAGATGCTTCTTTCATTTTTTCAGCATTTTCCGCCATTTGCAATGCATCCAGGAATTCCTGTATGTAGCCATTCATAATAGCCGGGAGGTTATAACTGCTTAGGCCTATACGATGATCGGTAACACGGCTTTGCGGATAGTTGTAGGTGCGGATCTTTGCAGAGCGGTCACCGGTGGATACAAGAGTTTTACGCCGACGGGAAACTTCTTCCTGGCGTTTGTTGATTTCAATTTCGTAAAGTTTTGATTTCAGCATCTGGAAAGCAATTTCACGGTTTCCATGCTGTGATCGCTCCGCCTGGCAGGTAATCACAATGCCTGTGGGTATGTGTGTCATCTGCACTTTTGTTTCCACTTTGTTCACATTTTGCCCACCTGCCCCACTCGACCGGGCCGTCTGTACTGAAATATCTGCCGGGCTGATCTCTACTTCATAATCTTCATCGGCCTCAGGCAAAACAGCAACAGTAGCCGCACTGGTGTGAACCCTTCCCTGAGTTTCTGTTTCAGGAACACGTTGCACCCGGTGGACGCCGCTTTCATATTTGAGAATCCCATATGCATTTTCACCGGTCACTTCAAAAACAACTTCCTTATATCCACCGGTATTTCCTTCATTGGCATCCACTTCCAAAATCTTCCAGCCCCTTCCTTCGCAGTAACGGGTATACATCCGGTACAAATCACCCGCAAAAATGCTGGCCTCATCTCCTCCTGTTCCACCCCGTATTTCCACAATCGCATTTTTACTGTCCTCTGGATCCTGAGGTAATAACAACACCCTGATTTCTTCTTCCAGCTCCAGTTGCCGCTTCTCATTGATCTCGAGCTCTTCTTTTGCCATCAATCGAAACTCCTCATCTTTTTCATTTACGATGACATCCTTAGCACCGTCAATATTCGCTAATACATTGCGGTACTCATTGGAAGCCATTACAATTTTTTCAAGATCACGGTAGGATTTCGTCAGGGCTTTATATCGTTTGCGATCAGCAATAATTCCGGGGTCACCCAGCTGCGTGCCGATTTCCTCGTAACGATGCTTTAAAGATTCAATTTTTTCTAAAAGAGTACTCATCTTGACTTAATAATTTAAACAATTTAGAAACAAAAACATGTTTGCATTTGGGATGTACCAAAAAAATGTCCTGTGCAATCAATAATTAAATGTTCCGTTTGCTGATGTAATAGTCAGTGACTTTATAGGTGCTGATTCACAGCGACCAATCACTTTTGCTTCAATATTAAAACTTCTTGATATTTCAATTATTTCATGAGCTGCACTCTGGTCCACATACAATTCCATGCGATGTCCCATATTAAATACTTTATACATTTCCTGCCATGATGTACTTGATTCTTTTTGAATGAGGGTAAAAAGAGGTGGAACCGGGAACAAGTTATCTTTAATGATATGCAAATCATTCACAAAATGAAGCACTTTGGTCTGCCCTCCTCCGGAACAGTGTACCATCCCATGAACAGAACTGCGGTGCTGTTCAAGAATTTTTTTTATCACGGGTGCGTAGGTTCTTGTTGGAGCTAACACCAGTTTCCCGGCATCAATGGCTTCAAGTGTACCTGTTGATGTATTTATCACATGTACCTTATCCGTTAGTTTGTAACTTCCTGAATACGCCAGTTCCGGCGGGATACCCTGGTCGAAAGTTTCAGGATATTTTTCGGCGATGTACCCGGCAAATACATCATGGCGTGCACTTGTTAACCCATTGCTTCCCATACCGCCATTATATTCCGTTTCATACGTTGCCTGTCCGAATGAAGCCAACCCTACAATGACATCACCATTCCGTATGGCATCATTTGAAATCACATCCTTCCTTTTCATTCTGCAGGTAACCGTACTGTCAACAATTATTGTTCTGACCAGGTCGCCAACATCAGCAGTTTCTCCTCCCGTAGAAAAAATTTCGATTCCATGTTTGTGCAGCGATTCAATGAGTTCTTCGGTGCCATTAATTATCGCAGCAATTACTTCGCCGGGAATGAGTCGTTTATTTCTTCCGATAGTTGATGACAACAAAATAGTGTTAACCGCACCCACACAAAGCAGGTCATCGAGGTTCATCACAAGAGCATCTTGTGCTATTCCTTTCCACACTGATAAGTCACCGGTTTCTTTCCAATACGCATACGCAAGTGATGATTTGGTACCTGCCCCGTCAGCATGCATAATATTGCACCAATCGGGATCGTTTCCCAGGTAATCGGGTACAACCTTACAAAAGGCTGATGGGAATAATCCTTTATCCAACCTGCTGATGGCTTTGTGAACATCTTCCTTTCCGGATGATACTCCGCGGGCACCATAGCGAGATGAGTCAGTCATTGAAATGTATATTATTACGGTAGGTTATAAACAGGGAAAGCATCCCATTTTACAGGGATGCTTTCCGATACTGCATTTTTTTAAACTACTTCTTTTTAGGAACGAAATCAGTGCCTAACACCATGAATTCCGTTCTACGGTTTTTCTGGTGACCAGCTTCTTTCTCCGCTGTAGTTCCCATTTTAGCAATTTCATCATCGCTTACACGGGATTTGGTTTCACCAAATCCTTCGCTAGTCAAACGATCGCGGTCAACTCCGTTTTTGATGAGATAATCCACTACTGATTTGGCACGTCGTTTCGACAGATCGATGTTGTATTCGTTGCTTGCACGTGTATCGGTATGTGCTTCAATACGGATAGTGATGGTTGGATTTTCATCCAGCACCTTAATAAGACCGTCGAGTTCTTTTTTAGATTCAGCACGCAATGATGCTTTATCAAGATCGTAGAATATTTCAGGCAGTTCGATTGGCCTTGCAGTAGACTTTAATGGGAAGTCGAAATCACCTACGAATTCTTTGGATTCATCCATACCCACGGTTGACACTTCGAGGAATTTTGTAAGATATCCGGTATAAGAAGCCGACACCTTATATTTGGCATCACCTTTCAATTCATAACGATACATACCGTCTGCTCCGGTTTTCACACTCAATGATGTGCCATCACTTCCGAATAATTCAACCGTAGCGCCTTCAATATTTTCTTTTGTATCGGTATCGTATACACGACCCGCCACTGAAAATACCGGAGGAGGAATACGGAACGAATAAATATCATCAGCACCCAGTCCACCTTCACGGTTAGATGTGAGGTATCCGGTAACATCACCATCGAACATAATTCCGAAGTCATCACCGGGAGAATTCATTGGAGATTTAACATTGTTCACACTTCCCCATGATCCACCGCCTTCGGTAGCATGGAAAATGTCGAGACCGCCCATACCGGGGTGACCATTACTTGAAAAATATAATTTTCCGGAAGCCGATACATAAGGATACATTTCATCTCCGGTTGTATTCACGGCACTTCCAAGATTGGTTGGTGTACCCCAGTTACTTGAAGCAGCATCCCACTTAACCATGAAAATGTCTTTTCCTCCAAGCGTTCCTGGCATATCAGACGTGAAATACATGACTGAACCATCTTCAGTTAATGCAGGATGCCCCGTAGTAAAATCTTCAGTTGCGAATGGAAGCGGCTCAGGTGTTCCCCAGGCAGCATTTGCATAAACTGATTTATAAAGACGGCAGATACCTTCTTTATTTTTAATTTTCTGACAGCGTGTAAAATAAAGCACGTTATTTTTTGCATCCCAAACCGAAGCTCCGTCAGATGATGATGAATTTACTGGAGGAGGAACAGC